>JBBTHR010000050.1:0-17268 GCA_038060295.1 Candidatus Eiseniibacteriota bacterium
CGTCGCTTCGGCCGACGAAACTCATGCGTGCGCCCCCAGCAGCTTCTCGTAGTCGGCCGACGTGAGAAGCGCGTTCACGTCCGACGGGTTCTCCACGCGAATCCGAACCATCCATCCCTGCCCGTAAGGCGACTGGTTCACGAGCGCCGGGTTGTCCTTCAGCGAACCGTTCACCGCGACGATTTCGCCGGCGACCGGGGCGAAGAGATCGCTCACCGTCTTCACGGCGTCGATCGAGCCGAACGTCTTCATGGCGGCGACCTTCGTTCCGACCGGCGGAAGATCGACGAAGATAACGTCGCCCAGCTCTCCCTGCGCATATTCCGTGATGCCGATCTCCACGTCGCCCCCCTTGGAGCGAATCCACTCATGTTCCTTCGTGTAGCGGAGGTCCTTCGGCACGTTCATTGGGGTCTCCTCGGTTTGGGCGAGCGAACGCTCCCCTGCGTGTACATCGGCCGTCCCGAAACGACCGCCGGGATCCGCTCGCCGCGCGCCACGACGTCCACGCGTGCCCCCGGACGCGCGGCGTCGCACTCCAGATATGCCATCGCGACCGGGCGCCCGATGCTGATTCCCATCGTTCCGCTCGTGACGGTTCCGACGCGCTGCCCCTGCACCTCCACTTCGAAGCCGGGACGGGCGATGCGGGCTCCCTCGAGAATCAGCCCGAGCAGGCGGCGCTTCAGGCCCGCCTCCTTGGCGCTCACGAGAGCCTCGCGGCCGATGAATTCGGACTTATCGAAACGAACCGTCCAGGCAAGTCCCGCCTCGAGCGGATTCGTCGTTTCGTCGATGTCGTTACCGTAGAGGCAGTAGCCCATCTCGAGCCGGAGCGTATCGCGCGCCCCCAGCCCGATCGGGCGAATGCCGAAGGACGCCCCGGCGGCGAAGACGCGGTCCCAGACTTCGAGGGCGCGTGCGGCCGGAGCGTAGAGCTCGAAGCCGTCCTCGCCCGTGTAGCCGGTCCGCGAGACGATCGTCGCACCGTCCCCCGTTCCGTCCACATAGGCTTCGTAGAAGGCGAGCGCGCGGGCGCGGTCCCCGTAGATGGCACCGATCACCTCTTCGGCGCGCGGGCCCTGAACGGCAAGCTGCGCGGTCTTCGCGTTCTCGTCGATCACGTCGACGCCGGCCGGCGCGTGGCGCTGGATCCAGGCCAGGTCCTTGTCGAAATTCGAAGCGTTCACGACGAGGTAGCGCTCCGCCCCGAAGGCGTAAACGAGAAGGTCGTCCACGATCCCGCCGCGCTCCAGGCACATCGGCGTGTAGACGACCTTGCCGTCGGGAAGCGTGGGGCCAACCTCGTTCGTGACGAGATGGTTGGCGTAGGCGATCGCGCCGGGGCCGCGGAGCCGGATCTCCCCCATGTGAGACACGTCGAAGACTCCGACCCCGGCGCGAACCGTCCGGTGCTCCGTCAGGATGCCTTCGTATTGAATGGGCATTTCGTGACCCGCGAAGGGAACCATCTTGGCTCCCGCGGCCACGTGTCGAGGGTGAAACGGAGTCCGCTTCAGCGCGGTGGCAGTATCGAGCATATCGTTTGTTTTCCGCCAGTTGCGGGTAGAGTTCGGTACGTTACCACATCGCGGACGGATGTCAAACGGCAGCCCTCGCGCACCCCCGCTTCGGCGCCGGGGCGACCATCACCCCTCTCAAGGCGGCACCCGTATGCGACTCCCGGACCGCGGCGACCGTCTCGGGCGTCCCTTCCGCCACGATTCGCCCCCCTCCCTCGCCTCCTTCCGGTCCGAGATCGAGAATCCAATCGGCGCGCTTCATGACGTCGCTGTTGTGCTCGATCACCACGACCGTGTTTCCCCGGTCGGTGAGTCGGTCGAGGACGTCGAGGAGCATCCGGACGTCCTCGAAATGAAGACCCGTCGTCGGCTCGTCCAGGAGATAGAGCGTCCGCCCCGTCTCGGTGCGCGACAGCTCGGTTGCCAATTTCACCCGCTGCGCTTCGCCTCCCGAGAGGGTGGTGGCGGCCTGACCGAGGTGGATGTAGCCGAGCCCCACGCCCTGCAGCGTCTCGAGCTTCCGCCGGATCGACGGGATCGGCCCCAGCAGTTCCAGCGCGTCGTCCACAGTCAACTCGAGTATGTCGGCGATCGACTTCCCCTTGTACGCGACTTCCAGGGTCTCGCGGTTGTAGCGCATTCCCCGGCAGACCTCGCAGGTGACGTAGACGTCGGGAAGGAAGTGCATCTCGATCGTGACGAGACCGTCGCCGCCGCACGCCTCGCAGCGGCCCCCCTTCACGTTGAACGAGAAGCGGCCCGGCGCGTAGCCGCGGACCTTCGCCTCGGGGAGCGCGGCGAAGAGGTCGCGGATGAACGTGAAGAGTCCCGTGTAGGTCGCCGGATTGCTCCGCGGAGTCCGCCCGATGGGCGACTGGTCGATCGCCACGACCTTGTCGATTTCGGACATGCCCGTGATCCTGTCGTGGGCGCCGGGGACCTCGCGAGCGCCGTGGAGTTTCTTCGCGAGCGCGCGGTGGAGGATGTCGTTGACCAGGGTGCTCTTCCCCGACCCCGAGACGCCGGTGACGCAGATGAGGGTCCCGAGCGGGAAGTGGGCGCGGACGTTCTTCAGATTGTGCTCGCGTGCGCCAACCACCTCGAGCGACTTCCCCGTTCCGACGCGGCGCGTCGTGGGAATCGAGATCTCGCGCGCCCCGGAGAGATACTGGCCGGTCAGCGAATCGGGATTCGCTCGCACTTCCGCCGGCGTTCCGTGCGCCACCAGGTAGCCGCCACGCCGCCCCGCGCCGGGGCCGAGGTCGATCAGGTAGTCAGCCGCCTCCATCGTCTCGTGGTCGTGCTCCACCACCAGGACGGAGTTGCCGAGGTCGCGGAGCCGGATGAGCGTATCGAGGAGCTTCCGGTTGTCGCGCGGATGAAGCCCGATGCTCGGCTCGTCCAGGATGTAGAGGACGCCGGTGAGCCGGGAGCCGATCTGCGTCGCGAGCCGTATCCGCTGCGCCTCGCCGCCCGAGAGCGTGGAGGCGGCGCGGTCGAGCGTCAGATAACCGACGCCGACGTCGTCCAGAAACTCGAGCCGCTGGCGGAGTTCCTTCACGATCGCCGACGCGATCGACGCCTCGCGGGGCGCCAGCGCCAGATCGGTCACCGTCCGCCGCGCGCCGCTCACCGGCTGCGCCACCCACTCGGCAATGGAGCGGCCGTCGACGCGGACCGCGAGCGATTCCGCCTTGAGCCGCGCCCCGCCGCACAGGGCACACGGCTTCTTGCTCATGCTCTGCTCGATCTGCTGGCGGACCGTGTCGGACGAGGTCTCCTTGAAGCGGCGCATCAGCTCGTTCACCACGCCGCGGAAGCGCCCCTTGTGCTCCCACACTTTCCCGCTCTTCAGCTTGAACTTGTAGTCGATCTTCTCGTCGCCCAGTCCGTAAAGTATCGCCTTCTGTGCCGCGGCGGGGAGTTTCGCGAAGGGAGTCTTCATCGAGATCTTCAGCCGCTTCGCGATCGCCTCGATGGAGCCCTTCGTCCAGGTCCCGTCGGGGTCGCCCCAGACCGAGACCGCGCCGTCGGCGAGCGACTTCGAGCGGTCGGGGATCACGAGATCGGGGTCGATCTCCATCGTCGTCCCCAGCCCGTCGCACTGCTTGCAGGCGCCGTAGGGGGAATTGAACGAGAACGAGCGGGGCTGGAGCGGCTCGTAGGAGATGCCGCAGCTCGTGCACGCGGCGCCGGCGGAGAGCGTCTCCTCGCTGCCGTCGGCCTGGAGGATGAGCGCCATCCCCTCCGCGAGGCGTGTGGCCGTCTCCAGCGATTCGTGGAGACGGCTCCGCTTCTCCACGTCGGCGACCAGGCGGTCGACGACGATCTCGATCGTATGCTTCTTCTTCTTGTCGAGCGCCAGTTCTTCCTCCAGCTCGCGCCACGCACCGTTGACCCGCGCGCGGACGAAGCCGAGCTTCCTCCACTGCGCCCATTCCTTCCGGTACTCCCCCTTCCGCCCGCGGATCACCGGCGCCAGGATCTGGAGCCGCGCACCCTGGTGCGCCGCGAGGAGCGTGTCGACCATCTCCTGGACGGTCTGGCTCCGGATGGGGCGGTCGCAGCTCACGCAGTGCTGCACGCCGACGCGGGAGTAGAGGAGGCGGAGGTAGTCGTAGATCTCGGTGACGGTGGCGACGGTGGAGCGGGGATTGCTGCCGGCCGTCCGCTGCTCGATGGAGATCGCGGGAGAGAGCCCCTCGATCTGGTCGACGTCGGGCTTCTCCATCTGCCCCAGGAACTGCCGGGCGTAGGCGGAGAGCGACTCGACGTAGCGGCGCTGCCCCTCGGCGTAGAGGGTATCGAAGGCGAGCGAGGACTTCCCCGATCCGGAGACGCCTGTCAGGACGACGAGGGCGTTCCGGGGGATGTCGATGTTGAGATTCTTGAGGTTGTGCTCGCGCGCCCCGCGAACGCGGATCTGGTCCAAGGTTCCTCGTGGGCGGCTACTGCGCGCCGCCCGCGGCGGCGGACAGCGACGCCTTCGGATTCATGAGGCGAATCGTGTTCTCGCCCGATTTCTTCTCGTCCGCGTTCTTCACGATGAACTGCTTCACCTGGTCCACCGTCAGCTTCGGGTTCGTCGCCCAGAGCTTGGCTGCCAGGTTCGTAACGTTCGGCGCCGACATGCTGGTTCCGCTCAGCTTCATGCGGTCCCCGCCCGGCACGTAGCTGTCGACCTCGAAGCCGTTCGAGTAGACGTCGACGTTCCCGAAGCTGGTGAACGAAGTCTGCTCGCCCGCCTGATCGACCGCGCCGGCCACCAGGATGTTCGGCAGCTTGAAGGAGCTCGGCATCACCTCATCGAACTTCACGTTGTTGTCCGAATTTCCCGCCGCGATCACGAAGAGGATCTCCGGCGCGGCCTTCAGCGCGTCGAAGAGCTTCTGGTAACCGATGTCGTAGATCTTCCGCGCCAGGACGCGCCGCTCCTCCGGAGTGCCGCCCGCATTGTTCAGCTCCAGGGCGGTCTCGATCGACTTCAGGTCGCCGCCCCAGCTCATGTTCACCACCCGAACGCCGTGCGCCTTGAAGTAGGCGACCGACTTCGCCATCGCCTCGCCGTCCTTCACGGCCTGCTCGATCGTCGGCTTCTCCGGAACGGCGTGATGGTCGAACGTCATGCGGCAGGCCAGGACCCTCGCGGCCGGGTTCCCGTGCGCCGCGATGCCGGCCACGTGGGTGCCGTGGGCGTACTGGGAGTAGGCGGTGACCCCCTCGATGAAGGGCTTCACCTGGTCCTGCGTCATGCCGCCGAGCTTCTGCTTCAGGGCCGTGGCCTCCGGCGTCTCCAGATTCGCCTGGATGTCCTCGAAGCCCTTCAGGTCTCCCTTGTACTGGCCCCGGTTCCCGACCGCCTTCTCGATGTCGAAGAGGAGCGCCGGCTCCGGGTCCGAATGAAGCGTCCAGGCGATCCCGTTCACGTCGTCCACAAAGCCGTTCTTATCGTCGTCCTTCTGGTTCCCCGCGACTTCCTTCGGGTTCGACCAGAGCTGGTTCGGGAAGAGCGCGACGTCGACGCCCGAATCCCAAACCCCGACCACCACCGGAGAAAGCTTCGCTCCGGCATCGAGCGTGACGTCGCGAGCGGCCCAGATATCGGACTTCGCCTCGCCCTTGTTCGCGTCGAGGACGGCCGTGTAGGCGGCCACGATCTCGGCCTTGAAGGGAATGATGGCGGCGGCCACGTACCCGACCTGGACGAGCCCGGTCGCGAAGTCGCCGCTCAGCGTGCCATCCTTGGCCGCCTGGTCGACGCTCGCCTGGATGCTGCCGACCATGAGATTCACCGACATCACCTCGAAGCTCCCCTTGGTCGACTTGAGGATGTCCTGAACCTCCTGATACGGAAGCGCCCGGAGCGCGGTCTCGAGATTGGCGCGAAGGGCGGCCTTCGGATCGGCCGCGCCCGACTCGCGCATCTTCATGAACGCCTCGGCCAGGATTCCCGACGTCAGCTTCTGCGCCGGCTTTTCCTGAAGTCCGCGGACCGTCTTCACCAGTTCGCGCGCCGCGGGAAAGTCCTCCTTCAGCATGGCAATCGTGAGGAGCGTGCCGTAGATCCGGCGCGTGGCCGTCTGGTCCTGGATGTCGTATTTCTCCAGATCGGCCTTCAGGTCCTTCTCGATGGCGTTCGCCAGGTCGAGGATCGCCGCCTTGTTCGTGACGAGCACGCTCGGCTTGTCCGGGATCTTGTAGGTGTGAGGCGGAAGGTCGGCGAGCTTCGTGATCGCGATCTTCTCGGCCGCGGCGGCCGACCCGACCAAGCAGGGCGCCGAGGCCAACAGGAACGCCGCCAGCAGCGCCGGCGCGATCGAAGCGAGGGATAGGGTGCGCATGGGATCCTCCCTGGGGAAATTCGGTGGAGTTGGACTCGAAACCGATTCGAGCCGGACCAGTTTACCACACGGTTGGCAGGGAGCGGGCGCGGCGCCGAAGCTCCGCCGAGCCAGCGCGGCGCGGCGTCAGAATCGAAGCGAAAGGCAGCTCAGCCCGCCGTCCATCTTCCGGAATTCCGACATATCAAGCGGCACCAGATCGTACTCGAGCCCGCGCAGAGTCCCCTCGAAGCCCGGGTATCCCGACGCGACGAGAATGCGGTCGTTCACGTTGACGCAGTTCGCGGCGTACGACTCCTCGGGCGCCACGGCGACGATCCGGTGGGACCGAAAGGCCGGATGCGCGATGAGTTCCGGTACGACGGCGAGACGCCAGTCGTCCAGCGCGGCGAGCCCGCTCTTCAGGTGGAGAATTCCCGGGATCCCGCGGATATCCACGGTGACCGTGGTGTACCCCTCCTCGGCGAGAAACACCGCCAGTTGGCGAGCCCCCGCCTCGTTCGTGCGATCCGAGATTCCGATGAAGACGTGGTCCCCCACCTCGCAGACATCGCCCCCGTCCAGCGCGCCTGGCGTCTCGATCTCGCGCAGGATCTGGTAGAACGGCTCCAGCGCCGGGCGTATGGCTGCCACTTCTTCCGATCGGCTCTCCGCGCCGGGCCTGGTGAGAACGGCACCGCGAGGCGTGAGGACGGCGGTGTCTTCGACGAAGGTGGAGTCGGGATATCGGGAATCCGCGGGAAGCCAGGTGAGGGCGACGCCGCAATCCAGCAGCGCTTCGCAATACGCCTGATGCTGCTCGCGCGCGAGCACCAGGTCCGGCGGGCCGAGACCCGCGGTGGTGAGCCCCTCCGCGAACGAATCTCCCGGCGGGCGGACGATGGCGTGGCGAACGATCACGACGGCACCTCCCCCACCCCTACTCGTACCGGAGCGACTCGACCGGATCGAGTCGCGCCGCCTTCACCGCGGGATAAATCCCAAAGAAGAGGCCCACCGAAGTCGCTGAAAGAAACGCGAGCACGATTCCCCAGAGCGGAACCGCGAACGTCAGGGGACTGAACACGTCCACGAGCCAGCCGACGAAGAGCCCCGCGGCCACACCGACGATTCCCCCCGTGCCGGTGAGCGTCATCGCCTCCACGATGAACTGCAGGAGGATGTCGCGCTGTCGGGCGCCGATCGCCTTCCGGACGCCGATCTCCCGCGTCCGTTCCGTGACCGACACCAACATGATGTTCATGACGCCGATCCCACCGACCATGAGCCCGATGGAGGAGATGGCGACCATGACGAGGTAGAAGGCGCCGGTGATGCTGTTGTAGAGATCCAGGAGCGCCTGGTCGGTGAAGACCGCGAAGTTGTCGTTCTGGTGGTACGGCACCTTCCGCTGCCTCCGCATCACGTCCCGGATCTGGTCGATGGCGACGTCGATTCGCTCGGGCGAGACAGGCTTGGCGTTCATCACCATGCGGAGATCGGGGCCGAAGAGTTTCTCGCAGGTCGAGTACGGCATGATGACCATGTCGTCGAGGCTCTGTCCCAAAAGCCTCCCCTTCGGTTCGGTCTCGCCGATTACCGTGAAGGGCTGGCCGCCGATGCTGATCGTCCGGCCCACGGCGCTCTGGTGCGGGAAGAGCGACTCCACGTGCTCCGGGCCAAGCACCACGACGGCGGCCCGCCGCTCCACCTCCGCCTCGGTGAAGTAGCGTCCTGCCGCGGTGGAGATGTTGTTCGTCACCATGAAGTCGGGGGTGCTCCCGATGATGAACGTGATGCGAGACTCGTTCTCGCGGTACCGGAGGCGCGCCTCCGTGAAGTTGAGCGGCGCCACGGCCTGCACGTCCGGGCAGCTGCGTCGGATCGCCTCGGCGTCCTCGACCTTGAACCACTTTCGCCGGCGGAGGCTGTCGGGAAAGTCCCCCACGAAGGCTCCGGGCGCGAACGGCCGGATGAAAAGCACGTCGGTGCCGAGAGAGGCGAGCTGTGCCTTCACGCTCCGGTTCAGCCCCTCGATGATGGAGACGATCGCCATGATGGAGGTGATGCCGATGATGACGCCGAGCACCGTCAGGAACGAGCGGACCTTGTTGGTGCGGATCGCCTGGAACGCGATGCCGATCCCTTCGCGGACGTCGATGGCCACGGGCTACTCCTGGCGAAGCGCCACGATCGGATCGAGGCGCGCGGCGCGGGTGGCGGGATAGACGCCGAAGAAGAGACCGACCGAGCAGGCGACGGCGAGGCTCAGTCCGATCGACCAGGGCTGAATGGCGGCCGGGAGCGGGGTGGCCGCGCGGATCAGGAAGGCGATCGCGATTCCCGCCAGGACCCCCACGAAGCCTCCGAAGAGCGAGAGCACGATCGCCTCGCTCAGAAATTGCATCGTGAGGTCGGAGCGGCGGGCGCCGAGCGCCTTGCGGATCCCGATCTCCCGCGTCCGCTCGGTGACGGCCACCAGCATGATGTTCATGATGACGATGCCGCCGACCACGAGCGAGATGGCGACCAGCGCGATGGTCCCGGCGAAAATGCCCCCCGTGATCTGCTTCCAGAACGACTGAAACGTCTCGGCGGTGGTCATGCCGAAGTCGTCGGGCTTGCCGAGCGGCACGTGGCGTTGTGCGCGCAGGACGACGCGCGCCTCGTCCTGGACTCGCGTCGGGTCCATGCCTTCGCGGCCGCGGACCAGGATGGTCAGGTCCGCCCGAGAGCCGAACATCTTGTAGAACTGCCCCAGCGGAACGTAGACGATGTTGTCCTGGCTGGTACCGAGAACGTTGCCCCGCTGCGCGAACACCCCCACCACGCGAAGCTCGTGTCCCCCCGCGCGGAGGCTCGCCCCGAGCGGATCGGTGCGCGGGAAGAGCTTCTCGGCCACTTCCGAGCCGATCACGCACACCGGCCGCCGCCGTTCGACGTCGGGGGCGTCGAGATGTCTCCCCTGTTCCACCTCCAGCTTCGAGACCTGCTCGTAGCCATCGGTCGTTCCGGTGATATCGACGCCCTGCAGTTCCGTGCTCCCCGCGCGCACGATCCGGCGGCGCGAGGCCTGCGCGACCACCTGTTCGGCCAGCTGCATGCGCGAGGCCAGGGCCTGCATGTCGTCGAGCCCGAGATCACGGCGCTTCTCCGCCTCGCGATACTCCTCTTCGCTCGTGATGAAGCCGTACTTGTCGATCGTGAGAACACCCAGCCCCTGCTGGAGGATCTTGTCGCTGACGTAGGTGTTCAGTCCGTCGATGATCGCGACCACGGCGATCACCGACATGACCGCCACCACGTTGCCGATGACCGTCAGGATGGAGCGGAGCTTGTTGGCGCGGAGCGCGTCGACGGCGATCCGCAAGTTCTCCCCCTGGGCGATCCAGAAGTCGCGCGGGGGCGAAGCCGGGGGGTTCATGCGCCCGGTCCGGCGGAGGGCGCTCGCCTCTGGTCCGTTTCGATCAAGCCGTCCCGGAGCCGGACGACGCGGTGGGCGAGGGCGGCGACTTCCTCCTCGTGGGTGACCAGGATGACGGTGTTCCCCTTGCGGTGAATCTCGTCGAGGAGCGCCATGATCTCGTGGCCGGTCTTCGTATCGAGGTTTCCGGTCGGCTCGTCGGCGAGGACGATCGAGGGGTTGTTCACGAGCGCGCGGGCGATGGCGACGCGCTGACGCTGCCCACCGGAGAGTTCGTTCGGGCGGTGATGCGTCCGGTCGCCCAGGCCGACCAGGTCGAGCATTTCCTTCGCCCGGGCGCGGCGCTCCTTCGCCGGCTTGCCGGCGTAGATCAACGGAAGCTCCACGTTGTGGAGCGCGTCGGCGCGCGGCAGGAGATTGAACGTCTGGAAGATGAAGCCGATCTCCTGATTCCGGATGCGCGCCAGCTCGTCGTCCTCGCGTTCGCGGATTTCGGTCCCCCGCAGCTTGTAGGAGCCGCTGGTTGGCGTGTCCAGGCACCCGATCATGTTCATGAGGGTCGACTTGCCCGAGCCCGACGGGCCCATGATCGCGAGGTACTCGCCCTTCCGCACCTGGAGGTCGACGCCGTCCAGCGCGTGGACCTCGTTCGTACCCATGATGTAGATCTTCCGGACGTCACGGATGTCGATCAGCATTCCGTCGGTCGACAGGGCGGAGACGCCCGACGGCTCGTTCACGACGCTCATTTCTTCTCCTGCTGGCCGGGCTTCTTGGGTTCCTCGACGCGGACCCGCTGCTCCGGCTTGAGCGTGCGCAGGACGCGGAACGGACCGGTGACGATCTTCTCCCCCGGCTTCAGCTCGCCGGAGACTTGGTAGTCGGTGTCGCTCGACAGGCCGGTCGTCACCTTGCGGAAGGCGACCTTCCCGTCCTTGTCCATGACGAAGACGCCGCGGATCTCCTCCGCCTTTGCGCCGTCCTTGCCGGAGGCGGACACGGCCGGAGTCTTCGCGTCCTTCCTCTTCCGCGCGCCGCGCTTCGCCATCGGCACGAGTTCCTCCGGCGTCCTCACGACGACCGCCTGGATCGGAACGAGCAGCACACTGTCGCGCGTGGCGGTTGTGATCTCGACGTCGGCGGTCATCCCGGGCCGAAGCATGGACGGAGGCGCGTCGATCATCACGTCCACGAGGAAATTGGTCTGCTGGTCCTGGCTTCCGGCGCCGGAGATCGTGGGCGAATTCGCGATTTCCGTGACGTGGCCGACGAGCGACGTGTCGGGAAGCGCGTCCACCGTGACGTTCGACTTCTGCCCGATCCGGACCGACGAGACGTCGGTCTCGTCCACGTCGGCCTCCACCTTCATCCGCCGAAGGTCGGCCACCGTCAGGATCACGGTTCCGGGGTTGTTCATCGTTCCGGTGATCACGATCTCCCCCTCCTCGATCGCCAGCTGAGTCACGGTGCCGTCGAGCGGGGAGACGAAATGCGTCTTGCTGAGTCGGCTGCGGGCGATCACGAGGCTCGCCGAGCTCTGCGCCACATCCTCCCGGCGTGCGTCCAGCCGCGCCTTGTCGCTGTCGCGCGTCGTGCGCGCCACGTCGAGTTCCTCGGGGGAGACGAGCTTCTGCTCGGAGAGGCTTTCCTTCCTCTTGAGCGCGGCGTCGCTTTGCGCGAACGCTGCCTCCGACTGGCGGAGATTCGACCGGGCCGCCTGCACCGCGGCCTCCGCGTTCGCCACCTGCGCGCGATACTCGATGTCGTCGATCTGGAGCAGGAACTGCCCGCGCCGCACCGAGTCGCCTTCTTTGATGGCCAGGCGGATCACCTTGCCCGGAACGTCGGCGCTGACCTTCACCATCGTCTCGGGTTGCGTGCGACCCGGCGCGCGCACCGTCGACGTGATCGTCCCCTTCTTCACCTCGCCCACCTGCACGGCGGTCTTGCCGCCGGAGGACCGGGCCACATTGGCCACGATCACGAGAGTCACGAGCAGCGCGCCTCCTCCGATGAGGAGCGCCTTGGTCCGGCCTTTCATGGTTCGCTTTCCCCCCGAGCGACGCTAGTAGCGCCGCTCCCCGATCGCCCGCTCCAGCGCGGCTTCGGCGACACGCGCGTCGGCCTGCGCCTCGACCAGCTGCTGGCGCGCCTGTTCCAGGCCTACGGCCGCGGTGAGCAGGTCGAGGTAGGTCCCCGCGCCGAGCTCGTAGCGGCTCTTGGAAAACTTGTGATCCTCCTCCGCCGACGCGACGCCTTCTCGCGCGACGGCGATTCGCTCCACGGCTTCCTTGAGAAGGAGCCACGCCTGCTGCGTCTCGACGGCGACGTCGAGTTCCAGCTGCCGGCGGCTCGCCTCGGACTCGAGGAGCGATCCCTTGGCGGCGCGGACATTCCCCTCCGTGGCGAGGCCGTCGAAGAGCGGGACGGATACGCGGAGCGCGCCGGTCCACTCGGTGGATGCCGGTGATTCTTCAATGCGGGTCCGCTCGACGTTCGCCGTGCCGGTCACGCGGGGGGCGCGCGACGTGCGCGCGCCGAACAACCCGGACCGGGCAGCGCGTTCAGAGGCTTGAGCCGAAGCGAGCAACGGCCGCGAACGGATCGCCTGCGCCACCACCGACGCGGAATCGGGCAGTGCCGTCTCCCCGTCCATCTCGGCCTCGACGTAGAGCGACGTCCCGATTTCGACGCCGAGGAGCTGCTTCAGCCGCTGCAACTGGATGTTGACCTGATTCACAGCCTGAATCCGGCTCAGCTGCGTCGACGCACGCCGGGCTCGCGCCTTCAGAACGTCGCCGCGTGCGACGCTTCCGACCTGAAATAGCGCCTCGGAGCGAGTCTCCTCGTCGCGCGCGAGCCGTTCCGAATCGCGTGCGACCTCCGCGAGGCGCTTGGCCTTGATGCACTCGAAATACTGCTGCTTCACGCGAAAGACGACGTCGTTGCGCGTTTCGGCTTCACCATGCCGGGCGCTCGTCCTCAAATGGTCCTGGCGGCGCTTGTCCGACCATGCGCGGATGTCCAAGAGATTGGTCTGGAGCGACCCCGATATTGAGGACACGTCGACTGGGTTGACGGTGCCTTGCGGGTTGATGCGCGTGATTCCCGCCGACGCTGTCACAGACGGTAGGACGTTCGACCAGGCGCTGAGCGCGCCCCCTCGCGCCTGCATCGTCCGGGCGTTCGCGCCGCGAACATCGCCGTTGCTCTCGAGGGCGGTTTGAATGCAGCGCGCGAGGGACCAGACCTCGCCCGCCTGCCCGGGAACGGCCGCCGAGGGGACCGCCATCGTGGAATCCGCCGCGGCCCATATGGGCGGCGGCGCCATGGCGCCCACCGTAAGGACGGCGACCGCCGCGAGGGTGCTGAGAGCGAAGCGAGGAACGGATCGCATGCGTTATCTCCAGATCAGGGACACGGATTGAATCGTCTAGGCCGTCCCGGGGGACGGTATTCACTGATACGCGGGGAAACGCCTTTTGGTTTCCGCCTCTAGCGCATCGCCGAGAGAAGGAGCGTCACGATCAGGGTCGGGATGGAGGCGATGACGCCGAATCCGAACCCCTTCTTGGCGTAGACCGCCAGCGCCAGCGCCGTGATGGCCATCCCCCAGAGGAGGAGCGGATCGGTCAGCGAATCGAGGACCCGGCCCAGGTAGGGGAGATCCTCTCCGAAGAGGTTGCCGAGCCCCAGCCGAACGTCCATCGATCCCTTGGCGACCACGAGCGCCGTTCTCACAGCATGATCCGCGATTCCCACGACCGAGCCGTAGGCAGCCGCGCTCAGGTAGTGCGAAAAGCGGAGCTTCGCCCCGAGCATGAAATTCCCCATGAAGAAGAGAATGGCCGCGCTCACGAGGAGGGCGAACGGCACGCCGACGATATTTCCGGCGACGCCCATGATCAGCCCAGCCGGAGAATCGAAGAACTTCGCCGTCGCCTCGATCTGAGGCTCGGGAGTCCCCTTCTGCTCCATCTTCGCGAGGGTCTCGTCACGCACCACTCCGGACTGGAAGATCGGGACCGCCATGACCGAGATCGCCACGGCCACGAGCATCATCGCCACGATGAAGCGCGGCCGTTCCGCCATGGCCGCGAAGGTCGCCCTCGGGTTGACGAAGATCGTCCCCAGGGTCCCGAATTCGTTCGGCCCCTTCTGCTTCGGAACTTCGCCGTCGCCGGCAGCATGAGTGTTCATCGTATTGCCTCCCATCGCGTTAGCTGATTCGCCTCAAGAAAAACCGAAACGGCACCGCCACGGTGGAACGGACCGCGACGCCGCGCGCCAGCCCCGGCGAGAACTGAAACTGGTGGACGGCGTCGAGGGCGGTCGCGATGAGCAACTCCGGAGCGCTGGCGGATGCCACCCACGCCCGTAGGATCCTCCCACGCTCGTCGAGGTTGATATTGATCACGACGGTCCCCTCGAATCCCGAGTACTTGGCCGCCATGGGGTAGGAGGGCTCGAACGTCCGCAGCGCGCGAGGGGCCGTGTCGTACCCGTAGTAGACGGGCGCGGCATCCTCCTCCATCGTCCCGCCTCCCCCGGCCGCCACCGTTGCGCCCGCCGCGGCGGCCACCCCCGCCCGTGGCGGCGCCCACTGCTCCGACATGATCTCCCGCTCCGCGGCCGGGACGACGCCGGCCAGCGGAGACGTCCTCGCCCGCAGCTCCTGCGCGACGGACGTCCCTGCGCTCGCCAGGTCCACGATCGACCGGCCCCACCCCCCGCCGGCTGGAAGGAGCCGGAGCGGATCGGGCCGCATGATCGGAGGCGCGGGGCGGTACGGCGGCGCCATGGCGAAGGCGACCGCGTGGACCGCCGCGGCGACGACGAGCGCGCTTCGGACGCGCCGGTAGTAATTTCGGCGAAGCGACGGGAGTCGGTCGGTCTGGTTCACATCCCCCCCCGCTTCGTCGTCGCCAGCGTCACGCGCGGCGCCCTTGCCGCCTTCAGTTCGTCCAGGACCGCGCCGACCAGCGCGTATGGCGTCCGTGCATCCGCGTGGAGCGCCACGACCAGATCGGGGCGCCGCGCGCGCTTCTCCGCGAGCAGGGCGCCGACGCTCGCCAGGGGAACGCGCGCGTCGTTGAACGCCACCTCCCCGTTCGGTCCGATGGAGACGCGTATCATCCCCTCCACGCGAAGCCGTTCTCCCGCGGTCGTACCCGGCAAACGGACCGCGATCCCCTGACGCGAGCCGATGATCGTCGTGCTCATGAAGAAGATGAGGAGGAGCAAGGCGATATCGGCCATGGAGGCCGTGGGGATCGACGACCCGATTCGCACCCGCCGTCTGAGCTTCATGGCCGTGGTCCCGATTCCAGCGAGAGCTGCCGCGCGCCCGAGAGCTTCACTTGATCGAGCGCCGAGACGAACGCCGCGTAGGGCGCGGCCGAATCGACGCGCAGTCGCACGACCGAATCGGGCACCGAGCCCAGTCGCGCCAGGAGCGCCGCACGGAGCGCGTCGGCGGAGACCGGCGTGCCGTCGAGGTCGAACGATCCGTCCGCGGCCACGCCGACCGACACGATCCGCGAGGCCGGGAGCACGGCCGGGGAATCGCCCGCGCGCGGAAGTTCGAGCAGCAACCCGCGCTCGACGCTCAGCGCCGCGGTCGAGAGAAAGAAGATGAGCAGAAGGAACGCGACGTCCGACGTGGAGACGAGCGAAATCTCCGGGCTGGACGAGCGTCTGCGGGCGATTCTCATGTGTGGCGTGACCGGGCCCGGGCCGTCAGCGCTGAGCCGGCGTGCCCGGAGCGTGGATCGTCGTGAGGAAGTGCTCCCATTCCTTGGAGTGCGTCGTCAGGCTGTCGATCAACTCGGCGCCCGACTCCTCGATGTCGATGACGAACTTGTCGATCCGGGAGACGAAGTAGTTGTGCGCGGCCTGAACCGGGATCGCCACGATCAGCCCGGCGGCGGTCGTGATCAGCGCTTCGGAGATGCCGGTCGCGACGAGCTTCGCCGAGACCTCCTCCGCGGCGGCGATCGCCTCGAACGCGTGGATCATCCCCGAGACGGTGCCGAGGAAACCGAGGAGCGGGGCGATGTTGGCCACGGTCGCGAGCCAGATCAAGCCGCGCTCCAGGAGCGCGATCTCGATCGATGCCGCGGTCTCGATCGCCTTCTCCACCGCCTCCGGGCCGCGCTTGGCCCTCGCCAGTCCCGAATGAAGGACGGCGGCGATCGGACCGCGCCGCGCGTGGAGCATCCGCTGCGCCGACTCGAGTCCCTGGTCTTGAAGGGTTCGCAGCACCTCGCCCATCAGCCGGCGGGTATCGGTACGCGCCCGCGTGAAAAACCACGCGCGCTCGATGATGAGGCCGAGCCCCACGACCGAGCAGAAGAGGATCGGGTGCATGAAGACGCCGCCGGTCCAGTAGAGCTCGATCATGCCGCTCTGATGCGGGACGCGCCCCTCGGCCGCCGCGGCGAGGACCGGCCCGACGACCACCGCGGTCAGCCCGGCAGCCATGCCCCAGAAAAGATTGCGATCAGAGGGATTGCCGGAGGCGCGCATGACCGTTCAGGCTATGCTTCGCCCTTGCGGCCTGTCAACGAAAACGCCCCCTAGTGCAGCCGGAAGACGATGGGGATCGAGACCCAGCAGCTGACCGCCCGTCCCTGCCACCGGGCTGGCCGGAATCGCCATGTTTTCACGGTCTTCGCGGCGGGAGCCGCCAGCATGGGATTCCCTTCCCGAATCCGAACCTCTCGAACGTGCCCCTCCCAGGTCACCAGAGCCTCCAGGACGACCTTTCCCTCGATTCCCGCCTCCCGGGGCATGTCCTCATAGGGTGGCTCGGGGACCTCCACGGGGACCGGCGGTTCGTCGTAGTAGGCGATGGGAGTATTGGGATCGACCGCGCTACGCTCCGGAGGAGCCGGGAGGTCCCCCTCGCCGACGATTCCGCCCCCGTGAGGATTGTCGGGGCGGACGCCCCCGCTGGCGCCGGGGTTGAAGGTGGGCCTGTCGATCGGTTGATCCACGACCCGTCGCTCCGGCGGTGCCGGTTCGATGCGGCCTCGCTCGTCATCGGCGGCTCGGCCGATGACGGGCGGCGCGGACGAGGGCGGCGGAGTCAGGGTGAGGCCAGGATCGATCAGAATCCGCATTTCCATCTGCCTCGACTCCACGAACCCCGAACGCGCGGCCGCCGCCAGGCAGAGCGCCAGCGCCGCGAGATGGACTCCGCCCGAGAGAACGAGGGCGAGAGAGGGGGTGCCGGGAGAGGATCTCGCGTCGGGGCCCCCACGATGGGCGGCCCGCGCCGGAGACAATGCGGAGAACGAAGCGTATCGAAGCAGGCCGGACATGATGCTCCCCGTTTCTTCCCGGCGTCGACGACGTCCGCGGACGTCGTGGAGAGGGGTCGGGGGGATTTCTCAGATCAGGTCCGAAATCATGTCCGGCGCCTCTGCTCCGCGGAGGCGCTTGAGGCTAGAAGTGGAAGTCTACCGGGACCTCCACCCAGACGGCGACCGGCTTGTTG
>JBBTHR010000051.1:0-1313 GCA_038060295.1 Candidatus Eiseniibacteriota bacterium
ACCGCCCGACGCCGCGGCCATCGCCGCCGACGCCGCCTCGCGCGCCGAGGCGGCCATGCGTCCGAGCCTCCGGCCGGTCCTGAACGCCACCGGCGTGGTGATCCACACGAACCTCGGCCGCGCGCCGCTGGCGGAGGACGCGGTCCGCGCCCTCGCCGCCATGGCCGGCTCCTACACGAACCTCGAATTCGATCTGGCGCGGGGCGAGCGCGGGTCGCGCATGAGCCACCTGGAACCGCTCCTGCGCGAGATCCTCGGCGCCCCGGCGGCGCTGGTCGTGAACAACAACGCGGCGGCCATGATCCTCGCGATCAACACCTTCGCGCGGGGGAAGGAGGCCGTGGTGTCGCGGGGCGAGTTGGTCGAGATCGGCGGCTCGTTCCGGATCCCCGAGATTCTTGAGAGGGCGGGCGCGACGCTCCGCGAGGTCGGGACGACGAACAAGACGCGGATCGGCGACTACGAACGGGCCATCGGTCCCGCGACCGGTGCCATCCTCCGCATTCACCCGAGCAATTTCGCCATCGTCGGTTTCACGGCCGAGGTGCCGCGCGAGGAGTTGGTTCGCCTTGCCCGCCGCCGGAAAATTCCCCTGATCGAGGACGTCGGCTCGGGGGCGCTGGTCGACATGACGCGCTTCGGCCTTCCCGACGAGCCGCTGGCCGCGCGCGCGCTGGCGGCCGGCGTCCCGCTCGTCACGGCGAGCGCCGACAAGCTCCTCGGAGGACCCCAGGCGGGGATCCTGGCCGGGACGAAGGCGATGATCGCCGCCGCCAAGGCGAATCCGCTCACACGCGCGCTTCGTGCCGACAAACTGACGCTGGCGGCCCTGGAGGCGACGCTTCGCCTCTACCGCGATCCAGAGCGCGCCGCGGAGGCGATTCCGGTCCTTCGCATGCTCGGGGAACCGGCCGCATCGGTCCGCGCCCGGGCCCGGCGCACACTCCGGCTCCTCGGCGTGGAACGGGCTGTTCGCGCGGGCGCGGAGGTGGTAGCCTGCGACGGCGAAGTGGGCGGGGGAGCACTCCCGCTCGCCCGCGTTCCCTCGTTCGCCCTGTCGCTGCGCCCCGTTCGCGGGCGCGTCGACGACCTGGCACGCGCGCTACGGACGGGTTCCGACCCGGTGATCGGGCGCGTGGAGTCGAATCGCCTACTGCTCGACATGAGAACCGTCGCGTCGCGCGAGGTGCCTCGGCTCGTCGCCGCCCTTGCCGCCGCGCTCGACCGGGAGACGTAATGGCCGTCGTCGCCACGGACGTCGAACGCTATTCCAGTCCGACCGCCTTCGCGCGGGAAGTGAATCTGCCGTTGCT
>JBBTHR010000052.1:0-2481 GCA_038060295.1 Candidatus Eiseniibacteriota bacterium
GCGGCCGGCGCCATGGCGCTCGGCGCCGTGCTCGGCCTCATCGTCAGCCGCGCGTTCGGCCAGAGCACCGAGAAGGCGCGGGTCATGGGCGAGGCGCAGGTGAAGATCGTCGAGGAGAACATCCGGACGCTGAGCCAGGAGATCGACCAGATCGAGATCCGCGTGAACCCGTTCCTGGCCGGCCGGACGCTCGAAGTCGTGCTGGGCGACGTGAAGCAGTTCCGCGCCGCGAATCAGGAGCGGCGCGAGCACGCGGCGGTCATGCACTCCCTCCCGATGCCCGACCGTCTGGAGTCGGAGGCGCGGGAGATCGACGAGGCGGTGGGGTCGCTCCGCTCGAAGGAGAAGCTCCTGCTGCAGCAGTCGGGGTTCCTCGCTCCGTTCAAGGAGGATCCGGTGAAGATCGCCGAGGCCTCGGACCGGCTGAAGCGCGAGACCACGGCGCTCCGAACGCGCCTCGATTCCGCGCAGGAGGTGCTGGACGGCGTGGTGCGGCGCGGCGGTCCCGACAGCGACGCGGAGAATCTCGAGTCGCTGGACGAGGCGATCGCGGCCGACGAGGAGTCGCTTCGCTACGAGGTGAAGCATCGCGACGCCCTTTTGATCGCGCTGGAGGGGCTCCGCGAAGCCGTGCACGAATACCAGGAGCAGCACGTGGGGCGAATCGCCGAGAAGGCGGGGGCGACCCTGGCCCGGCTCACCTCCGGACGATATGGCTCGGTCGCGCTGGACGCCGAATTCCACGCCACGCTCGCCATGGGCAGCCGCGGCGCCATCGGGATCGACTCCCTCTCGCGCGGTGCGCGGGACGTCTTCTACCTTTCGCTCCGCGCCTCCCTGGCGCAGGAGCTGGCGGCCCGCGAGCCGCTGCCGCTCCTGCTCGACGATCCGGTCGCCCATCTGGACGAGGACCGCCGGGGCTCCCTCCTGGCGTTCCTGGAGGAACTGGCGGAGGAGGTGCAGGTGATCCTCTTCACGCACGACCGCCGGGTCCTGGGGCAGATCCGGGCGGCCCACGTGGTTGCCCTGGGAGCGCTTCCCAAGGGCTCCGAAGCGATCCCCGGCCGGGTCGAGGTCCGCCCCTAGCTCCGTTTTTCCCGCGCCCCTCGAAAGGGCTCAAGGAGTGGCTGGAAGCAGCCGAACCTTGACCCGTATGGACGCCCCAACCACTTCCAAGACGGCGAAGCCCGAGCGAAGCGCGGACCAGAAAGCGGAGAAGATCCGCGATCAGGTTCTCGCGCTCGACGTGAAGCGCGTGGCCGACTGGCTCTCCACGCTCGTCAAGACCGTGAAGGCGACGCGCCTCTACCTGCCGAACAATCCCCAGCTCGTGAAATTCCAGGCCGACCTGGAAGCGCGCACGTGGTCGTGCCTCAAGGAAATCGGGGACATTCCCCTCACCGTGCAGCAGTTCGACTTTCTCTTCGAGGGATACTCCGTCTACCACAATGCCGACCGGAACGACTCGCTCGCCTTCCGCTTCTTCGCGGACGGCGTGCGCGGGATCACGATCCGGGAAGGGCTGGAGGCGGGCGAGCTGCGCTCCTTCCTGGAAGTGGTGCGGAAGGCGATCGACGGCCCGAACGGGGAGGACGACGTCGTCACGCTCCTCTGGGAGCGCGACTTCGGCCATATCGAGTACACCTACCTCTCCCTCGACGAGCTGAGCGATGGGGACACCTCGGCTTCCGCCGGCCGCTCCGACGACGACGCGGCGGTGACAGGCGATACGATTCCCTGGCCCGCCGGCGCGGCCGACGAGGAGGCGCTCGACGATCGGGCCGCCGCGGAAGGTGCGGCGGAAGGGGAGACCGACAGCGCGGTCGCCGCCGAGCGCTCGGACGACTGGTCGGCCCACATCCAGCGGTCCCGTACGTGGGAGCGCCCGGACAGCATCCAGTTTCAGCTCTCCGACAAGGAGCGCGACGAACTGGAGCACATGATCCGACTCGAGGAAGTCCGCCCGCTCCGCCAGGAAGTGCTCGACATCGTCGCCGCCATCCTCCGCTACGAGCAGGATGGCGCCGGCTTCAAGGACTCCGCGGTGGCGTTCCAGCGTTTCATCGAGTTCGCGATCGAGGAGGGCGACGTCCGCCGCGCACGGGAACTCGTGGGCCTTCTGAAGCAGATCGCCGCGGCGAAGACGGCGGAGGGTCCTGAATTCGAGGGAATCGCCGACCAGGTGATCCGCGAGATCGGCCGCCCGTCGTTCCTGGGGCAACTCGCGCCCACGCTGAACGCGCACCCCGAGCTCGACCCCGAAGCGCTCACCGACTTCCTGGTCCAGCTCGGCTCCAGCGCCACCCCCGCCATTTGCGACCTGCTGGGCCAGGTGAATCACGTCCGGCACCGTCGCGCCCTCTGCGAAGGGCTCATCGCCTCCTGTCGAAACGACGTCGAGCCGCTGCTGCAGCGTCTCGGCGATTCCCGGTGGTACGTGATCCGGAACGTCGTCTACGTCCTGGGCCGGATCGCGCACCA
>JBBTHR010000053.1:0-28564 GCA_038060295.1 Candidatus Eiseniibacteriota bacterium
CTCCTCCTCTACCCTAAGCTCTTGCGAACGTACGTGTTCCGCCGTGCGGTGCGCGAGCTGAACGGGAACCTCCGCGACGTCGCCACGGTGCACCTCCGCGCGCTCCATGAACTTGCCCAGTCTCACCGCGGCCACGTCGCCGATCTCCCCGGGGGAGTGCGGGCCCGGCGCGAACGAGATCGCGTGATCCTGAGCCTGAATCGCCCGCGGAAGCCCGAACCGAAGCCCCAGAGAGAGCCATCCAAGGCTTGAGACCCGGCGCCAAAGTGCCGATAAGAAAGGACCAATCATTCGTGAACGAACCACACTACCGAGGAAACGACGTGACCCCACGCCCTGAGCGCGACAGCAGGCCGGTTGCCCGTAAGCAGTCCGGCGGCGAGCGCCCGACCCGCCGTCGTCCAGCACCGCCTCCAAACAAGCAGCCGCAGCGGAAGCCTTCCCCCTTCGGGCCGGCCAAGCCTCTGCGCACGGCACTTCTCTGGCTGATCCTCGTTCTGACCGTGCTCGTCTTCGTGCAGGTCTACGGCGAGATCAAGGCCAAGACGCATGAGATTCCGTATAGCGAATTCCTGACCCAGATCGATCAGGCCAACCTCAAGTCGGTGACGATCATTCAGCGCGAGGTGGTTGGCGAGCTGAAGCAGAGCGCGCTGACGCATATCGAGGGGCGCCCGGTCTCCTTCGTCTTCTTCAAGGTCTACCTCCCGGCGGAGGACAAGGACCTGGGCCGCGACATCCTCGCGAAGGATCCGGCCACGGTCGTGACGTCGAAGCCGGAGAGCATGAACTGGTGGGGCATCGTCCTCTCCTATCTCCCCTTCATCGCGCTCCTCGTCCTTTGGATGGTCATGATCCGCCAGCTGCAGTCGGGCGGATCGAACGCCATGAAGTTCGGGAAGAGCAAGCCCAAGGTCGCGCTGGAGTCGTCGCCGAAGGTCACGTTCAAGGACGTGGCGGGCGCCGACGAGGCGAAGGTGGAGCTGGAAGAGATCATCGAGTTCCTCCGCGAGCCGAAGAAATTTCAGAGGCTGGGCGGCCGGATTCCGAAGGGCGTGCTTCTGCTCGGCCCTCCGGGCACCGGAAAGACGCTGTTGGCCAAGGCCGTCGCCGGCGAGGCGAACGTTCCCTTCTACTCGCTCTCGGGTTCCGACTTCGTGGAGATGTTCGTCGGCGTCGGCGCCTCGCGCGTCCGCGACCTTTTCGACCAGGGGAAGCGGAACGCCCCCTGCATCATCTTCATCGACGAGATCGACGCGGTCGGCCGCCATCGTGGCGCGGGTCTGGGCGGCGGTCACGACGAACGCGAGCAGACGCTGAATCAGCTGCTCGTGGAGATGGACGGATTCGAGACGAACGACGGCGTCATCCTGATCGCCGCGACGAACCGCCCCGACGTTCTCGACCCCGCGCTCATGCGTCCCGGCCGCTTCGACCGCCAGGTGGTGGTGGACGTTCCGGACGTGCGCGGCCGCGAGGGAATCCTCCGCGTCCACACGCGGAACATCCCGCTCGACGACGATGTCGACCTCACGATCCTCGCGCGCGGCACGCCCGGCATGGTGGGCGCCGATCTGGCGAACCTGGTCAACGAGGCCGCGCTTCTGGCCGCCCGCCGTAATCGCAAGAAGGTGACGGCGGAGGATCTGGAGGACGCGAAGGACAAGGTGATGATGGGCGGCGAGCGCCGCAGCCTCGTCATCTCCGACACGGAGAAGAAGGCGACCTCGTACCACGAAGCGGGACACGCGCTGGTGGCCTACCTCCAGCCGGGAAGCGACAAAGTGCATAAGGTCACGATCATCCCGCGCGGGCGGGCGCTCGGCGTCACGTCGTACCTGCCGAAGGAAGAGCGCCACTCCTTCTCGCGCGACTACTGGGTGCGCGTGCTGACGCACATGATGGGCGGGCGCGCCGCCGAGGAGATCGTGCTGCACCAGTTGACGACCGGCGCGTCGGACGACATCCGCCGCGCCACCGCCATCGCCCGCCGCATGGTCTGCGAGTGGGGGATGAGCGAGAAGCTGGGACCGCTCAGCTTCGGCCACAAGGACGAGTACGTCTTCCTGGGCCGCGAGATCACGCAGAGCCGCGACTACAGCGAGAAGACCGCGATCACGATCGACGAGGAAGTGCGCAGCCTGATCGACGGGGCCTACTCGAACGCGAAGAAGCTCCTGTCCGAAGACGTCGCGAACCTCCACGTCATCGCCCTCGCGCTCCTGGAGCGGGAAGTGCTCGACGGGGAGGAGATCGAGAAGCTCCTTCGCGGCGAGAAGCTCGATCCGGTTCCGCCGCGGGAGCCGTCCGGCGACGGGGACGAGAAATCCGCCGAAGCGCCCGCGTCCGGCAGCGCCGCGCGCGTCGCTCCGCCCCGGGTCGCCCCGGCCGCGGAGAGCCCCGGCCTGGCGTGACGGGCCGGCTGGGCCCGCCAGGCCCCACGTCATGATCTTCGCCCACCGCCACGGCTCGTGGGACTTCGGTCCCGGCGAGCGCGCGCGGGTGGTGGGCGTTCTCAACCTCACTCCCGATTCATTCTACGATGGAGGGCGCCACGCCGATGCCGGCCGCGCCCTCGACCACGCCCTGCGCCTCGCCGCGGAGGGGGCCGACGCGCTCGACATCGGCGGCCTGAGCACACGCCCCGGCCAGGGCGCCCCCGTCGGTCCCGACGAGGAGTGGCGCCGCCTGGAGCCCGTGCTCACGTCGCTGGCCGGCCGCGTCTCCATTCCCCTCTCGGTCGACACCTACCGCGCCTCCGTGGCCCGCCGCGCGCTCGAGGCCGGCATCTCGATGATCAACGACGTGAGCGGCCTGACGGCCGATCCCGAGATGGCCGGCGTCGTGGCCGACTCCGGCGCGGGACTCGTGCTCATGCACGCGCTCGGGGCGCCCGAGGCGATGCACTCGCCGCGGGAGTACGGGGACGTCGGCCTGGAGGTGCGCGACTTCCTGGCCGCGCGGATGGCGGAGGCGGTGGCCCGGGGCGTGGCGCCCGAGCGGATCGTCCTCGACCCTGGAATCGGCTTCTCCAAGCGGGCCGATCAGAGCGTCGCGGCGCTCCGCGCGCTTCCGCTCTTGACCGCACTCGGCCGGCCCCTGTACATCGGAGTATCGCGAAAGTCGTTCCTGGGGCAGCTGACCGGCCGCCCCGTGGAGGAACGCCTCCCCGCGAGCCTCGGCGCCGCGGTGGCCGCCGTCGCTCTCGGCGCTCGCATCGTGCGCACGCACGACGTGGCCGCCACGCGCGACGCGCTCCTCGCCGCCGAGGCGCTCCTTCACCCCGGGCCCCTTCGCGAGGCGAGCCGCGCATGATCGACGTCCGGCCTCAGCTCCTCCTCGACATCGTCGACGTCCTCATCGTCGCGTTCCTCTTCTACCGCCTCTTCGCGATGATCAAGGGGACGCGCGCCTCCCAGATGTTCGTGGGGTTGGTGGTGATCGTCTTCGCCTCGATCGTGGCGCAGTGGTTCCGCCTGAGCGCCCTCAACTGGATGATCGGGAGCCTGAAGACGGTCTGGGTGATCCTCTTCGTGATCCTCTTTCAGCCGGAACTCCGAGCCCTCCTCACGCACATCGGGCAGAACCGCCTGGTCCGCGCGCTGATCCGCGTGGAGGAGTACGGCGTGGTGAGCGAGGTGATCAAGGCCGTGGAGGAAATGAGCAAGGACCGCCGCGGCGCGCTCATCGTCTTCGAGCGCGACATGGGGCTCCGGAACTACGTGGAGACGGGGACGAAACTGGAGGCCAAGGTCTCGGCGGAATTGCTGGAGACGATCTTCACGCCCCACTCGCCGCTCCACGACGGCGCCTGCGTGATCCGGGGCGACGAGATCGTGGCAGCCGGCTGCATCCTACCCCTCAGCCAGACGGAGGGACTCTCGCCCATTCTCGGAACGCGCCACCGCGCCGCCCTCGGCCTGGCCGAGGAGACCGACGCGGCGGTGCTGATCGTGTCGGAGGAGACCGGCGCCATCTCGGTCGCGCACAAGGGAAGTCTGAAGTGGAATCTGGACGAGGGGCAGCTCCGGAGCGAGCTCGCGGCGATCTTCAACGCGCGCCCCGACGAGTCGCGGGACTCCGACGAGGGGACGCAGCCCGCCTAGCGGGACCCGGCGGCGGACGCCAGCCGCCCGTGGACGTAGCCGTTGAGGTAGGCCACGTCGTAGACGACTTTCAGGAAGGGCACTCCCAGCAGCGCTTCCAGATTCCCGATCCGCCCGAATCCCCGCCGCGCCTGCTGCAGGACGAAGAACGCCGCCCCCGCTCCCAGCGCCAGCCACGCCAGGGGAAACACGAATCCCAGGAACCCCAGCGCCACCGCCAGCCCGTACTTCGCGGCGATCGTTCCGTAGAACCACGCCTGCACGCGCGATTCCCCGTCGCCCAGGCCGAACCGCCGGTGTTGCCGGTAGAAGGAGCGGAGGTCGCCGCGCGGCCTCCAGCCGACGACCGCGGCGGGGGCGAACGCGAAGCGGCAGCCGGCGCTCTTCAGCGCCAGCGCGAACGGCGTGTCCTCGTTGTGCGCCAGCATCTCGTCGAAGCCCCCCGCCTTGTTCCACGCGTCGCGGCGGAACGCGATGGAGCGAGTGGAAGGGAGGAAGCGGTCGAGATTCACCTCCTCGAGCCGCGGCGCCGAAACGACGCCGGCCGCGCGCTCGAAGGAAGTGGAGGCGACCGGCCGGTAGAAGCCGGCGACGACGTCGACACGCGCGCCCCCGTCGCCCTCGCCGCCGGCGAACGGTTTCAGGATCTCCCCCAGCCATGCCGGTTCGACTTCGACCCCGGCGTCGGTGCAGGCGATGATCTCGTGCCGCGCGGCGCGAATGGCGGCGTTCCTTCCGACCGATCGGTTTCCGGGGGCCTCCAACACGCGGAGCCGCGGCTCGGCCGCCGCGCGCGCGCGGAGCATCTCCACGGTTCCGTCGGTGGAACCGCCGTCGGCGATCACGATCTCGTCGGGAGAGCGGGCGCCGCGAAGAAGCGAATCGAGGAGCGAGTCGATGCTCCCCGATTCGTTCCGTACGGTCACGATGACCGTGGCGGCAAGCGGCGCGGAATCCACGGCGTGCGGAGCGGGTGCGGGGCCTACCAGCCGCCGGGACGCGTCTCGGAAACGGCGTAGGGGCGGCGGCCCGCGTCGGGGAACTGGAAGTACCGGAAGGCGTACTGCTGCATCTCGTCGGCGGTGACCGCCTGGAGCTTTGTGGGGAACGCCACCACGTAGTCGCCCGGCAGCTTGAAAAGCTCCGCCCTCGCGAACTGGAACGCGCGCCCCTGGTTCGAGGCAAGCCCCATCTGGAAGAGTCCGGTCGCATGGCGCTTCGCGTCCTCCAGATCGAGCGCGTAGTCGCCGGTCAGGCGGATGGCCGCGATCGATCGGAACTGGCCGAACAGCATGCGCACCACCTGCTCCTCCGACGGCGGGCCATCGGACGAGATGGTCGCGATGATGGGCGATTCGTCGATTCCGTGCGCGACGAAGCTCTCGAGATCGCGGGTGAACGCGGTCTTCTCGCGGACGTACTTCTGGAACCAACCGCGCGGATTCATGAAGAGCGAATTCACGACGTACGTGGTCGGCAGATCGGGGCTCGACGCCGGCGGCCCGTCGAACGCGATGGAGACGGTGCAGAGCGGGCCCTCGCCCAGTTCCCACTTCTCGCGGAAGTTTTCGAAGGAGCCCTCCTTCGCCACGGTGCCGGGCGCGAAGGGACCGGGGCCCACCGCGCGGAAGGCGTCGGCCACCGCGGGTCCGACCTCGTCGGCTTTCACGTCCCCGAAGACCGCGACGACGAGATTCGGCTTCACGACCATTTTTCGGTAGAAGGCGGCCACCTCGTCCACGGTGATCTCCACGATGCTCATGCGGGATCCCAGAATCGGAAGCCGATAACCGCTCACCTGGTACTTCGTGTCGAAGATGAGCTGGCGGCGGCGCGCGTCGTCGTTGTCCAGCCACTGCGCCTGCTGGTCGAGCACCAGGAACCGCGTGGCGTCCACCGTGATGCTGTCGATCTCCGGTTTCGCGAGCATCGCCCCGAGGCGCGCCACCGCGTCCTTCCAGCGGTCCGCCGGAACCGTGAGCGAGTATCCCCACATGTCGCGATCCTGATACGGAACGAAACGCCCGATGTCGACGAGCGAGAACCGGTAGGCGCGCCCGTCGGCCTTGGGATCGGTGGACGTCATGATCGTCTCGCGCAGGAGCCGCGTGATTCCGTTGTTCTTCTCCGTCTCGTGCCGGACGCTTCCCTCCAGGAAGATCGAGATCGTGGCGAGCTCGGCGCTCCGGTCCTCGCTGGCGAGCACGCGGATTCCGTCCACGCTGCTCCGCGTCACGCGGCCGCGGCCGGCGTCGCGCGGCGCGGTGGGAATGGCGGCCAGCGGGGCGTCCACGCGCCGGCGTCGCTCGTCGGGCGCGCTCACGGTGGCGAGGGGCCCGCTTCCGTCGCGATAGGCCGCCCCGGCCAGCGTCAGCTTCTCGGTCACGCGCGCCTCCAGCCCCCGATAGAGGTCGAGGCTGTCGACCAGGCTCTTCGGGGCCATGATGACGACCACGGCCTGCTTCGGATCGAGGTACTGGCGCGCGACCGCGACCAGGTCCTCCCGCTTGAGGGCGCGCAGCCGCGCGATGTAGACCTCGTCGCTCCCCGGCTTCACCTGCATGGCGCTGTAGGCGGTGACGCGGCCCAGCCCGGCGAAGTCGGCCTGCGCGACCAGGTCGCGGGCGACCAGCGCGTCGATCGTGCGGCCGAATTCGTCTTCGCCGATCGGCGTGAAGCGGGCCCGCTCGATCTCGGTGAAGAGAATGGACTCGGCGTCGACCAGGTTTTCCGGAGCGGCGGCGATGGAGAACGCGACGGTTCCGCCGTCGGGCTCGAACGAGCGCTGCGCCGACGCGCCCTGGAAGGGGCCCTCGCCGAGGCGGCGCTGAATGCGCGCGTCGCCGTAGTCGGCGAGAAGCGCGATCAGCGCGTCGAGCGCGAGGGCGTCGGCGGTTCCCCACGCGGGAGCGCGGAACCCGATCGTGACGGCGGCCCCGCCCGACCCATCGGGATTCGTCGTGCCGAGCACTTTCGTGCCCTGGAGCGACCGCTCGGAGATCCGGCCCCGGCCCGGAGCGCGTTCCGAGGACGCGGTGGCGAACGCGGCCGTGACGGCCTGCGCCGTTTCCTCCGGATCGACGTCGCCGACGACCACGACCATGATGTTGTCGCCCGTGAACCACGTCTTGTGGAAGCGCGCGGCGAGCGGCCCGGTGACGGCGGCGATCTCACGCTCCGGAACCGACGCCGGAACGCCGAGCGGGCTCCCCGGATGCAGCGCGTCGCGGAGTGGATTCATGGAGGCGAGGACGGCGTGCCCGAGGTTGTTCCGCGAAGCGGTGCGGGCGAGCGACTTCGCATTCTCCACTGCCTTTCCTTCGAAGGAGGGCCGAAGCACGATGTCGCCCAGCGTCTCGATCCCCTGCTTGAACGCGCGGGCGGGAAGATCCATCTCGTAGAGGATCGATCCGGTGGCGACCTCGCTGTTGTAGCGGCCTCCGACCATGCTCGCCACGCGATCGATGTCGTCCCTCGATCTCGTTCCGTTCCCTTCCCAGCCGAGCTGCGCCAGGACGGCGGCGGCGCCGCGTTCGCTGCGCGTTTCGTCGCGCGTGCCGGCGCGGACCCAGACCTGGATCGAGACCACCGGGCGCGTGCGGTTCTCGCGCACGATCAACGTGGTCTTGCTGGGAAGGGTTCGAACGAGTTGCGGGGCGGCGAAGGCCGGCGCGGCGAGATCGGCGAAGACGATCGCCGCGAGGGCGACCGTGACCAAGCGGATGACGTGGGGGCGCATGGGAATCGAATCCTCCGAGCTGTTCCGATGGGGCGAATCGCCCTTCGAGCCTACTCCATTCGCCCCGAAAACGCGAACCCCGACGGGGTCGCCGCCGGGGTTCCGTCGCCGCCTTCTCCGCGGCGGATGCTAGGAGTCGATCTTGACGACGTTCGCCGCTTCCCTGGCGCGCCGTCCTACCACCGGATCGAACTCCACGGTTTCACCTTCGTGCAAGGTCCTGAATCCATCGGCCTGAATCGCCGAGTGGTGCACGAAGAAGTCCTCGCCCGAATCCACCTGGATGAAGCCGTATCCCTTGGCCTCGCTGAACCACTTCACCGAACCGCGTGACTTCAACGGCGGGAATCCTCCTTTCGGCTCGAAGGGCCCTCGGGTGTCGATTGGCGTGGAGGGGAGGTCGTCGACTTACCCCCTTCCGGACTTCGATGACTGGAAGCAGTCGCGACAATAGACAGGCTTGCCTGCGGTCGGGCGGAACGGCACCTGCGTCGGGGTGCCGCACGACGAGCAGATCGCGTCGTGAAACTCGCGCGGTCCGGAGCTCATGTTACCCCCGCGATCGCCACCCCCCATGCCGCCACCGCCGCCACCTCCGCCGCCCGACATCTTCTTCGAATCGCGGCACCGACGGCAACGGGTCGGCTCATGCTGGAATCCACGTTCGCGGTAGAACGCCTGCTCTCCCGCCGTGAACACGAATTCCTCGCTGCAATCGCGGCATTTGACTACCTTGTCGACATCAGACATGAAGCCTCCGGGACGCTCTCGCCACGAAAAATGACACGGGCCCCCGAAGGGCAAGAATCGACGGGGACTCGATGGGGAAGCAATCGAGGGAAGGTGGGGAGCGCTCGGAGATGAGATGATTCGAGGCGAAGGATCACTGCATTCCACTCGTTGCTGCCGGGACTCCTAGGCACGGGATACATAGGCACCCTAAGCAAAAGGTAACTATAGCGATGAAAGTGACTTGTGTCAAGCGATTTCGTAACGAATTCGGCATGAGAGCGCGCTTTTTCGCGACGGCCGCCGGGCTCCTCCTGCTCCTTGCGGGGCTCCCTCCGGGGTGCGCGGCGGGCAGGCAGGCGGCTCCGGCCGGGATCGACTCCCTGGTCGTGCTCCACACGAACGACGTTCATTCCCATCTCGACCCCTTCGAGACGAGCGCCGGGGATCGGGTCGGGGGCGTGGCCGCCCGTTCGGCGCTGATCGGGCGGCAGCGCGCCCTCGGCGGCCGGGTGCTCCTCCTCGACGCGGGCGACCTGGTCCAGGGGACCCCCTTCTACAATCGCTTTCGTGGCGAGCCCGACCATCGCCTCCTCGATCTCCTCGGCTACGATGCCATCGCCCTCGGAAACCACGACCTCGACGACGGGGCGGCCGCGTGGCGGCGGCGCGCCAATGCCACGCGCACGCCGATTCTGAGCGCCAACGTCTTCGCCGTCGCGGAGAGCGCGTGGGCCGGAGGCTCCGATCCGGAGATCGCGAGCGCGGCACGGCGCGGCGCGAAGTGGATCGGCGGCGGCAAGGTCCCGCCGGACGTCACGCTCCGCTATCTCGCGGCTCCTTACACGATCCTGGAGCGGGGCGGCCTCCGCATCGCGCTCTTCGGACTCACCACGCCGTCCCTCGACCGGATCGTCGCCAGGGGTCCGAACCAGGGGGTCGCCGTCGGGAGCGCGGTGGAGGCGGCGCAGGAGCTGGTGCCGCGCCTCCGCCGCCAGGCCGATCTGGTGATTGCGCTCACCCATCTCGGCGTGGACGAGGATCGCTGGCTCGTGGACCACGTTCCCGGAATCGATCTCGTGATCGGCGGACACAGCCACACGCCGCTCTTTCGGCCGACGCTCGAGAGGGCCGAGGGGGGACGAGCCACGCCCATCGCGCAGGCCGGCTCGTTGGGACGCTACCTGGGGCGAACGACGCTTTGGTGGAGCGGCGAACGGGCGGCGACCGCCTTCGGGAGGCTGCTCCCGGTTCGTCCCGAGGAGGGAGAGGATGCGGCCGTCGAGGCGGTGGTTGCATCGTACCGCTCGCAGCTCAGCACCGACCTCGATCGGATTGTCTTCCGTTCCCCTCGCCGCGTGGAGGCGACGTCGCTCCGCGAGGGCGATTCCCCCCTGGGCAATTTCGTCGCCGACGTGATTCGTGATCGGACCCGCGCCGATCTCGCCGTCATGAACTCGGGCGGGATCCGCGCGCCGCTTCCCGCCGGGGACGTGAGCGAGCGGGACATCCTCACGATGCTCCCCTTCGACAACCGCCTCGTCGTCGTCTCGATGACCGGCGCGCAGGTTCAGCGCCTTCTCGATCGCCTCGCACGTCGCCTCGGCAAGGGAGGGTTCGGGCACGTCTCGGGCGTCTCGTACGTGATCCGGGGCGGTGGCGCGGACGAGGCCCGCGTTTGGAGGTGGAGCGACGAGGAAGGCGGCGAGGGTCGCGAACGCGGCGGCAGCCGCTCCCGCGACGGCGACCCGATCGACGGGAATCGCGTCTATCGTGTCGCCACGATCGACTTCCTGGCGGACGGAGGCGATGCCTTCGACGAGGTTCGGGACGCCGCGTCCCAGGAGCGGACCGGCGTCGTGCTCTCCGACGCCGCCATCGCGTTCCTTCGCGCTCATCCGGAATACTCGTTCCGGAAGGACGGCCGCGTGCAGTGGCGCGGCTCCGGCAAAGCGCTTCGCGACATGGGACTTCGCTCCCGCCGCTAGCGCGTCGGTTCGAGCGTGGCGTCGAGGCCACTCAGGTTCGGCGGCACTTCGAGCGGGCCCTGCGTGCTCGACGCAAAGCCCTCGGCGTTGATCGTGATCTTGTAGGCGCCAGGCGGTAGATTCGGGATCGTGTATCCGCCTCCCGCGTCGGTGCGCGTCTCGCCTGACGGCGGGGAGTCTCCCGGCGCGGCCCACTCGCCCCGCGCGCCGCCCACTCGCTCCCACTCCACACGCGCGCCCGCGATCGCCGAACGGGTCGCGCGATCGGTGACCGTGCCCTCGAGAAAGGGGTAGTGAATCGCGTCGCGCGCGTTCGGGATTCCCCAGCCGTAGTCGTTGGCCGGCTGGTCGGCGCGGTCGGCGCTCATCACGATCGCCTCTCGCACCGCTTCGGGCCCCCAGTCCGGGTGGGCTTCCACGACGAGCGCGGCGAGGCCCGCGACGAGCGGCGTGGAATAGGAGGTTCCGCTCCCGCGATGGTAGCGGTCGAGCGACCCCGCGCTCGCGACCAGGACGCCCGAGCCCGGCGCCACGACATCGGGCTTGATCCGCCCGTCCCCCGTCGGCCCTCGCGACGAGAACGGGACGATGCGACCCCCCAGCGAGATGGCGCCCACGGTGAGCGTGCCAGGCGCGTCGGCCGGAGCGCCGAGCGTTCGCGACTTCGGCCCGTGGTTCCCCGCGGAGTTGAGCAGCACGACACCGCGCTCCCAGGCGAGATTCGCCATTCGGGTCGTGACGGCGCTTCGCCCGTCGAGATCGGCGGCGCGATACCAATTGGTGTACGAGAGCGAGGTCGTGATGATGTCGGCGCCCATCGCCTCCGCCCATTCGATTCCCGCGCACCAGTAGTCTTCCTCGATCTTCGTCTCCGATCCACTCTGCTCCGTCTTCGCGAGCAGGAACGCGGCGCGAGGCGCTGCGCCCAGCATCCGCCCGGGCCGATAGGCCGCGATCAGGCTGAGCACCTGCGTGCCATGATTGTGCGTGCCGGGCGGGTCGCGCGGCAGGCGCGAGCGATCGTCGGTGGGGTCGTCGTCCTCCTGCACGAAATCGCGCTCCCCCCGGACGTCGATCTCGCGGAAGACCTCGTGACGGAGCGTGAAGCCGCTGTCGAGGACGCCGATCAGGACGCCTTCTCCGCGGTAGCCGAGCGCGTGCGCCTCGAGAATTCCGATCGGCGCGAGCTGGGAGTAGGAGGGACCCGCCTCCTCGACGTCGCCGGGCTCGAGGGGCGTCTCGCCACGCGCCGCGGGTTCCTCCGCCGATTCGGCGTCGGGCTCGATCGCCGCGACCGGCCTCACCTCCGCGACGAAGGGGAACGCGCGAATCGCCCGGAGCGCTTCCGGATCGGCGTCGACGCTCGCGGCGTTCAGCCACCGCGAGGCGGCGCGAAGGCGGACTCCCGCGTCGCGGAGCGCGGCGAGGTAGCGGGGCGCGGGGCCGGCGTCCGAGGCCGGATCGAGCGAGGTCGCGATTCGTCCGAGCGCTAGGCGTTCGCGGTGCGCCTTCTCCCGGCGCGCGACGGCGCGAGCGGTCGGGGCCAGGCCGCAGTCCGGCGCGGCGACGGATGCGGGCGAGCGGTCGCCGTCGCGATCGCGGAAGAAGACCCAGTAGGGAGAGCCGCCCGTGACCGGCGAGGCGGGCCGGGCCGCGGAAGAGGCGGCCGCGAGAACTCCCGCGAACGTCGCCGCGAGGAGGATGGCGGCGGTGAGGGCCCGGGACGCCGCCATCACGCTAGTACGTGTGGCGGACCGTGTAGGTGAGCGTGCTCTCGCCGCGGGCGGGAACCTTCACGTCGAACTCGAGCGATTCCGCCGACTTCCTCCGGTAGTCGCTCGACTTCTCGGTGATCTCCCACGTGCCGTAGAGCGTCTCGGCCACGGTGACGACGACCTCGGAGGCGCCCGCGTTTCGAAGCCGGATCGCGAATCGATCCTCGGTGACGTTTCGCGCCGTCCGCGTGTGGGCCGCGCGCGTCCGCTCCCCGGTGATGTCGAAAGCGATGCCGCAGAAGAGCCGCACCCGTTCCCCCGCCGGCGTGTGGTCGATCGTGTCTTCTCCGATCCACGCCATGGCACCCTCGGCACCGCCCGAGGGATCGAGCCCGAATACGCGCACTCGCCCCGCGGGGAGCGGCGTGCCGAGCCCGCTCTTCCTGTCGTTCGTGAAGACGACCTCGGCGCGCACCTTACCTCCATCCCTCGCACCGTCGTAGCGGTAGGCGCGCGCGGCCGCGATTCTGGCGGCGCGCACCAGAGGAACCTGGATCGATTCCCAGGCCGGCAGGTCGATCGCCTCCTCGACGCGATAGAGGTGGTAGGCGAAGAGACCGTTCGGTCGCGGCGTCTCTCCCGCCGCATTCTCGCCGAACTCGGAGAGCGACGGGTCGGGCGTTCCACCCGCGCGATGAAGTTCCCCCGCGACCAGCGAGACCCGGGCCCCGCCATAGGGCGCTCCCGAACGGTTGGTGATCGTCGCCCATCCCGAGAGGGCCAGGGCATTTTCTCCCCGTTCCAACGTCGCCGTGTATTCGGTAGTCCAACCGAGCGCGCGGGTCAGGTACGAGAGAAGGACTCTCCGCTCGCCCGCCTGCTCGGCCCGGACGCGCCACCGAAGCGAAGGGCGCGTGGAGAGGCCGACGGCGCCGCGGCGCTCGGGGAACTCGATCTCCTGGATCTGGGAGCGCTTGATCATCAGAAGGACGTCGGTCGAGTCGCGGCGGCGGATGAAGAGGTCGTCTCCGTCGATTCCCTCCAAGACGCCCCGCGCGGGGCGGTTCTGCCAGCGGAAGAAGATCGAGTCGCCCAGGAAGCTTCGAAAGACCTTGTCGCCGCTCCAGAGGTCGTAGCGGAACGACTGCTCGCGCACGTCGAGGCCGGCGCCCTCCAGCCGCACGGAGGTGGAGTCGAGCCGCTGGGGCACGCCCTCCAGTTCGATGTCGTTCTCCCCCTTCGCCAGGGAAACCCGGCGCGGGTCGCGAACGTAGGCTACGTTGTCGTCGTAGATCACCACCTCGGGCGGTCCCGCCGGCTGGAGCGTGGCGGTCACGGACTCCGCGAGTCGCCTGGCGGTCGCGGCCGTCGCGGCGCGGGGAGCCCCCGGCGCCATGGCCGCGAGGAGCGCCAGGGCCGTGAGCGCGACCGGCGCCGCGAGGGGCCGACGCGCGAGGAACCGTGCGATGGGGTTCGGGAAATCCATAGGAGTTCGTACGGTACGCGCGCGGCATTTCGGGGTCAAACATTCCGTTGACACTCCCGGAGGGTACCCCCCAGGTTTCGAGTGTCCGCTCGATCGACTTTCTGACCGCCGCGAGTAACGGGCCTTGCAGGCATTTGTCCCCGTTGACCCAAGGAGGATCGTGACCCCATGCGTAAACACGGAACCGTGAAGTGGTTCAACGAATCGAAGGGGTTCGGCTTCATTGCCCAGCCGGGCGGCGAGGATGTCTTCGTGCACTTTTCGGCCATCCAGGGAGAGGGATTCAAGACCCTGGCCGAGGGCCAGGCGGTCGAGTTCGAGATCGTCGAGGGCGACAAGGGGAAGCAGGCGGCTAACCTGATGGCGGTATAGCGGGAGACTGAAGAGCGAGCCCACTCGGCCCGGGAGGGAGGCAAATCCCCCCGCGGGCTTCGACGGAAACTACCAGGCGCCCGCGGGGGGATTTGCCTCCCTCCCGGGCGCCTTGGCGTACCTTGCGCTTTCCTCTATACTGCCACGCTCGTCATGGCGGAAGAACCTCAGCACCCGGAAGACCCTTCGCCGGCACCTTTGCCGGGGCCGCCGCCTGGCGCGCCGCTACCTCCATACGAGGAGCCGGCGCCCGTTCGTTTCCTGAAGCGGGCCTGGGCTGTCATCATCGGCCCCGCGCGCCGTATCACCGACCCCGCTCTTTTCCACAAGATCACCCTCGCCGCGTTCCTCGCCTGGGTCGGCCTCGGCGCCGACGGACTCTCCTCGTCGGCGTACGGTCCGGAAGCGGCGTTCCTGGCGCTCGGGGAGCACACCTTCCTCGCGATCCCGCTCGCCGTGATGGTCGCGCTCACGGTCATGGTGATCGCGGCGTCGTACATCCGGATCATCGAGCGCTTCCCCGCGGGCGGCGGCGGTTACGTGGTCGCGACAAAGCTCCTGGGACCGGGAGCGGGACTCGTCTCCGGCGCGGCGCTGCTCGTCGACTACGTCCTCACGGTCGCCATCTCGCTCGCGGCCTGCAGCGAGTCGATCTTCAGCCTCTTGCCGGCCTCGGTCCATTTCACCTATTTGCCGGCCACCTTCCTCCTGCTCGGCATGCTCACGGTGCTGAACCTCCGCGGCGTTCGGGAGTCGGTCGCCGTCGTCTCTCCGATCTTCCTCCTCTTCGTCGTGAGCCACGTCATCGCGCTGATCGCCGGGATCGCCTTCGCCTGGAACCAGGTTCCGATCGAAATCCACCACCTCCGCGAGCAGTCGGCGCAATCGGTGCAGCAGATCGGGTGGGTGGGGCTCCTCATGATCCTCTTCCGCGCCTTCGCGCTGGGCGGCGGAACGTTCACGGGGATCGAGGCCGTCTCGAACGGCGTGCCGATGCTCCGCGAACCGAAGACCGAGACTGCCAAGGTGACGATGCGTTACATGGCCATCTCGCTCGCGCTCATCGCGTCGGGAATCCTGGTCAACTATCTCCTCTACCAGGTGAGCCACGTCCCTGGAAAGACGCTGAACGCGGTGCTCTGGCGCGCGGTGCTGGGGAACATCTTTACGCCCGGGAGCAACCTCCCGGACATCTTGACCGGGGTGATTCTCGTCTCTGAGGGAGCGCTCCTCTTCGTCGCCGCGCAGACCGGCTTCCTGGGCGGGCCGCGCGTTCTCGTCTACATGGCGTTCGACCGCTGGGTGCCGTCGCGCTTCGGCAACCTCTCCGAGCGGCTCGTGACGTCGAACGGCGTCCTCTTCATCGCACTCTCCGCCGCGGCGACCCTGCTTCTGACGCAGGGGAAGGTTCAAGTTCTGGTCGTTCTCTACTCGATCAACGTCTTCCTCACCTTCGCGCTCGCCCAGCTCGCCATGTGCCGCGACGCGCTCATGCTCCGAAAGGAGGGGCAGCCTTGGGTCCGGCCGATCCTGATCAGCGGGCTCGGATTCGTGGTGACCGGGTCGCTCCTGGTCGGCACCATCGCCTTCAAGTTCATGGAGGGAGGGTGGGCCACGCTCATGACGACGGGACTTCTCTGTCTCGTCGGCATCGTGATCCGCCAGCATTACACCCGGACCACGGTCAGTCTCCGGCGCCTCGACGAGAGCCTGACGAACGTGCCGCTTCCGAGCCACGAGCCGAACTCGCAGCCGCTGAAGCGAACGGCGCAGACGGCGGTCCTCACCGTGACGTCGTTCGGCGGGCTCGGTATCCACACGCTCCTCAATATCTTCCGCGTCTTCCCGAACCAGTTCAAGCAGGTCGTCTTCATCTCGGTGGGAGCGATCGACTCGGGAAGGTTCAAGGGTAAGGACGAGCTCGACCACCTTCGCGCCAGCACGGAGCAGGAGTTGCGGAAGTACGTCGAGTTCGCGCGGCGGATCGGAGTGCCGGCGGAGTACCGTTACGCGCTCGGCACCGACATCGTGGACGAGCTGGAGAAGCTCTGCCTGGAGATCAACGAATCGTATCCGCGCTCGGTGGCGTTCGGCGGACAGCTGGTCTTCCAGAAGGAAGCCGCCGCGAACCGCTGGCTCCACAACCAGACGTGCGCCGCGCTGCAGCGCCGCCTGGCGTTCCACGGCCTGCCGATGGTGATTCTGCCCGTCCGCGTCTACTGATTCGCGGCGTCCGCCGGCCGTGCGCGGCGCGGGAAGGACGGCGGGGGCCCGGTCGGTTCGTGGTAGAGGTGGGAACCGGAACGCCCCGCCGCAAGTCGTGCCCACGGGAGTCGCGGTCGCGCGAGATCCGCGCCACCCGGCCAAGACGCCCGTCCCTCCGCGGCGTCCCGGGAATTTCCCACGCGACCACGCCGATCGCTGTTTCGCGGCCAGCAGTCGCCGGCCGCCGTGGGTTCATTCCCCCCATCACACCCGGATCCCGCGCTTCCGCGGCCCGTGGGTTGCGCCGTTCGCGCCCCGCAGGCGGGAGCGGGGCCGATGCGGCGCGCCGAGGTGAAGGGCAAGCGCCGTGCCGGGCGGAAGGCGGGGGCGGCGCGGGCTAACCGCTTGTCGTGGCGCTCGTGTGCACCCCCGCGCGGGCTCCCGGCCGGCGGAGAGGCGACGGAAGTCCGACGCCGTCGAAGCGCTCCTTGACGCCTCCGCGCCTTCCGCCCACGCTCCCCCCATGAATTTCGAGAGCCCGCGCCTCCGCACCACGCGCCTCGAGCTGATCGCCGCGACACTCGACATGGCGCTCGCCGAACGCGACGCCCCGGCGCGGCTGGAGCGCGACTTCGGCATCCGCCTGGCGCTCCCCTGGCCTCCACCGCTCAACGACGAGGCTTCGCTCGCCTGGTCGATCAGCGTGCTGCGCGAGGAGAGGGGCGCGGCGGGCTGGGGATTCTGGTATCTCTCGCTCCCCGCGGCGGCTGAAGGCGGTCCGCTGCTCGCCATCGGGAACGGCGGATTCAAGGGCGGGCCCGACGCCACCGGAACGGTGGAGATCGGCTACTCGGTGCTGGAGGAGTATCAGCGGCGGGGCTATGCGAGCGAAGCGGTCGAGGCACTGGTGGCGTGGGCGTTCTTGCAGCGCGGCGTGCGCCGCGTGATCGCGGAGACCTATCCGGTGCTCATCGGCTCGATCGGCGTGCTCCGGAAGACCGGCTTCCGGGAGATCGGCACCGGGTCGGAAGAGGACGTGATTCGCTTCGAGCGGCTGCCCTAGGCGAAGAGATCGGGCTCAGGTTGCCCCGACCTCCGGGTCGAAGAGCGGCGGCGTCAGCTCCACCATCGCCACGACGTCGAGGAGGTTGTGATGGAAGACCGGCACCAAGCGGTGCGGTTCGCCGCGCTTCACGTAGTCGTGGTAGAGGCCGGGGATCTCGGAGCCGTCCACGTCGCCGCCCCGGCGCCGGCGGAGGATGCGCCATTCCAGCGTCTGGAGCTTGCAGTTGGGGAGGTGCCCGCGCCACCGGCGTCGCGCCAGCCAGAGAAGATCGAGATGGGGGTGAGGGAGCGCGAACGGCACTCGATGGTGGACGGCACGGTCGTGAAGGAACGGTGAGTCGAACGTCTTGCCGTTGAACGTCACGAGCGCGTCGAAGTCCCGCGCCGTCCGAGCGACCTCGGCCAGGAGCGCCCTCTCCTCGGCGTAGTCGCGAGCGAAGAGCTGGCGGAAGACGATGTTCCGCTCGACGATGAAACCGAGGCCCACCAGGAAGACCGGCGCCCCCGAGAGGCCGCACGTCTCGATGTCGAGGTAGAGAAGTCGGCGGTGGCCGAAGCGGCGGAAGAGCCCGCGCTCGGGCGGATCGACGCCGGCCGCCAGGTCGGGAAGACTCCGAAGATTGGGCACCAGACGCGGCCCTTTGGTGCGGGAGCGGGAGCGGGAGCGGGAGCGGGAGCGGTTCCCACTGCGGCGCGTGTGGTTCGCCTCGTCGGCGCGCTCGTCGTCGTCGTAGGAGCCGCGGTCGAGCGCGGCGATCTTCCGGAGCAGCGGCATCGGCCGCTCCCCCAGGTCGGTGTAGAGACGCTCATGGATGAAGAGGGAGCCTTCGTCGTTCGTGGCCACGCCGCCGGAGAGGACTTCCTCGATCGGAACCGCGAGGACCGTCCGCTCGCGCACGGTCGCTTTACCCGCGCGGCGCGCCGACGACGGAGCCTCCTCCCGGAAGAGGTCGCCGATCTTCGCGCGAAGCGCCTTCGAGAGCACTATCGCCTCTGGCCCCGGTAGTACGCCGCCATCAGCGCCCCAGCAATCGGCGCAATAGCAGCGACGTGGCCGCCTTGCTCGGGATCGGCCAGCCGCCGTTCAGGTCGTAGTCCTGCTGCTGCGCGGGGCGGAGCACCGGCATCCCGACGCAGGAAGGGCAACCGAGCTCGCACGGGCAATCCTGCACCAGCGCCAGCGACGACGAGAGCAGCTCGCCCACGATGGCGTAGCCGCGCTCGGAGTAGCCGAGGCCGCCAGGATAGCGGTCGTAGAGGAAGAGCGCCTGCTCGCCCAGGTTGCTGCTGTTCAGGATACCGCCGAGATCGGGCCGGTCGCACATGACGTGGAGCGGCAGAAGGGTGATGAGGAGATTCCGAAGTCCCGAGAGCCCCTCCGCCGGGTTCAGCCCCTTCACCCGCACCGCCGCGCGCGCCGCCTCGTCGGGGCGGATCCAGAACGCCACCGTGTCGAGGTTGAGCCGCGGGAGTTCCAGAGGGTGGTAGCCGATGGCGTCGAGGCTCCGGAAGCGGATCTTCTTCATCGCCACGGTGGCCCAGTTCACGTCCGCCTGCCCCAGACCGATCTCGGCGTCGCCGCAGCGCTTCGTCTCGCGCGTCTCGAGGAGCTTCAGCCGCGTGTCGAGAACCGGCTGCGTGTAGTAGTCGACCTCCCGCGCTTCCACGTAGGCCACCTTCTGCTCCAGGTCGAGTTCGCGGACGAAGTACGTGTTCCCCTCGTGGAGGTAGATCGCTTCGGGATAGACGAGTTCCAGCGCGCTGATCGCGTCGACGTTGGCGATCACCGCGTTCTCCCGCTTCACGTCGAGGATCGAGTAGGTGTCGTCGGAGATCGTGCGGAGACTCACCTTTCCCGCCGGGTAGTCGGGTTGTGCCCAGTAGCGGCGGCCGTCGAGCGAGGTGAGGGTCCCCTCCTCCTCCAGGAGCGCCGCCAGCCGTGGAGCGCGAGCGCCGAAGAGCGCCTCGTCCTCGGGCGCCAGCGGAAGCTCGTACGCGGCGCAGGCGATGTGAGAGGCCAGAACGTAGGGATTCTCCGGATCGAGCACGGCGCTCTCCGGCGACTGCGCGAAGAAGTACTCGGGGTGGCGCATCAGGTACTGGTCGATCGGATCGTCGTACGCGATCACCACCGCCAGCGACGCGCCTTGCGAGCGCCCCGCGCGTCCCGCCTGCTGCCAGGTGCTCGCGATGGTGTTGGGAAAACCGACCAGCACCGCCGCGTCGAGCGATCCGACGTCGATCCCGAGTTCGAGCGCGTTGGTCGCGACCACGCCGCGAAGTTCCCCGTCGAAGAGGCGTCGCTCGATGGCGCGCCGCTCCTCGGGAAGGTAGCCGCCGCGGTAGGGCGAGAGCCGGTCGGCCAGCCCTTCGGCATCGTGCTCCAGCCGCTCGCGCGTGTAGCGATAGATGAGCTCTGCCGCGACGCGAGACTTGGTGAAGGCGATCGTCTGCACGTCACGGCGCATGAGGGCGACGAGGATCCGCTCCGCCTCCACCGAGGCGCTGGCGCGGCCCGGCGTGTCACCGCCGCGCGGCATCGGGTTCCAGAAGGCGAAGAGCTTCGGCCCTCGTGGCGCGCCGTCCTCGTCCACCACGCACACCTCGTCCCCCACCAGGAGCGCCGCCTGCTCGCCCGGATTCTGGATGGTTGCCGAGGAGAGGAGAAATTGCGGCTCGGCGCCGTAGTGCCGCGCCACTCGCCGCAGACGGCGGAGCACGTTCGCCACATGCGAACCGAAGATGCCGCGATACGTGTGCATCTCGTCCACCACGACGTAGCGGAGGTTGGAGAAGACACGGGCCCAGCGGGAGTGATAGGGGAGGATCCCCTGATGGAGCATGTCGGGATTCGTGAGGATGGCGTTCGCCTCCTCCCTCAGGCGGCGGCGCGCGCTGGTCGGCGTGTCGCCGTCGTAGGTGCCGGCGTGAAGGATGGGGCGAAGCGCCGGGGAGAGATCGCGGAAGCGCTCGAGGCCGCGGAGCTGATCCTGCGCCAGCGCCTTCGTCGGGAAGAGGTAGAGCGCGACCGCCTCCTTGTCGAGGAGGAGCCGTTCGAGGATAGGGAGGTGGTAGGCGAGCGATTTCCCCGACGCCGTGCCGGTCGCCACGGCGACATGTTCGCCGGCCCGCGCATGCTCGATCGCCCGCGCCTGGTGGATGTAGAGGCGCTCGATCTGCTGGGCCTCCAGCAGGCGTTGAAGCGCCTCGGGGAGCGGCTCGCTCAGGTCGGCATGGATCGCCTCCCGCTCGGGGAGGTGCTCCAGGTGCGCGAGTTCGTTCACCTGGCCGAGCCCGTGGACATCCTTCCGGCCGCGCGGGCGTGTCAGCAAGCCCGCCAGGAGCGCCTCGTACTCCGCCAGCGTTTGCGGCGCACCCGCGCTCCGGCGACGCTCGAACAGGGTCTGGCTTCCATTCGGGCGAAGCCGCGCGGCGTGGATCACAGGAGTCCCTCCCCTTCGAGCAATCGGCGCATCAGTTTCGCGCCCGTCGCGGCCTGTCCCACATGGCAGTTGTTGAAGAAGACGAAGGTCTTCTTCGCGTTCGCGGCCATCTCCCGGATCTTCCCGACCCACTCCTGGAGTTCCGCCTCGGAATAGAGGTAGTCGTAGCGGTCGCTCGAGGCGCCGGAGGGCCCGGGAGCCGGCGGCGCGGCGGCGGCGAAGAGGGGGCCGTACGCCGCGGCCGTCACCGGCTCGGCCGCCTGGCTCCCCATGCCCGCCTTCCCGCGCGAGCCCTCTCCCCGATCGGGCCGCTCCCGCTCCGGGTTCCGCCACCAGTTCTCCCTGTTCCTGCCGTGGAGGCGGACGTAGCCGATCCGATCCGGCCCGGTGACGCGCGCGATCGGCGGCACCAGACCCGGCAGGTCGGGCTCGTCGACGCTCACGTAGCCGATCCCCTCCGCCTCGAGCCGCTCCCACACGCCGTCCTCCACCCACGAGCGATGGCGGAACTCCACGAAGAGCGGCACCTCGGGGAGCCGCGCCTTCAACGCGGCGAGGAAGCGCTCGTTCTCCGGCGTTCGGTGGAAGGAGTAGGGGAACTGCGCGAGGAGGCCCTGCAGCTTCCCCGCCGCCTGGACCGGCTCCACCGCGCGAGCGAATGCCTGGTAGAGCGCCGGGTCGAGCGATCGTTCGTGCGTCATGTCGTGGTGCGTCTTCACCACGAATTCGAACTCCGGAGGCGTCTTCCGTTCCATGGCGCGGAGCGTCGCGGGAGGGGGGATGCGATAGTACGTGGCGTTCACCTCCACCACCGGGAACTCCCGCGCGTAGAAGTCGAGCATCTTGGAGCGCTCGATCCCCGGCGGGTAGAACGGCCCCACCCAGTCGGGGAAGGAATAGCCGGAGGTGCCGATGAGAATCGGGGCTCGCTCGGGGCGCTTCGTCCCGCCCTCACTCATCGTTGCCCCACTGGAGCGCCCCGGCCCGCACGAGCGCTGTGTCTCCGAACTTGTCGCGCAGCGAGTCGACCGCTTCGGTCATCTTCCGGCGGTGCTGGTCGGCATCGAACAGCTCGCGCTGTTTTCCCGCGCCCGCGACCAGGGCTGACATGGAAACTCCGATCAGTCGGATCGGCTTTCGATCCCAGTTCTCGTCGAAGAGCGCGTTCGCCACCTTGTGGATCTGCGTCTCGTCGTCGGTCAGTTCGGGGAGCGCGCGCTGGCGAATCGTCGTCTTGAACGACTGATCGCGAAACTTCACGGATACGACACGCCCGAGGTAGCCATCCTGCCTCATGCGCCTCCCCACCTGATCCGACAATCGCAGCAAATGAGTCCCGATTCGCGAACGGTCCGCCAGATCCTTCTCCGGCGTGAACTCGTGTCCCATCGACTTGACCGGGACGCCTTCGTAGAATGGAATCACCGGCGAGTCGTCCTCGCCCCACGCGGCGTCCCGCATGCGATCGCCGTTCAGGCCGAAGTGGTAGGTCAGGAATTCGCGCGGGAATTTCGCCAGTTGTCCCGCCGTGCGGATGCCGAGCTTTCCGAGCGACTCGGCGGTCTTCTCCCCAATTCCCCACAGCTCCTGCACCGGTCGTGGCCAGAAGATCTCGCGATACATCTCCTGGGTGAGCGCGGTGAGTCCTCTCGGTTTCTTGAGCCCGCTTCCCATCTTCGCGATGTACTTGTTCGGGGCGATACCGATGGTCGCGGAGAGTCCCACCCGCCGCCAGACCGTGCGCTGCATCGCGCGGGCCAGGTCGCCGGCCGCGTCCAACACGGCCGCGGGATCGCGCGTGTCGACCTTCCCCGCTCGCAATGCCTCGACCAGTCGAGGCGCCCCGGTCAGATCGAGAAACGCCTCGTCGATGGAGAACGGCTCGATGATCGGCGTGAATTCCTTGAGAGAGTCGAGGACCTGGAGCGAGACGTGGACGTACTTCTTAGGGTCGCCTTCGAGAAAAGTCGCCTCAGGGCAGAGGCGCACCGCCGTGGCGATCGGCATCCCCGCGTGGATGCCGAAGGCGCGAGCCGGATAGTTCGCGGCCGAGACCACGCCGCGCCGCGTCCGATCCCCCCCCACGACGAGGGGCTTCCCGGCAAGATGCGGGTTCAGCTTCTCTTCGACGGACGCGAAGAACGCGTCCATATCGAGATGGGCGATGACGCGCACGGTGTGTCATTCCTCCGGCCACTGCGAGGTTGAACGGATCACGATTCGGAACGATACTGCACATTTGTGCAGTTGTCAAGGGAGGGGAGGCAAGGCCCCCTCCGGCTCCAACGGAAACGACCAGTCGCCTCCGGGGGTCTCGCCTCCCCTCTGCCACGCGTACATGCAGGCGGTGGGAATGGTGAACGACCACCTGGTGGCCTGCTGCCGCCACCGCGAGCTGGGAGGGCGTGCCCGGTGACCTACCGACCCACGTGCTTCCAGAGAAACACCTGCGTCATCGCCGAAAGAAACGCCGCCTGTTCGCTGTTGGCCGCACCGGCGTGCCCGCCCTCGACATTCTCGTAGTAGAGGACGTTCTGGTGGTCGGCCCTCAGCTTCGCGACCATCTTCCGGGCGTGCCCGGGATGGACGCGGTCGTCACGTCCGGAACTGGTGAAGAGTGTGGGCGGGTACCTCACGCCTTTCTTCACGTTGTGATAGGGCGAAAACGTCCGAATGTAGGCCCAATCGTTCGGATCGTCGGGGTTTCCGTACTCGTCCATCCACGATGGCCCGGCGAGGAGCTTGGTGTAGCGCTCCATGTCGAGGAGGGGCGAGCCGCAGACGATCGCGCCGAAGAGATCGGGGCGCATGGTCAGCATGTTGCCCACCAGCAGTCCCCCGTTCGAGCCGCCGGAGCAGGCTAGATGCCGGGCGCTCGTCACCTTGCGGCGAACGAGGTCCTCGGCGACGGCGATGAAGTCCTCGTAGGCACGCGGCCGGTTCTCCTTGATCGCCGCCGTGTGCCACCCCGGTCCGAACTCTCCCCCGCCGCGGATATTGGCCAGGACGAAGACTCCTCCGCGTTCCAGCCACCCGCTCCCCTGGAGCGAGTTGTAGTACGGCACCATGGATGCCTCGAATCCGCCGTAGCCCGTGAGGAGCGTGGGCGCCGAACCGTCCGCCTTCGGCCCCACCGGCGCCACCTGGAAGTAGGGGATCCGCGTTCCGTCCTTGGAGACCGCCTCGTGCTGGCTCACGGCCAGGCCGCTCGCATCGAAAAAGGCCGGACTCTGCTTGAGCAGGTCGGCCTTCCCGCCGCCCAGCGAGCCCCGGGAGGTGTTGCTCGGCGTCAGGAAGCCGGTGGCCGATAGCCAGTAGTCGTCCGATTCGAGGTAGTCGACGCTGTAGGCCGTGACGGTCTCCAGTTCCGGCACGCTCGGGATCTCCACTCGCGACCAGATGCCGTTCTCATGGTGAAGCGCGTAGACCCGGCTCTTCACATTCTCCAGCTCGTTCACGTAGATCGCGCTCCGCGCCGGAGAGAAATAGAGCAGCGACCTTCGTTCGCTCGGCTGGAAGAGGACTTCGAATTCGCGCTTGCCGGCCAGGAAGTCCTCGAACCTCGCCGCCAGGAGCGCGCCGGCCGGATAGCTCTTTCCCGCCACGGTCCAGTCGCTGAGCAGCCGGAGCAGGAGCCATTCACGGAACATGCTCGCTTCGGCGTCCGCCGGTTTCTCCACGCGAATCAGGGCGCGGCCTCGGCGGAGGAACAAATCGCTTTTGCTCCAGGAGATCCAGCGCTCCACGAAGTCGTACTCGAAGCCGGGCCGGAAGTGGTGGGCGGCGTCCACCGAGACATCCTGGGTCCTCCCCTCGTACACCATCGTCGCGGACGAGAGCGGCGTGCCGCGCTTCCACTCTTTCGCGACGCGCGGATAACCGGAAGCGGTCGTGGTGGTGGAGTCGAACGCGAGCCCGACATAGACCCGATCCCGGTCGATCCAGCCCAACTCGCTCTTCGACTCGGGGAGCGTGAACCCTCCCTCGACGAAGCGCTTCGCGACGAGATCGAACTCGCGCCAGACTTTGGCGTCGCCCCCGCCGCGTGAAAGCTTGAGGAGGCAGACGTTGTAGTCGGGGGGGAGCGGACTGGAGCCTCCCCAGACCCAGTTCTCCTTCTCCGCGGCGGCCAGGGAGTCGAGGTCGAGCACGACTTCCCACGCGGGGGCGTCCTTCCGGTATTCCTCGAAGGTCGTGCGCCGCCAGACGCCCCGAGTGTGCCGCGCATCCCGCCAGAAGTTGTAGTAGCGATCTCCAAGTTTCGAAACGTACGGGATGCGGGTGTCGGCGTTCAAGATGCCGAGGAAGCGGGACTTCAGGGCGGCGAATTCCGGGGAGCGCGTGAGCTCCGTGGTGCATGCTCGATTCTCGCGTTCCACCCACTCGATCGCCCGTTTCCCCGCGACCTCCTCGAGCCAAAGCCTGGGATCCTGGGAAGGGTCGGCCGCGACGGCGACCGGAAGACCCACGACGGCAGCGAAGAACAGGGCGAGGACGATCGGACTCATGGGCCTCCTAGGTCTTTGCGTTGGCCGACCCTCACTATACTCTCAGGGGACTCCCCAGCAAGCCGTGGCTTCCAGGGCGTTCCTCTCGAACTCGGAGCGATTCGTGACCGATCCCCGCGCGCGGCTTGACGCCGCCCCACCGTTCCGCCTTCCGCCGGAGAGGATCGCCGACACGGTTGCCGCCCTTCGCGAGGCGATGTGGGAGATCCTCGGCCCGGCGGCGAAGGCGAGGCACGCGGGGCTCGTTGAAATCTGAGGGCGGCACGGCGGGTACGAGATCGTCGGGCACGAGCGCGTGACGAGTGAATTGGAGACGTGGCAGTTCTTTCGCCCGGACGACGTGACCGGATCCTGACCACGGTTCTACTCTGACGAAGGGTGTTCCATGTACCTCTTGCTAAAACTTCTCCATCTCACGGCGGTGATCGCCTTCCTGGGCAACGTCACGACAGGGCTCTTCTGGCACGCGCACGCGGCGCGGACGCGCGATGCCAGGTTGCTCGCCCACACGATGGACGGCATCATCCGGAGCGACCGGCTCTTCACGATTCCGGGGGTGATCCTCATCACCGTCGCGGGATTCGCGGCGGCGATCCTCAAGAGTCTGCCGATCTTGGGTACGCCCTGGATTCTCTGGACGATCGTGCTCTTCTCGATATCCGGATTCGCGTTCTCGTACCGGGTCGCGCCGCTCCAGAAGCAACTCCGCGCCATGGCCAGGGAGGGCGCGGAATCGGGGACGTTCGACTACGCCAGCTATCACGCTCTGGCGCGCCGGTGGGAGCACTGGGGCGCCTTCGCGCTTCTGACTCCGCTGGCGGGACTCGTGCTGATGGTGCTGAAGCCGCTATGAGGGCCGCGGGAGGCGAACCCCGATCATGAACGTATTGGAAACGGAGCGTCTCTCCCTCCGCTGGCTGACGCCCGACGATGCCGCGTTCATGTTCGAGCTCGTGACCGACCCCTCGTGGATCGAGTTCATCGGCGACCGCAGCCTGAAGACGCACGAGGACGCCCGCGCCTACATCGTCGAGAAGTACGTCGCCAGCTACGAACGCGATGGCTTCGGGCTCTACGCGGTGGAGCTTAAGGGGACGGGAACGCCGGTAGGGATCTGCGGCCTGATCAAGCGGGAGGGGCTGGAGGACGTCGACGTCGGCTTCGCGTTTCTTCCCCGCTACGCCGGGCTCGGCTACGCCAGCGAGGCGGCGGTAGCGGTGATGGCGCATGGGAGGACGGCGTTCGGCATCGGGCGCATCGTCGCGATCACGACGCCGAACAACCTGCGATCCATCCGAGTGCTGGAAAAGGCGGGGCTTCGGTTCGAGAGACTGATCCGACTTTCGGGCGATGCGGAGGAATTGGCGCTCTACGCCCAGGAGCCTGCCGCGGAGTAGAATCAGGGGCCTCGGTAGCCGCCGGCCATGGACTACTTGGCCGACGGAACATCGGCGCCCTCGCGCCGGGATTCACGCCTTCCCTACCCCTCCATCCAGACCCGCGTCAATTGCCAGGTCATCTCGCGCGTGTCGTAGCGGATCTCGTAGTAGTCGGCGTTGTCGGCGAGGAGCGCGAAGTAGTGGATCTTGTTCTGCCCCTCGTGGCGGACCCAGTCGCCGGTCACCTTGGCGATCTTCACCGTCTTCTGCTTCCAGCGGAAGCGGATCGGCTTCATGACGCCGCCGGCGAAGACGGTGATGACTTCGATGGGATCGTGAATGGACTCGATCATGAAATACCCGCTGTCTGCAGTAGGGAACGAATGCGCATGAATCATCCGTCGAGCCTCCGGAACACGCCCACCACCTTACCCGCGACCCGCACATCGGGGTCGCTAGGCCGCACTTCGATCGGTTCGTAGTCGTCGTTCTCGGGAAAGAGCAGGATCTTGTCGCGGCGCGGGAAGTAGCGCTTCACCGTCGCCTCGTCACCGATCACCACCACCGCGATGTCGCCACTCTTCACGGAGGTATCGTGGCGGACGATGACGACGTCGCCGTTGAAGATCCCGGCGTTCTTCATGCTGTCCCCGCGCACGCGGAGCGCGAAGTGCTTCCCGCCGCGGGCCATGGTGCCGTCGATGACGAAGGTGTCCTCGACGTTCTCCTCGGCCAGGATCGGCGCCCCCGCGGCCACGCGGCCGATCAGGGGGATTTCGAGATAGTCGCGCTCGGGACGCTTGGCCCCGGCGCAGGAAAGTGGGGGGCGAGGACCGGGCACGTCCTCACGCCCGCGGAACGGCGTCGTGCGTGACGCCGACTCGAGCGAACGCCCCTCGATCGCCTGGAGCTCGATGCCACGCGAGGTCCAACGGTCTCGGCGGATTTTACCCGCCTGCTCCAGGCGATCGAGGTAGTAGCGCACGCCATTGGTCGAAGCGATGCCGAAGGCCGAACCGATTTCGCGAAGCGTCGGCGGGCGGCCGCTCTCGTGGAGCGAAGCGGCGATGTAGTGGAGGATCGCCTCCTCGCGGTCCGGACCCGGGTCGGTGATGGCCGCTAGGGTCGGAGCGGGGCGCGCTGCGGACTTCGGTTTGGCTTTTGGACCCTTCCGGGACTTCGGTTTCTTGTTCATGCCTGAGAAGATAGTGCACATTTGTGCAGTTGTCAAGGGGTCGGGGTGAAAGAGGGCGCGAATTCGCGATTCGCTTGTCCCACGCGCACTTCCCCGCGCATAGTGGTTCCGATCATGAAAGCCCCCGGAGAACTCCCACCTCCCAGTCAGTGCCCATGCTGGGCGTACAGAAAACGGCCGCGGAACCGAAGCTCCGCGGCCGCTGTGCAGCTTGAATCGGGGTGCATTGGTTACTTCGCCATCACCATCTTGATGACGTCGGACGTAACCTCGCCGCCCTTGCCGTTACCCATGCTGGCCTTCGCGAAATAGACTCCCGTGCTGGCCTTGCCGCCGACTCGGGTCGTTCCATCCCACATAGCCTCGTGCGAACCGATGCCGTAGTTGCCGCTCGCGACGGTCTTCACGAGCTCACCACGGACGTTGTAGATCCGGACGTTCACGAAGCCAGGGGTGGCAACCGCGAAGCGGATCTTGGTCACCGGATTGAACGGATTCGGAGCGTTCTGCTCCATCCGAACCACCTGGTCGGCCAGGTTATTCGCGACAAGGCCGACCTTGTTGGTATCCAACGTAACCGCGGCATTCTGCGCCAGCGCTCTGCCGTCCAGCGTTGCGCCCGTGGCAATCGTAA
>JBBTHR010000054.1:0-2097 GCA_038060295.1 Candidatus Eiseniibacteriota bacterium
GGGACCAGTACTCCTCGAAGGGGCGGCCGCAGCGGCCGCACGCGGTGACGGCCCCATCGGCGAGGCCGCGCAGCGCCGTCTCGACCTCGTCGAGCGCGCACTGCAGGTCGCCGCGCTGCCGATGCACCTGAACCATCAGGAGCCTCGCCGACGCGGACTCGGGAGCGATTTCGAGCGCGCCGCGCAACGTCCGCGCCGCTTCGTCAAGTGCCCCCCGTTTGATGTGGAGACGCGCGAGGGCGAGATGGACCCTCACGTCGCGGGGATTGTGTCCCAAGAGATCCTCGTACGTCTGCTCCATTTCCGAAAATCGGCCCCGCTCGAAGGCGGAGACCTCCAGGCGCTCGAGAACGAGATGGGCCCGTTCCGGGTGGGCGGTGGCGAGCCCCTTCCAGAGGAGGATGGCGCGCTCGGCGTGGCCGGTCTCGTAGTAGATGTCCCCTAACCTCAGAAGGGCGACGGGCTGGTCGCGCTCCAGCTTGAGCGCCGCCTTGAAGTGCCGCTTCGCCTCCTCGATCGATCCGCCTCGAAGGGCGATCTCACCGATCGCGGCCCGATAGCGAGCCAGCGCGCCCGACTCCCACTCCCCGCTCTGCTTCAGCATCTCGCCGCGGATCTCGTAGGCCCGCTCCCACTCCCCGGCCGCTTCGTAGGCCTTGAGGATCACCCGAAGCGAATGCCCGCTCTTCCGTTCGGACTGGCGGAGGGTCCTGGCTTCCTCCACGGCTTCATCCGGCCGCCCGAGAGCCACGAGATCGAGCACCAACGCTTCCCGGATCAGTCGTGCCCGGGAGGGTCCGTGCCCCGCACGCACTGTCAGCTCGCGATGGAGGCGATAGGCCCGCTCGGCCTCGCCTTTTTCTCGAAGAAGGTTTCCCAAGTGGATGTAGGCATCCACGTTACCGCTGTCCTGCCTGACCGCCTCCAGGAGCGCGCGGATCGCCTCGTCGCGGTCTCCGTTCAGGAGCGCTCCGAGGGCCCGCTCGTACGGAGGGTCGGGAATCGGCTTCGGGGCCGCGGCGTCGCGCGAGAGGATCCAGGCGGCGTACCCGATCGCGCCCAGGAACCCCGCCGCGGCCAGGAGGGCGAGAAGTGGCGGCATCAGCGCGGCTCGCGCCCCTCGCCCACCGGAAGGTCCTCGATCGGGAGGTTCCGGAGCTGGCTCAGCTCGTGACGCAGGTCCTGATTCTCCCGGGCGGCCCGGGCGCGATCGGCGTGGATCCGGATCACATGGATCAGATTGGCCAGGAGCGTCGCGACCATTCCGGCGACGAAGGCGCCGAACATCGCGGCCACCAGGTGGAGATCCCGGAAGACGAACCCGCCCGGCAGGGTAAGGAGCACCACCCGCTGGTCCCAGTTGAGATAGGAAAACCAGAAGACCAGGCAGAGCACGGCGAGCCAAATGACGTTGCGCAGAAACCACATGGACCATACCTCCCAGGCCGTTGGGCGTTCGATCGGTAGAGGGCGAGAATAGCCACCCTCGTGGAGTGGGTCAACCGGCGGGGGGCGCGCCGGCGGGGTGGGTTCAGCCGGAAGGCGAGGGCGAAAAAGGAAACCCGAGGGGCCGGACGGGAACCCCTCGGGCGGTTTTCCTGACCCGACCACGGAGACGTTACGAGGACGCGATGTCCTCGCCCACATCCGCAGCCAGAGCGTCCGACGGAATCTCGGACGGAGTTTCCTCCGCCGAGGGATTCGGCTTGTACTTCTCGGCGAACGCTTCCTGCGTGCCGCGGTCCTGGTCGGCGAGCCACGCCCGCGCGCTCAGGATGATGCGGTGCGCCTGCGCGTCCACGCGGGTCACCTTCAGGTCGAGTTCATCGCCCGGCTTGAAGCTGTCGGACGGCTTCCTCAACCCCTCGATGCCGAGCTGCGAGAGCGGAATGAAGCCCTCGATGCCGTCTTCCAAATCGACGATCGCGCCGCGATCGAGGAGCCGGACCACCTTCCCCTTCACCAGCATGTCGGGAAGGTAGCGCTCCGCGAGGGTCGGCCACGGATCGTCCGAGACCTGCTTGAGGCCAAGGGAGATGCGGCGCGCGTCCTTGTCGATGGCCAGGACGACCACGTCGATCTTGTCCCCCTTCTTCA
>JBBTHR010000055.1:0-11050 GCA_038060295.1 Candidatus Eiseniibacteriota bacterium
TGTCGTGCTTCTTCATCTTGTAGAGGAGCGTCGTCCGCTTCATGCCGTTCAGGCTCCGGGCGGCCTCGGACTGATTGCCGCGGTTGACCCGAAGGGCGTTCACGATGGCGTCGCGCTCGGCGCCCGATTCCCTCTTCGCGGCGGGGCGCCCGCGCATGCCCGCGCGGCCGGCCAGGGCGCGAAAACTCGGAAGTTGGATCGCCTCGGGACCGGCCGTGTCCCCGTCGCGGCCCAGCGCCACGACGCGGTCGAGGACGTTTCGCAGCTCCCGGACGTTGCCCGGCCATCCGTGCGATTCGAGCACGGCCCAGGCGCTTTCCTGAAGTGCGATCGACTTCCGCGCCTGCTTGCAGGCCCGCTCCAGGAGATAGGAGCCGATGAGGCGGATGTCGCCCGGGCGCTCGCGGAGCGGCGGCACTTCGAGCCGGATGCCGTTCAGACGGTAGTAGAGATCGTCGCGGAATAGCCCGCGCCGCACCAGAGACGGCACGTCGCGCGTGGAGGCCGCGATCACGCGGACGTCGACCTGCTGGAGCGCCACGCCGCCGACCCGGCGAAGCTCGCCGTTCTCGATGACGCGAAGGAGCTTCGCCTGGGCGCCGGTCAGGAGTTCGCTCACCTCGTCGAGGAAGATGACCCCGCCGTTCGCCGCCTCGAAGAGTCCAGGGCGCGTGCTCCGTCCCGCCGTCCCTACGTCCGATTCCTCGCCGAAGAGTTCCACGTCGAGCTGCCCGTCGGGCAAGGCGGCGCAGTGGCTCACGACGAAGACGCCGTCCCGCCGCTCGCTCATGGCGTGCGCGGCGCGCGCGAGGAGTTCCTTCCCCACGCCGCTCTCTCCCAGGATGAGGATCGGGAGGCGGCTGTTCGCGGCGCGTTCCACGATCTTCATGAGATCGACCATCCGAGGATCGCCGGTGACGATTCCGTAGCGGAAGCAAGCCGCGTCGGCGTTCGACGGAAGCACCTCGGGCGGAGCCGGCGCCGCCGCTTCGGTGGCGGCGGGGATGCGGAGTTCGACGCCCAGGACCTTCTCGACCCGCTCGATGTAGGGTTCGAGACGCATCGTCATGGCGAGGCTCCGCGCTTCCCAGAGGAAGTCGCGCGCCTGCCGCCGATCCTCCGCGTCTCCGCCGGCCAGGAGCGTCTCGCCGGCCCAGACCAGGAGACGGAGGAGTTCGTGCGCCGCCTCGAGCTTTCGGAGCGCCTGGATCCCCTCCTGCGCGGTGCGAATGGCGCGCTCGCGGTGGCCCAGGAGGAGGTTCGCCGTCGCCATGACGCGGTACGTCGCGGCCTCTTCGTAGCGGTCGTTGATCTTCTTCGCGATCCGGAGCCCGCGCTCGCAGGTGACGAGGGCGCGATTCGGCTCGCCGATCCGCGCGTGGACTTCCGCGATCCGGCGGCAGAGCTCGGGGATCAGGTCGCCCTCGGGGGCGAGCCGCTCCGCCAGCCCCAGCGCCTCGTCCAGCCGCTCGATGGCGCCCTGGTTATCGTGTCGGTCGAGCGCGATCTCGCCGAGGTATTCGAGCCCGATCACCCGCTCGCGCTCGAAGCCGTGCTCTTCCGCCTCGGAGAGGGCCCCGCGCGCTTCCCAGTCTGCGGCGCGCAGGTCGCCGCGCACGCGAAGGAGCCACGCGCGCACCAGCCGCGCCTGCACCTTGCCGCGCGAGTGCCCGCGCTCCCCATAGAGGAGCCGCGCGCGATCGAGTTCGGACTCCGCGCGCTGGAGGCGTCCGAGCTTGAGCGCCGCGATGCTCCCGTTCAGGGCGAAGGCGGCTTCCTCGTGGTAGAGCCCCGCGTCGGAGGCTTCCTTCCGGCCGCGCTCGAACTCGGCGGCGGCCCGGTGGAGATCTCCGGCCCCCAGGAAGCAGAGCCCGAGGAGGTTTCGCGTGCGGAGCATTCCGCCGGTGTCTTCGAAGTCCCAGCGGCTGATGTGGTAGGCGGCGCGGAAATGCTCCTCAGCCCGCGGCGGCCGGCCCAGGCGCCAGGCAGCGCGGCCGGCGGCGATGTGGAATTCCAGGATGGAGCGTTTGTCGTCGGGGCGGAGCGCGTAGAGCTCCTCGAGCTTCTGCTCGGCGCTCTCCGACACCTCGCGCCAGCGGCCGAGTCCCAGGAGCGCGCGGCAGCGGGCGAGGAGGAGCGGAGTCTCCATCTCCTCGTCGACGTCGCCGGCGGCATGGGCCTCCGCGACCGCGTCGAGCGCATCGGAGAAGCGCGCGCGGGCAAGGAGGTCCTCGAGCCGCCCAATCAGGGCGTCGGACACTTCGTTTGGTTGGCGTTGTTCCGGCATATTCGGGAATCCGGAGCGCCCGGAGGCGCCCCGGATCTCAATGTTCCCTCGTTCTCGAACGTCCGGCTACCGGACCCAGTACCGGGTCAGGAGCCGCAGGTAGACATCCCAAGAGACCCTAACGGTCACCGTACGGCCGCGACCGAGCGTGGCATCGTGACTCGTGCCCTGCGACGCGATCGCCCGCGAGGTGATCGCCCGCGAGGTGATCGTGAGACGCACAGCCCCCGCCTTCGGCTTGGGAGTCGGGCTCGGCTGATCGTCCGCGGTCGGGTCACCCGATTCTCCGGGACCCGGATCGATGTTGTACGGGCGGGCGAACGTCGGCGTCGGTGCGGCGATCCAGAGCGCCCCCAGGAGGCTCATCACAAGGGACGAGCGCAGGATCCAGGGGAGTATTCCACGTGGTCCTACCATGAGACTGCCTCCGCGGCTCCGGCTTGCTTCGGGAATGGGGCGGGGTGGGGTGACCCCTTGGCCGGGCGTCTTCCCGGGCGATTTCATTGAGTGGTCTCCACGGCGCGCGACGAAATCGAAGCGGCGCGCCGGTCGGCGGTCCGAAAACCAAAAAGGAAGGATCGTAGAGTGCCCACACGCGATCCCGGCGGGGACCGGGGGCGGAGCGTGCTGGGCGATTGGTTCGAGAGCCATGCTCACCCTTTCCGTGGGATGGCACTCCGGCTACGTCCGCAAACCTTACCACACCGCCTCGCGAAATTCAAGCGCAAATGTGCGTTACAATGGCGGTCAAAACCTGGCCGGGGGCGGCCGAAGGGGCCTGCGTGCTATACTTAGCGGGTCGTTCCCAGTCATCCGCGTGCCCGCATCCGAGTCCGAGGGAATGAACGAAACGAGCCGCATTCGCACGGCCTTCCTCTCATCGCTCTGGCTCCACGAGGCGGATCCCGCCGACCGTCGGGCCCAGATCGAACTCAACCTCTCCGGGCTCCCGGAAGCGCGCCGCGAGGAACTCGCGTTCGATCTCGCCGAGCGGATGCGCGCGGAAGGTCTTCTCGAGCACGTCGACCGCTTTCTTCGAGACGGGAAATCGTACGTTCGCTACCGCGTGCCCCAGTCGGGCGAGTCGTTTCTGCTGTCAGCCCCGGCGTCGCCCCTGCCGGACCAGCTGGCGCGGGCGACGCGCCCGCACTGGCACGCGCGGAGCCGGCTCCTCTACAAGAGCCTCTCGCACCTGATTTCCGTCGAACGGAAGCTCTTCACCCGCGACGAGCGAAACGCCGAATATCTCCAAACCGACGTCGGCGACATTCTCCGCACGATCCTCGCCTCGGCGCGGGACGTGCTGGAGTGCGACGAGACGCGGCTCTACTCGCTGGAGCGCGGCCTTGAGGACGCCCGCTACTTGCAGCCGGTGAGCGAGGGACAGCCGTGGAACCGCGCGCTCGCCGAGGCGTGGGTCGCGAAGCGCTCCCTCCCCCTCTACGTGCGCGACCTCTCGGCGACGGGCTTCGTTCACGCCATGGTGGACGCCGAGGCGATGGATGCCACCATGCACCTCGCCATCGCCCCCTACGAGCCGACCGGAACCGCCGGGCCCTACCGCTCGCTCGCGATGGCCCGGGTCGGCGAACCGGGGTCTCCATTCCTCTTCGTCCTGGAGGCGTGGAACAAGGATCCCGATTTCTTCAACGACGAGCGCGTCGGCATCCTGACCGTGGTCGCCGAACACGCCACCGATCTGCTGAACACGCTGAAGAAACTCGGCCTCCTGGTCATGATCGACGAGCTGACCGGAGTCTACAATCGCCCCTACTTCGGCCGGCAACTCGACCACGAGATCGCGCGCGCCTACCGCGAGGGGCGCTCCATGGCCCTCGTCATCGCCGACATCGACGACTTCAAGCGCGTGAACGACACCTACGGCTACGAGGCGGGGAACGTCGTGCTGCGGGAGATCTCCCAGACCCTCTCGACGAGCCTCCGCCCCTTCGACACGGTGGCCCGCTGGGGCGGCGAGGAGTTCGCGCTGATCCTGAGCCCCGAGACGACGAAGAGCGAGGCGCGCGAGATCTGCGAGCGCCTTCGCGTGAAGGCGCAGAATCTTGCCATCGTGGTGCCCGGGCTGGACGGGCGCGAGAGCGCGGTCCGCGTGACGCTCAGCATGGGAGGCGCCATGTTCCCCGGCGACGTGCCGCTCCACCTCGACCGCTCCCGCGGCCTCGACCGGGCTGGTCGCGACAAGGTGGGGCACGAACTCTGGACGCGCGCGAACATGAACCTGCGCGCCTCGAAGGACCGCGGGAAGAACCAGGTGGGGTTCGCGGGAGAGTAGTCGCCGCGCGCTACGGCGCGGCGGGGCGAGCCTAGCGCGCCCCGACCAGCCCGCGCGCGTACTCCGCGGCGTCGAATGGAATCAGATCGTCCATCCCCTCCCCCACGCCGACCCAGAGGATCGAGAGCTTCAGCGTCTCGGCGATGGCCAGGACGACGCCGCCCTTGGCCGTTCCGTCCAGTTTCGTGAGCGCGAGCCCGGAAAGCGCCAGCGCCTTGTCGAATTCACGCGCCTGGGCCAGGCTGTTTTGCCCCATCGTGGCATCGAGAACGAGGAGCGTCTCGTGCGGCGCGCCGGGTTCAGCCTTGCCGATGACGCGGCGAATCTTTTCCAACTCCGCCATGAGATTCGCCTTCACGTGAAGCCGGCCCGCCGTGTCGACGAGGACGCGATCGACGCCGCGCGCCTTCGCCCGCGCGATACCGTCGAACGCGACCGACGCGGGGTCGGCACCCTCCGCCTGGCGATGGATCTCCACGCCGGCTCGCTTCGCCCAGACCTCGAGCTGATCGGCCGCGGCCGCCCGGAATGTGTCGCACGCCACCAGGAGGACGGACTCACCCTCCCGCCGGTAGTGGTTCGCGAGCTTGGCGATGGTGGTCGTCTTCCCCGTCCCGTTCACGCCCACGACCAGGGTCACGAACGGCTTCGGAGGAGGGCCGGCCGCCGGCGCGACGCCGGCACGCAACGCGGCGGCCCGCGAGGCGGCAGCCCGCGAGGCGTCGGCCAACAGGAATTCCACGGCGTTTTGGAGCGCTTCGGCGGGGGTTCCCTTGTACGAGGAGTCCTTCAGCGTCGTCCGCACCGCGGCGAGGAGCCGGTCGGTCGCCTGCGGGCCGACGTCGGCGCGGAGGAGCGCTTCCTCCAGCGCGTCGTAGTCGTCGTCGGTGAGGGCGCGCCCCGGCTGGAATGCTGCCGCGACCTGCCCCACGATGGCGTCGCGCGTCTTCTTGAGGCCCTGGGAGATCTTGTCGAAGAAGCCCACGGCGGAAGGGTTGCGGCGCGCGCCGGGCCGGCGGCGGCCTAGGCGGTTTCGCCCGTGTCGGCGGAGGCCGGCTCCGCTTCCGGCATGGCGGCCGGCTCGGCGGAGGCCATCGGGACCGTCGCTTCGTCGGGCATCGCCTCGCGCTCCTGCCCGTGCTCCTGCGAGATGGAGATCGAATCGATTTCGGTCGGACGCTCGCGGTTCCACCGGACCGAGACGAGCTTCGAGACGCCCAGCTCCTGCATCGTGACGCCGTAGAGACAGTCGGCCGTCTCCATCGTCTTCTTGTTGTGCGTCACGACGATGAACTGCGTCTTCTCGCTGAAGTCGCGCAGGAGGCGGACGAAACGCTCCACGTTGGCGTCGTCGAGCGGCGCGTCGACTTCGTCCAGGATGCAGAAGGGACTCGGCTTCACGAGATAGATCGCGAAGAGGAGCGCGATCGCCGTGAGCGCCTTCTCGCCTCCCGAGAGGAGCGAGATCGACTGCGGCTTCTTCCCGCGGGGGCGGGCCAGGATCTCGATCTCGGCTTCCAGCGGGTCGTCGCCCGTGAGGATGAGCGAACACTCTCCCCCCTCGAAGAGCGTGGTGAAGACCTGCTGGAAGTTGAGGTTTACCTGATCGAACGTCGTCTTGAAGAGCTCCGAGGCGCTCAGGTTCACCTTCTCGATCGCCTCCAGAAGCTGCTGGCGCGCGTCATCCAGGTCCTTCCGCTGTCCCGTGAGGAACGAGAGGCGCGTGCGGCGCTCCTCGTAGTCCTGCACCGCCAGGAGGTTCACCGGGCCGAGGCCGCGGAGCTTCTCCTGCAGCGTGCGAAGGCGCTCCCGGCGCTCCCCTTCCGTGGCGCCCGGCGCGAGCGGGGCGCCCGGCGCGGTCGTGTCGCCCGCGGCCTCGCCCCGGTCCCCCCGGTCCACAATCGCCTCGTCGGAGACGCGAACGTCCGACTCGGCGACCTCTTCTCCGGCAAGGCCGTCGACATCCCCTTCATCCTCCCCTTCACACTCTTCAAGCTCCGCCAGGGCCCCGGCCGGCCCCACCTCGATGAGGCCGGTCGGGGCGACGTAGGCCGCGAGCTCCAGTTCGTATTCGTTCCAGACGCGCTCGGTGAGACGGCGCATGTCGCCGTCGGCCTCCGCCTGCTCCAGGTCGGCGCGGTGGATCTGCTCGGTCAGGGTGCCGTGCTCCCGGCGGAGATCGCGCGTCCTCGCCTCGATGTCGTCGGCCGCTCCCTTCACCTCGCCAAACCGCTCGCGCGCCTTCTGAAGCACCAGCTCCCGCTCGGTCTTCCGCTCGATCTCCAGCGCCAGCTCCGACTCCCGCTCCCCCGTGAGGGCTTCGGTCTCGCGGATGCGCCGCTCGGTCTCCGCGGCCTCCTCCAGACGGTTTCGGATCTCCCGCTCCGCCTCCTCGGCGCTGAGATGGAGCCGCTCGATCTCGCGGACCGTCGTCTCGAACGACGAGCGGGTGCGGGTCGCCTCGATGCGGATCTCTGCATGGAGCGCCGTGACGCTCTCCCGCTCCTGCTCCAGCGCGCGGAACTCCGCCTCCTCGCGCGCCAGGACCTCGTCCACGCGGCCTCGCTCGTCGTCGGCCGACTGGAGCGCGCGGTTCGCCACGTCAGCGTCCGCCAGCGCGCGGGCGATGTCGCCCGCTACCGACGCGAGCGCGGCGTCGAGCGACGAAGCCGCCTGCCCCATGCCGTCGCCTCGAATCATCTGCTCCGCGCGGCGCGACTCCTGCGCCCGATGCGCCTGCTCCGCCGCCGCCAGCCTGCGATTCGCCGCTTCCAGCGCCTCCTGGCAGCGGGTCCGCTCGGCGCGGAGCGACTCCGACAGGGCGACCGTCTCGGCAAGCGACGCGGCCGAACGCTCCAGCGCCTGCGCCAGATCGACCAACTCTTCTTCCCGCCGGAGGACCGAGCCGGCGCGCGTGGCTCCGCTGCCGCCATGCACGATGCCGGGGCCGACCACCCGCTCGCCCTTCGGAGTCACGAAGTGGAGCCGGTGCTGCGGGTACTGCTCGATCAGCTGAAGTCCCACCTCGAGCGAGTCGACGACCACGATCCAGGAGAGGAGGAATCCAGCGAGCGCGACGTAGCCCGGCTCGAATCGCACGTGATCGAGGAGCGCCCCGCGTACGCCGGGGGCCTGGAGGATATCGTCGGGAATGATCGCGGCGCGCGCGCGCGACAGCCGGTCGAGCGCGACGAACGTGGCGCGTCCCTCTCCCGACTGCTGGAGCGAGGCGAGCGCCGAGAGAGCGGCGTCGGTCCGCTCGGCGACGATGAACTGCACCGCCTCGCCGAGCGCCGCCTCGAGCGCGACCAGCCACTCGCCCGAGGCGTGGAGCACGTCGCCCACCGTGCCGAGGATCCGGTCGGGGCGCGTCGGGCCCGCCACCAGCCAGCGGACGCTGGCGTCATAGCCCTCGTACTTCTCCTTCAACTCCTTCAGCGTCGTGTATCGCGCCTCGAGCGCCGCGTACGATTCGCGCGCGCGCTTCTCCACCTCGTCGTGCGTCGCCAGGCGGCGCTCCACGTCCACCAGGGCGGCCTGCGCCTCCTCGACGGTGCGCCGCGCGGCCTCCGCCTCGATCCCCGTCGTCTCCAGCGCGCGGACGATCTCCTCGAGATTCGCCTGGAGCGTTTCCTGATCGCGGGCCAGCGAGGCGCGCTGCGCCGTCAGCTCGTCGCGCCGAAGCGACAGCTCCTCGTGCCTGGAGAGGAGCGCCCGGGCGCTCGACTCCTGCTTCACGCGAGCCTGGAAGAGGTCGAGCGAGAGCTGCTTCCGATCCGTGAGAGCGCCGCGCCGCTGGTCGAGGACCGGCCCCAGCTCGGCGAGCTTCATGCCGAGACGGAGCTCTTCCTCTTCCTTCCCGCGCGCCACCCCCTCGAGCCGCGTCCGCTCCTCGACGAGCCGGGCGGCGGCATTCCGCACCTCTTCGACGCTCGCCTGAAGCCGCGCCGATTCCGACCGCGCGTGCTCTAGCTTCTCCAGGAGTCCCGCGCGCCTCTCTTTGAGTACCGAGACTTCGTTCAGAAGCGCCGAGCCGCGAGCCTCGTGCTCGGACAGGGCCTCCTGCGCCAGGCGGACCTCGCCCTCGCGCTTCAGGAGTTCCAGCTTCAATTCCTCGATCTCCGCGTCCTGGCGGGCCAGCGTCCCCGAGAGCTCGGTGCGGCGGTTCTCCACCACGATCCGCTCCTGGCGCAGCGCCGCGGTCCCTGCCATCAGCCGGTCGACCTGCTCCTTGGCGAGGCCGAGGTCGAGGCCCTTGATCTCGTCGCGGAGCCCGCCGTAGCGGCGCGCCTTCCCCACCTGCCGGGCCAGGGAGCGGACCTCCCGCTCGATCTCCCCGATGACGTCCCCGACGCGGGTCAGGTCGGTGAGGGTGAGGTCGAGCTTCTGGAGCGCCTCCTTCTTCCGCGTCTTGTACCGCATGATCCCGGCCGCCTCCTCGAAGAGGAAGCGGCGGTGGCCGCTCTCGTCGGAGAGGACGTTGTCCACCATGCCGCGTTCGATGAGCGAGTAGGCGTGCGAGCCCATCCCCGTGTCGAGGAAGAGGTCGCGCACATCGCGAAGGCGGCAGAGATTCTTGTTGATGCTGTACTCGCTCTGGCCGCTGCGGAAGGTCCGCCGGGCGATGGTGAGTTCGGAGTACTCCGACGGGAGCACGCCGCGATTGTTGATCATGGTGAGCGAGACCTCGGCCATGCCGAGCGCCTTCCGGTGCGCCGAGCCGGTGAAGATCACGTCTTCCAGCGTGTCGCCGCGCAGATGGCGCATGTTCTGCTCGCCCAGGACCCAGCGGATGGCCTCCACGATGTTCGTCTTCCCGCTACCGTTCGGGCCGACGACCGCCGTGATGCCGGGGCCGAAATCGACGCGAACGCGCTGCGGGAACGACTTGAAGCCCTGGATGTCGAGTCGCTTGAGGAACACGGCTTACCTCGAAGTGGAGGGGAACGCGTGGGCCCGATCGACCCACTTATTGTGCAAGAGCCAAGATGCGTACGCGGCCGCCTCGTCCTCGGTCGCAAAGCGCCCCACGAAGACGCGATACCAGCCGGAGCCGTCGGGCGTCGGTTCGAACCAGGCGTCGAGCCCCTTCAATCTCAAGTCGCGCACGATCGGCGCGACCTTCTCCTCGCGACGGAAGGACGCCACGTGGACCCGGTACTTCTTCCCGCCCGCGGGAGGCGCGGCGGTGAGCGAAGCCGAGGCGCCGAGCGTCTGTTTCGGGGGCGCCGAGGTCGGCGCGGCGAAGCCCGATCCGAGATTGGCCGCGATCGGCGTCGCCGGGGCTGGCGTCTTCGCGGGCGCCTTTCCCGTGGGCGCGGACTCCGACGGTGTCGCGGCCGTGACCGAAGGCAGTGGCGGAGTCGTCTCCCCCGGCGTGCCGATCTCGGGCGCCGGCAGGACCGACTCTTCCCCCGTCGACCGCGTCTCGCTCGTGGCGGTCCGGCGATCGGGGGGCGCCAGGAACGCCATCCAGGCCGCCACGCCCGCCAGCCCGATCACGGCGACGGCGAGTCCGCTCCAGAGCCAATCGGTGGGACGCGCGCGGCGTTGCTTCCTCACCATGCCGCCGAACCTGCCCTCGCGCTCCAGCGCGGCGACCAGCGCGGACTCCCCCTCGTCCGCGGCACCCTTGTCGGCGGTAATTGTGCCGAAGCCCGGCGCCTCGGGGGCGCGTTCGTAGGAACGCGGTTCCGCCGCGGAAGGGGACGGCGCCGACGCGCGTCGCGCGACGGTCTCGAACGCGGGCGCGGACGGCGCGGGCGGCAGACTCGGCTCGATCGCCACGCAGCCGATGATCGGCGCGTCGGATCCCCAGAGTTCCAGGAAGGCGTCGCGAAGCTCGACGCGGCTCACGCGGTCGATGGAGGTGGTCAGGAGGACGCCATCCATCCGCTTCGAGAGCCGGCCGGTAAGCCCCTGGCGCTCCCGCAAGAACGGCGCCACGTAGAGCGTGACGTCGGCGCGGGCCGCGAAGACGCGCGCCGCGCGGTCCCACTCGGGATGATCGGCGAGGCGAGCCTCTTCCACGGGGTGCGTCCCCGGCCCGACGACCCAGAGCGACTCGGCGACGACTTCCCACGCGACCCGGCGAAACGAGCAGCCGTACTCGAGGACGTCGATCAATCCTTCGACCGGCTCGCCGACGCCGCGGACGATCGTCGGGTTCCAGGCGTCCAGATCGACGACCGCCACCTTGAGTCCGCGGCGACTCCAGGCCCGCCCCAGCGCGAGACCGAGCGCTAAGCACTCCGGATCGTGCGGGAATCCCGCCAGGAGGAGCGAACGGAGCGTCAGCGACTGGCGCGTCTGCGCCAGATTCTCGACGATCGGCTCGAGCGCCCCGGCGGTGCTGGCGGCGAGGAGTTCCGACAGCGAGGCTCCCGCTGCGACCGGCGCCAGCGAGGCGCTGCCGAGCAACGGCAGATTCACTTCCCGCGCGAAGGCGGTCGGACTGGAATAGCGTTCGA
>JBBTHR010000056.1:0-11873 GCA_038060295.1 Candidatus Eiseniibacteriota bacterium
ACCCGCATTTTCAGTGCGGTGCTCTACCAACTGAGCTAGGGTCGCGACAGCAGACGAAGATACCATGCGGCCTTTGCTCGGTCAACCGTCAGGCGCCTCGCTGTCAGGCGCTTCGCCGCCTCCGCTCCGTCCGCCCCGCGCGGCGATCCGGGCGGGCCCGGCGGTCGGTGTTTTCGCGAAGCGGCAGGTAGACCGTGACGATGCTGCTCCAGTCACCCTCGCTCCGGGCGCGGATCTCCCCTCCATGCTCCCGCACCACCTGGTAGGCGACCGCCAAGCCGACACCCGCCCCATAGCGGCGCGTCGCGGAGAACGGAACGAAGAGCCGGTCGAGCGATTCCCCCGGCACCTTGGGGCCGTCGTGGGCGACCTCGGCCTGCACCATGCCTCCCCCGGTCCTCGTCTCGACCCGGACGCGGCCTCCGGCCGGCACCGACGTCAGCGCATAGCGAAGCACGTTGGCGACGACCTGGCGGATCTTGTCCTCGTCGAGCAGAAGACTCGGGAGATCGGGCGCCAGCCGCTTCAGGAGCCGCACGCGCCGGCGCACCAGCTCGTCCGATTGCTGCTCGAGCGCCTCCTGGACCAGGACGTTCATGCTCTGGAGCTTGAGCCGCGGCTTCGTCATCTGCGCCAGGGAGAGCTGCTCGCCCAGAATGCGCTCCAGCCGGTCGGTCTCCCGGAGAATGATGTCGAGGTACTCCCGCTTCTCGCTTCCCTCCTCCGTGTCGCGCGCCAGGCGCTTCGCCAGGCCGGCGATCGCGGCGATCGGATTGCGGATTTCCTGCGCGACGTGCATGCCGCGTTCGCCGACCGCGATCATCTTGTCGGCGTGCTTCAATTGCGACTCCACGTCGCGGAGCCGCCGCTCGGCCTCCTGCGTCCGCTCCAGCTGTCGCGCGCGCGCCAGCGCCGCGGAGACGGCGTGCGCCACGATTCCGGCGGCCTCAGCAGTCTCGGCGTCGAAGCCCGCCGCGGCGCCGTGGCCGCTCCGACGGCGGACCGCCAGCGCGATTCCCCACGTCTGCTCGTCGAGCCGATACGGAACCGCGATCGCCGCGCCCCACTCCTCCGGGAGCCCACTCGCGAAGCGCGGATCGTCCGACACGTCGGCCACGCGCACCGGCCGCGCATCGGCGTCGAACCAGCGGCGGAGCGTCTCGCCGGTCTCTCCCAGGGGAGCGTCGGCGGCTGCCGCGTCGCCGAGGGTCGGACCGGTGACGAGCGAGCCGTCGACCGCGCGTACCCACGAGAGGACGACCGGCGCGCCGGTCGCCGATCCCAGCGCGTGCGCGGCCGCTTCCGCGACGGCGTCCGAGTCGGAGGCGCCGCGCGTCGCGGTCAGGAAGCTCTCGAGCGCGCGGAGCGCATCGGAGCGGCATCGGGCCGCCGTCTCCAGCGTCCCGCCCTCGAGAGCGAGCCCCGCCTCGGCGGTGGCGCAAGAAAGGAGTTCCATCTGGTCGGACGTGAAGCTTCCGATTCCCGACGACGCGGCGAGGACCAGGACGCCGCGGACCCGCTCGCGCCCGAAGACCGGCAGGATCGCCGCGGGCCCGTCGGGAAGGTGCTCCACGAGCTTGGTCGGCAGGCGGAGTTCCCGCGAGGGCTTCGCCACGACGGCGGCGCGGCCGTCGTAGACGGCGTCGGCCAGAAGGTCGCGATCCTCGTCGAGCAGCAGCGGCTCCTCGCGCAGCCCCTCGTGCACGGCGCCGTCGAAGGCGCCGCTTCGCTCGAGCGCGTCGGCGTCGAGCCAGGCGTCGCGCGAGGGAGGCGCCTTCTTCACGTCGGCGCGGCGAAACGAGGCGGCCAGGCGCAGCGATCCTCCCTCGTCGGCGACGTCGAAGAAGAGCGCGTCGTCCACGATGTCGGGAAACGCTCCCGCGATGCCGCCCAGGAAGAGCCGGAGCACGCGATGCGGATTGGAGGCCGCGTGCAACAGCGGGAGCGCGCGAAGGAGAAGGGAGGCGGCGTGGTATCGCCCATCTTCGCCGGCGTCGGAATCGTCTCCCTCCTCCAGGAGCCGAAGAAGGAGCCCCAGCGTCGGGGCGATCCCCGACGAGCCCTCGGGCGCGGGGGCATGCGCGGCCACTCGCTCCTGCATCCGGGCGCAATGGACGCAGTCGGCACGAAAGCGGGCCTCGAAGTCGGCGCGCGCCTCGAACGGACAGGGGCGAGGATCGAGGTAGCAGGAGCCGGCGGCGACCGCTTCCGCGGAACCGCAACGGCGAACCGCAAACCGTTTCCACGATTCGAGTAACGTCGCCTCGATCGATGCATTCTTGGCCGGCCGTGAAACGCCCATCAGGCTCCTCCCCGTCGGAACGGACAGCTCTCTCCCCGGAAGTTGGTCGTACAGGTTGATTTACGGCACTCGGCGGCCTATCTTGAGGAGGGAATTCGCTGCTAACCGGTTGAAAGGAGGAATCTTACGATGGAGCAAAATCGCCAGGCCCCGCCGCAGACGCTGAATGTGGAATTGGGCGAGAAGGAATCGGAAGGGATCTACTCCAATTTCGTGGTGATCAGCCACTCGCTCTCGGAGTTCGTGCTCGATTTCGCGCGGATCCTGCCCGGAAGTCCGAAGAGCAAGGTCTTCGCGCGCGTGATCATGACGCCGCCGAACGTCCGCGCGCTCCTCGGCGCGCTGGAACAGAACGTGAAGAAGTACGAGGATCAGTTCGGCAAGATTCGCACGGCGGCCGACGCGTCGTCCAAGGAGATCGGTTTCACGTCGTAACGTCGGGCGGAGGCGTCTTCCAGCGGCGGTGAATCCAGTACCAGTGATCGGGCCGCTCGCGGACGGCCGCCTCCAGGGCCTCGTTCATCGCGCGCGTGAGCCGGACCAGTTCCGCCTCTTCCTCGGCGCCGGGCACCGGCTCCAGCCAGGCGAGCGACTTCCCGCGGAACGTGGCCGGCCCCACCCGATCGAGCAGCCCGAAGTAGATCGGGCAACGGGCTCGAATGGCCAGACGCGCCGGTCCGGTGAGGGTCGAGGCGGGGCGCCCGAAGAACGGGACGTGGACGCCGACCTTCCTCGCGTCCTGGTCCATCAGCATTCCGATGTGCCCTCCGGTCAGGATCCGCTTCAGCGCGCGACGCATCCCGTGCTCCATCCCGATCAGTTCCACCCCGATGCGGCTCCGCGTCTCGTTGATGCGCGCGTCGGCGCCCCGGTTCGACTGCGGCGGAAAGACGTAGGCGACCCCGCCCACGCGCCGACCGACCGCGGCGCCGAAGAGTTCCCAGTTGCCATAGTGGGCCGTCACGAGCACGGCGCCCTTCCCGCTTTTCGCGTGTTCCTCGAGGCGCGAGAATTCCTCGTCGAATCGGACGCGGCGGCCGAGTTCGTCCCAGTCGTGCGCCGGGAGCGCCAGGAACTCGACGAAGGAGCGGCCGAGTTGCCGGAAGATCGCTCGTGTGAGGCGCACGGCCTCACGCTCCGAAACTCCGAGCGCCGCGCGCAGATTCTCCTCGGCGATGCGCCGCCGGCGCGCCAGGAGCGGCCAGGCGAGGGCGCCGAGCACGGCGCCGAGATCGCTCGCCGCGCGAAGCGGGAGCGCGCGCGCGGTGACCGTCAGGAGCGTGAGTGCGGCGGTCTCCAGCGCGTGCCGGAGCGGGCGAAGCGGTCTCGATCGGCCCATCGCGATCAGCCGCCGCCGCGCCGGCGCCGGACGAGGCCGCCCGCGACGCGCTCCGCCCGGCCGGCGAGTTCCAGCACCACCAGAGCCGCCCCCGCCACCGGGAGCGAAAGTCCGCAACGCGCGGCGGCATCCTCGAGCGGCTCGGCGTGTCGCCGGAGCGCCCCGTAAAGCCTCGCTTCCGCCCCGGAGAGCGGAAGATCGAGTTCCCGGTTACTCCGAAATTCGAAGCCCTTCGGCCGCCGGACCGGCCGGGAAGTCCGGACGGTATCCCGGCTCGGCGGCGCGCACGCGCCTCCCGCGGCCCGCTCGATCAACTCGAGCACGTCGTCCGCGTGGCGCACGACCGACGCGGTTCCGTTCCAGAGTAGCGAGAGCGGCGCCTCGGCCAGCGGCTCCCGCGGATCCCACGGAATCGCGCCGACGGGGCGGCCGAGCGAGCGAGCGGCCGCGGCGGTGAGGAGCGAGCCGCTTCGTTCCCGCCCCTGCACGATCACGACGGCGTCGGCCATGGCGGCGAGAAGGCGGTTCCGGGTCGCGAAGGTGCCCTTCGTCGTAGGCGTGCCGGGAGCGAGTTCGCTGAGGAGTCCGAGGGAGCCGGCGAGACGGCGCTGAAGCGCGGCGTGCCGCGGAGGATAGACCCGGTCGAGGGGAGTACCGAGAACCGCGCCGCTCATCCCGCCCGCGCCGAGCGCGCCCTCGTGGGCCGCGGCGTCGATGCCGTGGGCCAGGCCGCTGATCACCGCGGCACCCGCGAGAGCCAATCGGCTCGCGAGAAAGCGGGCCATGTCGAGGCCGTCGCCGTTCGCCTCGCGGGAGCCCACGATGGCGACGACGGGACCGGCATGCACCCATGGACCTTCGAGAAAAACACGATGCGGCGGCCGCACCAGCGACGCGAGCCGTTCGGGGTAGCCCTCGCCTCCGCGCGCGACCTCGCGCGGCGCTCCCATCCCCATCTCCCCCTCGCCACGCGCTCGGTCAGCCGCGAGTCTCGTGGCGCTTCCCGGTGACGGCCTCCCAGTCGAGATCATCCGTAACGGCGTTGACGGCGCGGGGGAGTTGGTGCGACCCGGCGGCGGCCTCCGCGGCCGCGCGGCGCGCGGGATCGGCCATGAGGCGCGCGATCCCCTCCGCCACCTCGGGGTCGCGTTCGTTCAGCCCGTCGAGGGCGAAACGCTGCCCGCGCTCGGGAAGCGACGCGAAGGCGGTCGCCACGGCGTGGGCCGCGAGTTCCTGCCGCGCCAGCTGGAGCAGGGCGTCGCGGGCGGCGTCACGCACGGTGCGGTTCGCGTCGCGCAGCAGCGCGACCAGCGGCTCCGCGGAGATCGGGAGACCGATGGCGCCGAGCGCCTTCGCGGCGGCCGCGCGCGTGTACCAGAGTCCCGACTGCAGATAATCGATCAGCGGCTCGACGACCTCCTCGCCCATCGAGGCGAGCGCGTGTGTGGCGCTGTCGCGCAGGAACCAGCTCTCCTGTTCCAGCGCGGCGAGGAGGAGGTCGATCGATTCCGGCGACCCGTCGCGCGCCAGGCGCTCGATCCAGGCGCGCTTCGCTTCGGGGTCCCGTTGCCGCAGTTCTTCCCAGAGTCGATCTGCATTCTTCGCGGTCATGGCATGGCTCCTTATGCCTCGGCGGGAGAGACTTGACCCGGCCCTTCCGGCGCGGGCGCTTCCGACGCGACGAGTACTCCCCATAACAATTCGAGGAGCGTCGCGGTTCCTTTTCCCGTGGCCCCCGAGATGGAGCCGCCCCAGATCGCACCGTCGAGCGCGAAGGGAGGCGGATCCTCGGCCGAGGAGCCGTCGGTCACGAGGTCGGCGCGGCTCAGGGCGACGATCGCCGGCTTCCGCGTCATGTCCTCGTGGTATTCACGTAATTCGCCCCGCAGCGTTTCCATATCCTTCGCCGGATCCTCCGCGAGGCTATCGATCAGGATCAGGAGCACCCGCGTTCGCCAGACATGGCGGAGGAACTCGAGCCCCAAGCCCTTCCCTTCGTGGGCCCCCTCGATGAGCCCCGGCAGGTCGGCCATCACGAAACTCCGCTCCTCGCCGACCCGCACCAGTCCGAGATGCGGCTCGAGCGTCGTGAACGGATAGTCGGCGATCTTCGGACGCGCCGCGCTGAGGCGCGAGAGGAGCGTCGATTTCCCGACATTGGGGAATCCGACCAGCCCCACGTCGGCGATCAACCGGAGTTCCAGCCGGATCTCCCGCTGTTCGCCGTCCTGCCCCGATTTTGCATGCCGCGGCGCCTGATTCGTCGGCGTCGCGAAGTGCGAATTTCCCTTCCCGCCGCGACCGCCGCGCGCCGCGACCCAGGTCGTCCCCGGCTCCACCAGGTCGGCCAGGAGATATCCCGTCTCGACGTCGGTCACGAGCGTTCCCGCCGGCACGTCGATGACGAGGTCCTCGCCCGAGCGTCCCGACCGTCGATTCCCCGACCCGTTCATCCCGCGCGGCGCTTCGAAGCGCGTGCGCGACTGGAAGTCGAGGAGCGTCCGGAGATGCGAGTTCACGCGCAGGATCACGCTGGCGCCGTGCCCACCGTCGCCGCCGTCTGGCCCCCCCTTCGGTACGTACTTCTCCCGGCGGAAGCTGACGCAGCCGTGCCCGCCGCGACCCGCGGCGATCTTGATTCGGGCCCGGTCGGCGATCATGCGAGCCGCGACCGCGAGTGGGGCGACCCGATGGCTCCAAGACAATAGGTGAATCTAATGCGCCAAGTCATTCAATTCACGTCGCTTATGGAGATTTACCGGCGCGCGGCACCTCCGGCGACCGTACGATCGGAACGTACCAAATGGGGTCCCCGCAGGTCAAACGGAAGGTGGGGGTTAGGCGGAATCGCTCTTCTTCTTCCTCGATCGGCCTCTCTCCGGCTTCCCTTCCGGCTTCGGCGTGGACGATTCGGGCTTCGGGGTCGCCTTCGTACTCTCGCTCGTTTCGCTGCTCTTCTGGCTCTTGTAGGAGTCGGAGCGGTAGTCGGTGACGTAGAAGCCGCTCCCCTTGAAGATCATCCCGGCGCCGGTCCCGATGAGGCGGCGGACCTTCCCCTTGCACTTCGGACAGCGCTTCTTCGGCTCGTCCTTCATCGACTGGAAGACCTCGAAGCGGTGCCCGCACTTCTCGCATTCGTATTCGTAGGTCGGCATCGGTCCTCTCCGGGAGCTACAGGCGCTGGAGCGCGGCTTCGAGACGGTCGAGCCTGTCGGCGATCTCCGCGTCGGCGATGGCGTACGAGAGGCGGATGTGCCCCTCCATGCCGAACGCGGCGCCGGGCACGCGGCCAGGGCTCATCGGGTCGTCCCCAGTTTCTGCCGCAGCGCCGCTTCCACGTGCGGCGGCACGAAGCTCGCCACGGAGCCACCGGCCCGCGCGATCTCCTTCACGAGGGTGGAATTCAGATACGTGTACGTCTCGCTCGGCATCAGGAAGAGCGTCTCGATCCCATCGTCCAGGCGGCGATTCATCAGGGCCATCTGAAACTCGTACTCGAAGTCGGAAACGAAGCGGAGTCCGCGCATGATGATCGCGATGTTCCGCGCGCGGGCATACTCGACCAGGAGCCCCGAGAACGACTCCACCGTGAGCCGCGGCTCTCCCTTCATCGCCTCCTGGATGAGGGAGACGCGCTCCTCCTGCGAGAAGAGGACGCCCTTCTCGGGACGTACCGCCACGGCGACCGTGAGCCGTTCGACGACCCGCAGCGCGCGGCGCATCAGGTCGATGTGACCGTTCGTGACGGGATCGAACGTGCCCGCGAAAACCGCGTGGTTCATGACGCTCCTCGTTCGGCCGCGGCCGGGGGGCCGCTTGCCCGGTAGATGGACACCGCCGTGTCGCCGTAGGCGCGTTCGGCCGCGAGCGCCAATCCGGGCGGCGGAGGAACCGTGCTTCCGCTGCGATGTTCGTAGACCGCCAGGCCGCCCTCGGCGGCCCAGGCGAGACTCGCGAGGCGCGCGAGCCAGCGCGTTCCACCCTCCCCCGCGTACGGAGGATCGAGGAAGACGAGGCTCCAGGGACCGCGCAGTTCCGCGGGGAGCACCCCGCGATCGAGATCCGCGATCACGACGCTCGCCCGCTCCGAGAGCCCGAGCGCCGCGAGATTGTCGCGCAGGAGCCGCGCCACCGAGGCGTCGCGCTCCACGAAGTCGGCGCGCGCGGCGCCGCGGCTCAGGGCCTCGATGCCGAGGGCTCCGGTCCCCGCGTAGAGATCGAGCACCGCCGCCCCCGCCGTCCAGGCCGGGCCGAGAATATCGAAGATCGCCTCGCGCACCCGCTCCGACGTCGGCCGCACGCCCCGATCGGGCACCTGGAGCTTCCTCCCGCGGAGCTCCCCTCCTACGACGCGGAGCCGGCCCATCGCTCCCGCAGCGCGGCTTCCAGCGCCGCCGCCACGCCCTCCGGAGTCCGCTCGTCGGTGGCGATCGAGATGCCGGCGATCGCCGCATAGAGAGGCTCTCGAGCGGCCTGCAGCTCGCGCAGCCGCTCGAGCGCCCCGGCCGTTCCGGCGGTCGAAGCGCCCGCCAGGAGCGGCCGCGACGCGACGCCCGATCCGCCGAGCCGCGCCAGCGCGGTCTCGGGACGCACCCGGAGCCACGCCACCGTGGCGCCCGCAGCGATCGCGCCTCGCGCCTCCTCGCCCACGACGACTCCGCCGCCGCAGGCTAGCACAAGGCCCTCCGGTCGCGGCGCCAGCGCCGCGCGGAGGGCGTCGAGCTCTCGATCGCGAAAACGCGCTTCCCCGTCGCTCCTCAGCAGATCCGGAACGCTTCGCCCGGCGGCGCGCTCGATGGCCGCGTCAAGATCGTCCCAGCGCCATCCCAGGAGCGCCGCCAGGAGCGGCGCGACGACCGTCTTCCCCGCGCCGGGGAGACCCACCAGCGCCACCGGAGCGGCGCCCTCGAACCGTGACTGCGTGGGATCCCTCCGGTGTCGGGGAGCCGGCGAACACCCGAAATGAAAACGGGCCCTCCCGGTTGGGAGGGCCCGTTAGAGTACACGACGCGGGCCGGCTTCGGCCAGCGGCTGGGACTAGTTGGAGGCGCTCTGGTCGGCCAGGATCTTCGGCGTCACGAAGATCAGGAGCTCGCGCTTCGCCTTCGTCGTCGAACTCGACCGGAACAGGTTTCCGATCAGCGGGATGTCCATGAGTATTGGCACGCCGCGCTTGGTGATCGACTCGTTGCTGCGGATGAGCCCGCCGATGACCGCCGTCTCGCCGTCATTCACCATGACCCGCGTGTCGGCCATCGTGGTGTTGATGATGATGCCGCCCTGGACCGTCGCCTGCGACGCGAGGTCGGAGACTTCGGGGTGGACGTCCATCGTGATCTTGTTGCCGACGTTGATATGCGGCGTCACGCTGAGCTTGATGCCGATCGTGGTCAGCTGCGTCACCGCGTTGCCGGCGAAGTCCTGCACGATGAGCGGAATCTGCTGGCCCACCACCACCGACGCCTCGCGGTTGTTCACCGTCGTGATGCGCGGATTCGAGATGATGTTCGCCTTATTCTGCGTCTCCAGCGCTTCCAGCGCGGCGTCGAGGCTGCCGAAGTTCTTCACGGTTCCGAGCTTCACGGTGCCGACCGGGTTCGAGACGCCGCGCGCGTTGACGCGAATGTCCTCGCCCACGCCGGCGTCGAAGAGATCGAGGTTCTGCGCGCCCCACTCGATGCCGAGGCTCCGGGTCGACGTGACGTCTACGTCGACCAGACGGGCCACGATCTCGACCTGCGGCGTCTTGGTGTCGAGGCTGCGGACCATCGACTCGGCCTGGTCCAGGCGCTCGTCGATGTCCGTGAGAAGGAGCGAGTTGCTCCGCTTGTCCACCTCGATGTGGCCGCGCTTCGTGAGCGTCTTCTCCACTGACTTCGCCATCTCGTCCGCGTTGGCGTAGCTCACGGGCACAATGCGCGTTTGAAGCGGAAGCAACTCCTCCTGGGCCCGCTCGGCGGTGCGCCGTTCCATCTCCTCCTTGCGGAGCGTCTCGAGATTCGAGACGACGATGGTCTGTCCCTGCTCGACCATGCCGAGGCCCTGCGCGCGCAGCAGGATGTCGAGTGCATGCCGCCACGGCACGTTACGCAGCCGCAGCGTGGCCACTCCCTTGACCTCCCTGCTCGCGACGATGTTCTTGCCGCTGAATTCCGACAGACTGCGGAGCACCGTCTGGATTTCCGCGCCCTGCACGTCCAGGGACATGCGACGGCCGTCCGGCGGGTCGCTGGAGGTCGAATTCGACGACGCGCTTGCGCGTGACGGGGTCTCGGCCGCCGGAGCCGTCGATTCGATGGCGACGATGATGTTGTTGCCCACCTGGCTCACGCCATAGGAAGCCGCCTGCGCCAGATCGAGGACGATGCGGGCGCCGGTTTCTTTCCCCCAGCCCATCTCGGTCGCGCGAACCGACTTGACGTTCGATCCCTCGCGGCCGGCCCACACGCGCTCGGTGAAGCTCAGCGCGGCGCCCGGACAGTCGAGGACGATGCGATCCGGCGACTCGAGCGTGAAGTCGTGATAGTTGATCGGACCGTCGGCCTCGACCACGATCTGGGTGCCCTTGCCGGCATCCTTCAGCGAAATGCTCTTCACCGTGGCCCCGAGGGCCGGAGCGGCCGCGAGCAACAGGAGCAGCGGAAGCGCCACCCCCGCACCGGCGCGGCGGCCCGTGCGCGTCCTACTGATTCCGAGTCGCATTTGGCTCACCCTCTTTTGATTTCAGTTGGATCGTCACGGTCTGCGAGTCCCCGAAGGAGTTCTGGACGACCTGGAGTTCCGTCTTGGAAATTCCCGCGATGTAACCATTCACCACGGGGTCCCCGACGCGGAGTACGAAACCACGCCCGCGGCTGTCTTCCACGAGCGCGAACTTGTCCGACGAGCCCCACATGATGCCGACGAGATGGATGTCGCCGACATCGACAAGAGCGCCGTCGCCCGACTGGCTTTCATACTTCCCGTCGATCAGCGACTGGAACGGATCGCGCCGGCCCGCCGCCTGATAGACGTATTGCTCGCGTTGGAAGAGGGAGTTGGCGTCGAGAACCTTCGGCGTCTCGTCGGACGCCACGGTCGCGCTCACGCCCGGCGCGACCGGAACCGCGGGCGCCGTCACCGACGCCACGGGCACCACGGCCGCCGTTCCGGAGGCCGCCGAAGCAGCCTTCGACGCGGCCGCGGCCGTGGCCGCCGCCGAGGCGGCGACGGGCGGCGCGAGGGCCGCCGTGGCCGGAGCCGGAATCGCCGGAGCCGCGGTCGGCGTCGTCGCCACGGTCGCCGCGGTGGCCGCCGGATTCGTTCCCGCCGGAGCCGTCGTGACCGTCGTGGCCTGCATCGGTCCCATGCCGACCGTCTTCACCGTGGTCGGCGCTCCCGTGACCGGAGCCTGCGCCACGACCGAGAGGTCGCGCTTGACCCAGGCCGGAGCGGGCGGGCCGTAGACCACCGGCGAGCCGGCAGCGGGCTTCGCGGCGACACGGGCGGCGGAGATCGGAGCCGTCCCGCGCGGTAGCGCCTGGGCCGCCGGCGACGTGGCCGCGGTCGGAAGCTTCACCGGCGCGGGTCCGCGCAGGACGAAGAACGCCACCACGCCGATGAGAGCGGCGGCCGCGACCAGGATCACGATTCCGACCCGGCTGCGGAGAAGCTTACTTTGCGGCAGCGCCAGGCTGCTTGGCAGGTTCATTGGCGGTCCCCTCGGCCAGCGTGTACGCGGTGGCGATGAAGTCGGCCTGGACGGTATCGTCCAGGTCACCCTTGTCGAACAGTTTCACCTTGAGCTGCGAGACGTTCACGAGCCGGCTCAACTCGGCGATCTCGCTGAGGAAGCTTCCGGCGCGGTGGTAGCCGCCCGTCACCGAGATCTGCACCGGGTTCTCCGTGAAATCGGACGTCGGCTTCGGCTCGCCTGGTTTGAAGAGGACGAACTTCACGCCCGACTCCTGTCCGGCGATCGTCACCTTTCGGAGGAGACTCGCGACTTCCTTCTGCGTCGGCAGCAGCTCCTGCGCCACCGCCCAACGCTGGTTCAGGAGCGCGAACTCCCGCTTCAGCTCCGGCAGCCGGTTCACCAGCTGCTGGGCCTTCGTCAGTTCGTTCATCTTCTGCGTGTACGTCCCCTTGAGCCCGGCGATCTGCTTGGCCCGGGCCCGGTAGTTGAGCGGCACGTAGTCGGCGAAGACGTAGAAGTAGACCAGCGCGGCGATCCCCGCTCCGATCAAGACCATC
>JBBTHR010000057.1:0-11554 GCA_038060295.1 Candidatus Eiseniibacteriota bacterium
GAAGTGTCACCCATCATCCCAGTTTACTCTGTTACCAATCTACCCGGTCTGTACCGTTGCGCGCCTAACCCCTCGTTCAAGCGGACCCGACTGCGTCGGGCCGCTTAACTTTTTTCGTTCGGCGGACACCAGGCAAGGACCATCCGGAACTTGAGGAAGTATGGGGTCGGAGGAGGCGAACCGGAGGTGGACGCATCTGCAAGGTCAATACCTCGCGTTCATCCAGGCGTACGCCAAGGTCAACGGGATGGCTCCAGCGGAGGCGGACATGCAGCGCTACTTCCGTGTGACGCCGCCTGCCGTTCATAGTATGGTCCTGGCCCTGGAGGAGCGCGGTCTACTCCAGCGGACTCCGGGGAAAGGCCGCTCAATCAGGCTCTTGGTACCACCAGTGGAGGTCCCGCGTCTTGAGTAGGGGCACGCGAGGGAGCAACATGGGGGCGCCGCCGAACATCGCGCTGCAGCGGACGGACTTGCGTGGCGCGACCCTTGCAGGGCAAGGGTCGCGCCACGCGGCCCACCGCTGAGCGCGAGCGTTAGAGGCACAGGGGAGCCTTACATTTCTATGGTTGTTAGTATGGGCATCTGGTAGCATCGCGCCATGGCAGAGGTACGGTTCGAATGGGATCCCGCCAAGGATCTGCAGAACCACCGGAAGCATGGCGTCCCATTCTCCCGCGCCCAGTACGCATTCGCCGACCGTAAGCGTGTGATCGCGCAAGACTTGTCCCACAGCGCGGCCGAACGACGCTACTACTGCTTCGGCCTCGTTGGCGGCGCAGTGCTGACGGTGCGTTTCACGTTTCGGCGGAGGGTGATTAGAATCTTTGGCGCCGGCTACTGGCGGAGAGGAAAGGCAATTTATGAGCACGCGAACCAAGTACAGCGACGGACCGGTCGGTAAGCTCCGCGTAATCGCGGATTTCTTGCCTCCGCCGGAAGAACTCGCATTTCGTGACGAAGGGGTGAAAGTCACGATTGCGCTGAGCAAGCGGAGCGTCCAGTTTTTCAAGCGCGAAGCAACGCGGCATCACACGCAGTACCAGCGGATGATCCGCCGCCTTCTGGATGCCTATGCAGAGCATCACCAGCGGCCTCTAACTTCCCGTTCAAGGGGACGGACGCAAGCCTAGCTTGCGTCCGCCCCTTAACGTGATCGTTGGGGGAAGAGGGGCTCAGATGCATCAAGGTGGGGGCCGATGAAGATTCGGGATGTGGTGAAGCTACTTGAGCGCGACGGGTGGTACCAGTCACGCCAGCGCGGGAGCCACCGCCAGTACAAGCATCCGAAGAAGCCAGGCCTGGTCACGATCGCCGGAAAGCCGAATGACGACTTGGCGCCGGGAACGCTCAATAGTATTTTCAAACAACCGGGGATGACACCATGAGATTTCTCATCGTTGTGGAAAAGGCCAAATCAGGCTACTCAGCCTATTCGCCCGACCTTCCAGGTTGCGTGGCGACGGGATCGACGCGTCCTGCGGCGGTTGCGCGCATGCGTGCTGCGATTCGCTTCCATCTCGAGGGCATGCGTGCCGAGGGGCACCGGGTTCCGGCTCCGAAGGCGTTTTCGACCTACATTGAGATCCCGGCCTAACCGCGTGAACCCGTCGGTCCTGGCCGTCACGACCCGTGCTTGCGCACGGCCCGCGCCGGCCAGCCCCGCGGGTTACGCGGAGCGTTATACCGCGCTGCCACTATGGAGCGGTGGGCGAGGGCGAGGGGGACAGGGATGGGGTCCGGTGCGCCATGAGCCGCGCCCAACCGCTTCGACTCCGCCGGCCGCTCGCTGTTCTGTTCCAGCGCTTGCGTAGCTTTGCGAAGTAGGGACATTGCATCGATATCCCCTCCATCAACCTTGGAATAACGATGAACACGGACATGCACGGAGGCAAGACAATTGCAGGAAACACGGAACACGGCGGCGGACGGCGCGGGAGCCGTTGGAGGATAGCGCCCTGGGCCGTCGCAGCGCTCATACTGCTGCTGCCCTTGGTTGCGATGCAGTTCACCGATGAAGTGAACTGGGATGTGGCCGATTTCGCTTTCGCCGGCGCCCTCCTAATCGGCACTGGTATCACCTATGAGCTAGCAGTGAGGAAGACAGGCGACAATGCGTACCGAGCCGCCGTCGGCGTTGCGCTCGCGGCAGCATTCATCCTCGTCTGGGTGAACGGTGCCGTCGGCATCATCGGGACTGGGAGCGACGACGCCAACTTGATGTATGGCGGGGTGCTTGCCGTCGGAATCATCGGTGCCATCATCGCGCGCTTCCAGCCACATGGAATGGCACGCGCGTTGTTCGCGACGGCGCTCGCTCAGGCGTTGGTCGCCGTGATCGCGCTGGCCGCCGGATTGGGCTCCACGGGGCCGATCTGGCCGCTGGATATCTTGGCACTGACTGGGTTCTTCGTCGCGCTGTTTGTCGGATCGGCCTTGCTGTTTCGGAAAGCGGCGCGTGGGCGAGCCGAACAGGGCGCGGTATAACAAGTGAATGCAGCTGGCGGCGCTTCGCGCCGCAGCTTACTCACCTCGTTAGCCCTCTGGAGCCATCATGACCGAAAACACTGACACTGGCGCGCTCTTACGATCGCTCTACGCACCCGCGGGCGGCGTTGCGAAGATCTTCTCATCCAAAGTCGAAGACTATGTTGCTTCGCGGCCGGACTATCCAACTTCTTTGTACGACGCGCTTGGCCGTGTCGCGAACCTAGATGCAGAGTCTTTGATCGCAGACATAGGCGCGGGCACTGGATTGTTGACGCAAGGCTTTCTCCAACGCGGATACGCCGTCGTGGCGGTGGAACCGAACGCTGAAATGCGACAGGCCGCAGATCACATGCTGCAAGCGTTTCCAAGATACCACAGCCTCTCAGGCTCTGCCGAGTCCATACCATTAGAAGCGACCTCGGTGGATCTGATAACTGCGGCGCATGCGTTCCATTGGTTCAAGGTTGAGGAAGCACGGGCTGAATGCTTGCGTGTGCTTCGCCCGGGAGGACAAGTCGCACTCATTTGGAACGATCGCCTCCTCTCGGATCCATTGCACGTTGCCCTGGATGACATCCTTGCACAGTTCGGAGGAGAGAAGAGGGCTGCACTTGCGGCACACGAAGAGCGCGGCGAGATCCCAACGCTCTTTGGCGCTACCACTTCAGAGCAGATGACGTGGCAACATGAACACGCACTCAGTCAGGCGGGCTTACTGAGTTTGGTTTTCTCCCGTTCGTACATGCCCGAACGCACCTCATCCGCCGGCCAAGAAGTCAGTGAACGCGTGCAACAAGTCTTTCAGAGCCATGCCCGTACCGGGTCAGTTTTGGTTCGATATACGACCGTTCTAATAGTTGGTCGCCCGCGATGACGGTGAGGGATAACCTTTCGGTCCAGCAGACGGCCTTCGGCCGCCGCTGAACTCAAACGTTAGGCGTCCATGCGAAGTAGGAGGGCATCCCCGGGTACTCCCACTTTCTGACGGCTCTCGCAGAACCCAGGCCTCCGGAACACGTGGAGATGATGGAGTGGGTTGGCGGGACGTTCGACCCGGAACGTTTCGATGCTCGGAAGGCAAATCTTGCCATTCATGGCGCTCGGGTTCGCAACGAACCCGACGCCTAACACGCGCTGCAGCCGACAAGCGGCGCGCGGAATCGGACCGGAGGGTTTGAACCAATGCACGGGCGCCGCTCGCGGCTGAGCCGCAGGGCGTTAGGTGCTTTTCAGGAGTTACGATGAAACAGTTAACGAAGACTCTCCTTATCAGGCTTTCCAGCAACGCGCACTTCCAACGACTGCTTGAGCGCAACGTCACTCTTTCTCAATATCTGATGGGTATAGGCTCAGGGGCTTCCATAGACTCTAGCGGCGAGAACGTGCTTGTGGATAGACTCAAGCAACACGCAGCGACAAGCCAATCCCTTTGCATTTTTGATGTTGGCGCAAACAAGGGGCAATTTCTTAGTCTGATTGAGCATGGGCTTCAAGGCGTCTCATTCCACATTCACGCCTTTGAACCGGGTCGATTTACGTACAAGGTCTTGTATGATAACGTTAAAGCTTCCTCAAGCGTCACCCTCAACAACGTCGGATTAGGAAAACAGGCTGGCGAGTTTGAGTTATTTTACGATGAGGCAGGGTCTGGGTTGGCGTCTCTATCTAAGCGGAGATTAGGGCATTTCGGGATTGACTTTAAATATTCCGAGAAAGTCGAAATCGATACGCTTGATAATTATTGTCAACGCCACGCGATTCAAAGCATAGACCTTTTGAAGTTGGATGTTGAGGGACATGAACTTGATGTGCTGCAAGGCGGATTGCGAATGTTTAGCGACCGAAAGGTTAGAATGGTATCGTTTGAATTTGGCGGTTGCAATATCGACTCACGGACATATCTTCAGGACTTCTACTATTTCTTCCGCGAAAATGGCATGAATCATATGTTCAGAATTGCACCGTCAGGCCACTTGGTGCCGATTCATGAGTACAAAGAAGCATATGAGCAATTCCGCACAACTAATTTTCTCGTGTTGCAAGGTGAAGCATAGAAGTGGGCAGACAGGTTGTAGCCTACGACTGTAGCCTCGCCACGCCCCCCTCCACGCGCGCCTTCCCTTCCGCCTCCAGCTTCTCCAGATGCGCCACGAGCATCCGTGCGGCGAGGCGCGGATCGGCGTCCGGCGTGTCGGAGTAGACGCGAACCCGCAGCTCCTCCAACGGGAGCGGCCCTTCCGCCAGCGCGTGGAGCACCCGCCCCTCCCGCATCCGGCGATGCTCCACCAGAGCCTCGATCAGCCGGCCCACGCCGCGGTGCGGCGCGCCGTGCCCGGGAATGAGGGTGAGGAGATTAAGCGCGCGGAGCCTTTCCAGCGACGCGAGGTAGTCACGGAGATTTCCGTACGGCGGATCGATCACCACGGTGCCGAGTCCCGAGACGAGATCTCCCGCGATCACGGTCCGCGACGTCTCCTCGTGGAAGACCAGGTGCGCCCGGGAATGGCCCGGCGTCTCGAGGGCGCGGAGGCGGCGCGGATGGCGACCCGGAAGATCGATGACGTCGCCGTCGCGCAGCGTCCGATCGAGCGTGACGCGCGCGCCGACCCCTTCGTGCGCCCAGACGGGCGCTTGGTAGCGGCTCCGCGCCGCGTCCACCCCGGCGATGTGGTCGGAGTGTTGGTGCGTCAGGAGGATCGCCAGGACGCGCCCGCCCGGGCCGAGCGCCTGGCGCACCACCATGTCGAGCGCCTCCTGCTCTGCCATAGCAGCACTCCCCGGATCGACGATGACAACGTCACCATCGCCCACGACCACCGCGTTGGTGTGAGTGGCCGGGAGAATCGTCTCGCTCCGAAGCGGCACCATGACGATCCCCGGCCGGACCTCGACCTGCCGCGACGGAATTCCGTTCGTTTCGGGAATCGCGTGGAGCCGGGCCGGGAGATCGTGCCCACCCTCGGCCAGCACCCGAATCGTGTAGAGGGTCGGCGTGGCGAGCACGATCTGGTCGCTCTCCCAGAGCCGCAGCGCCTCGCGCGGATCGACCCAGCCGCCCGATTCCAGCTCCCCCGGCCAGACGTCGACCGCGGGCATCGCGGGGAGATCGAGGAGAAAGAAGTTGGTGTTGAAGCGCGCGCGGCTGAAGTGCGGCGTAATCCAGCGACCGCACCAGACGTAGGGCGACGGGTCGAAGCGCAAGCCCCACGACGCGACGGTCGGCCAGAATTCCATCGAGCCGCCCAGCACTTCGCTCCGGACCCGGCGCTGCTCCTCCAGGTCGCGCGGCGTCCCGATGAATCCCACCAGGAGCCCCGTTTCCTCGAACAATTCGCGCGCGGCGCAGCGCACCATGACCAGGAGATTCGCCGCCTCGTCGGAGCCGAGCGCGCCGTCTTCGCGCGAGTGGCGGCCGCCCGGGAAGGAATGAAAGCCGCCCAAGAAGGGGTTTGCCTCCGATCTACGCACCCACAGGAGCCGGAGCGATCCATCCCCGCCGTCGCCGCGACAGATGACGATGGTGCTGGCGGCGGGGCGAAGCGGGAGGTGGCGCGTCTCCCTCATTCGACCAGCACCGGCGGCACCACCTCGCGCAGGGCGCGGATGTGGCCCGGTCCGGTCCCGCAGCAGCCACCTACCACCAGCGCGCCGCGGCGGAGCCACGAGATGGCCTGGGCGGCGAACCACTCGGGGGTCTTCTCGTCGTCGTGACGCCACGTGCCGTGATCGAAGTCGGGATGGCCGGCGTTCGGGTAGCAGCCGATCGGCGTTTGCGTCTCGCGCCCCATCACCTCGAGGCAGCGCTCGGCGGTCTCGGCCGGCACGCAGTTGACCAGGATGGCATCGGGATGGAAGTCGTCCACGGCGCGAACCGCGTCGTCGAGCCCCTCCCCACTCCAGATCTCGCGCTCACTTCGCGCGATGAAGGAGACGAAGACGGGGAGCCCGGTCGAGACCGCCGCGCGCGTCGCCACCACGGCCTCCGTGATCGAATTCATCGTCTCGACGAGGAGAATGTCCACGCCGGCGGCGACGAGTCGCGCCGCCTGGATTCCATGCTCGGCCGCGGCGACGTCGAACTCGGGGGCCAGTTCGGGCTGATAGCAGTCCTCCAGCGGCGCCATCGCCCCGGCGATCCAGACTTCCCTCCCCCGCACGACGGCCGAGCGCGCCTCCCGCGCCAGATGGACCGCGAGACGGGTGAGCCGAACGGCCTCCTCTTCCTTCCGGCCGGCGCGGCGCATCGTGCGCGCCGTCGTCCGGAAGGTATTGGTCGTGATCACGTCGGCACCCGCCCGCAGATAGTCCTCGTGGATCGCCCGCACGACTTCTGGGGCGTCCAGGAGCGCCTGCGCGCTCCAGAGCGGGAGCGGCAACTTCACTCCCCGGCGGTCGAGCTCCGTGCCCATGGCGCCGTCGAGGATGAGCACTTCCCCGCGGATGAGGCGCGCTTGAAGCGGATTGTAGGACGGCGGCGAATCGGGTGAGCGCATGGCCTCAGCCCTCTGCCGTCAGGTCGTCGCTTGGATTGAAGCCGTGGATCTCCATCAGCTCCTCGATCACGGAACGCCGCCGCTTCAAGATCGATGTCATCGACGAATAGCCGTAGCGGAGGATCCGCTCCCGCTCACCCGACGACATCGCGTGATGGAGAAAGAGCATCACTTCCGAGGAAGACGGCTCGATCCGGTAGATCTTCACGTGGGGGTACTCGACCTGGTAGCGCCTGATCTCGCCGTCCAGGCGGACGCGCGTTTCGATGCGACTCGCCTGGTCGTGAATGAATGACATCCCCTTCTCGCGGATACGCGCGCACTTGCCGTCACGCCGCGGGATGCAGACGACCGATTGGTCATTGGAGATGTTGATCATCGGGTTGATGATCAGAACGGTCGACGCCCCCGCTTTGATCGCCACGTCCAGGTGCGCCACCCTGCCGACCGAGCCGTCGATGTAGTCCCGCCCCTCGACATTCACCGGCCGGAAAAAGAGCGGGATGGCCGAGGATGCCGCCACCGCGATGGAGAGCGAGATCGTATCTCCGTCGGTGTTGGAGAAGAGCCGCCGGGTGCCGAGGTCGAGGTCGGTAGCCGGAATGTAGAGTTCCCGGTTCAGGTCGGCGAACGAGTCGGTCTTCCCGTGCGCGGCGAGCACCTTCGAGAAGAACTTCTCGTAGAACTCGAGCGCGAAGATCCCCGCCGGGAGCCGCTCCTCGATCCAGTGCATGAATTCGAACGGCGAGGGGCGCACGCCCATGCGGGCGCAGTTCACGAAGTAGCCCGGCATCGAGAAGACGACGTTGACGAACGAGGTTAGAATCCCCCAACGGTTTGCGCCGTACATGTCACCGCGCTTGAACTGGAGGGCGGGATCGGAATCGGTCAGGAGCGCCCAGTAGATCTTCCGGGCCGGAATGCCCTTGGCCAGGAGCGCGGAGACGGAGGCGCCGGCGCTGACGCCGATGTAGAGGTCGAATCCGGTGGAGGAGAAATCGAGTCCCAGGAAGTCGTCGAGGGCGGCGAGGCATCCGATTTCGTAGAAGGCTCCGGTCAGTCCGCCGCCGGAGAGACTGAGCGCGATCTTGCGTGGGGGGGAGGTCATGCAGGAGGAGAATACCGCAACAAGCCCCTCAGAATGCGGTCTGAAAGTCGGGGGAAGGCGACGTCGAGGAGGGCGAGGAGGCGGTGCATCCGCGGCAAATATATCTCGGCCGGATGGCGCTCCAGCGCGCGTTCGATGGCCCGCGCAACGACCTCCGGAGAGAGAACCATGCCGGCCGGGCCGCGGCCGAGCGCGCGGTCGCGCCCCGCCTTGTCGAGAAATCGGGTCTCCACGGCGGCCGAGAACACGGTCGTCACTCGCACGCCGCGAGGGGCCAGTTCCCGGCGCCATGCTTCCGTCAGGCCGACAAGCGCATACTTGGTGGCCGAGTAGTAGCCGAAGTAGGGAACCGCCACGCGCCCCGCGAACGATCCGACCGTCACGAGCGCCCCTTTCGATTCCAACAGGGCCGGTAGCGCCGCCCGCGTGATCCAGATCGCGCCGAGGAGGTTCGTCTCCACCTGCTCCAGAATCTCGGCGTCGGTCGCCTCGTCGACCCGCTTGAGGTGAGCAAGTCCGGCGTTGTTGACGAGTGCGTCGATGCGGCCGAACCGCTCCAGTGTCGCCGCGACGGCGCGCGCCGCCTCTTCGGGCCGGCGGATGTCGCCCGGCACGACGTGCGACTCCCCACCCGCGCGAAGCACCGCCTCCGCCACATCGCGGAGGAGCGGCTCCTGGCGACCCTGGAGTGCCACGCGCGCGCCGGCCGCTCCCAGGCGCGCCGCCGTCGCGCGGCCGATGCCGCCCGAGCCGCCCGTCAGGAGTACGACGGCGCCGCGAAGTTTCACGCCCGGCGGCTTCCGGCCATGGCCAGCGAGTGCACGCCGGCTTCGGTCGTGGCCGCCGGCGCCCCGGCGGGGTGCAGGTGGCGGACGAACCAGTCGCGCATGATGTGGAGCCGGGCGACGCGGCGCGTCGGCCTTCCCATCCGCGAGAGCCCGTGGCTCTCGTCGGGATAGAGGACCAACTCGACCTCCCGCTTCAACCACTTGAGCGACTTGTAGAGCATCTCCGCCTCGCCGACGGTGCAGCGGAGGTCCTGCATGCTGTGCGTGATCATGAGCGGCGTCCGGATCTTCTCCACGTACGCGAGCGGCGATTGCTCCCAGAGAATCGGCGCGAACGTCCACGGCTCGGCGCCGAATTCGCCGATGCTGGAGCCGCTGATGTCGTCGGCCAGGAGGAGCGTCGGAATTGTCGTCACGCAGCGCTGCGTCAGCGCGGCCTTGAAGCGGTCGGTGTGCCCCACCACCCAGGTCGTCATGTAGCCGCCGTAGGAGCCGCCCGTCACGCCGAGCCGCTTCGGATCGATCTCGGGGTGGCGGCGGAGCGTCTCGTCCACCGCCAGCATAAGGTCGTCGAAGGCGGGCGCGGCCCAGTTCCCGACGATCGCCTGGGTGAACGCCTCGCCGTACCCCTGCGAACCGCGCGGGTTCGAGAAGAGGACCGCGGTCCCCATGTTCGCGAAGACCTGGAACTCGTGCATGTAGGTGGCGCCGTACTGCGCCCGAGGCCCGCCGTGAATTTCCAGGATCATCGGGATCTTTTGCCCCGCGGCGACGGCCGGAGGCTTCATCAGCCAGGCCTGCACGCGGTGCCCCTGCGGCGCGTCGATCCAGATCTCCTCGGGCTCCACGATCGAGAGGCCGGCGAAGAAGTCGCGGTTCGGCTCCCAGAGATCGGTCCTGGCTCCGGTCGCGCCGTCGAGGCGCGTGATCGTCCCGGCGTTGGTGAAGGTGTTCCAGACGATCAGAAGGTCGTCGGCATTCCGCCCTCGCGCCAGCGCCATCACCTGGATCGCGCCCTTCGTGACCGGGCGGGTGGCGCCGCCGGCGGCGGGGATGGAGAAGAGGTGCGTGGAGCCGTGATCGGACACGGTGAAGTAAACCGACTTACCGTCGCGCGACCAGGTCGGGGCGCCTCCCCCGTGCATGTCGTGGAGGTCGCCGATCGTGGCGTCCTGAGCGATCCGGTCCAGATCGGGCGTGAGATCGCGCGGCGCCCCGCCCGAGACCGGCGCGACCCAGACGTGGTGATTCCAGATTCCCCACCAGTCATCGGCGCGGTCGTGGCCGATGAAGGCGATCGACTTCCCATCGGGCGACCAGGAAGGACCGTACCCCACGCCGGGTCCCGGAGTGAGATTGCGCGGCTCGCCACCCGACGCCGCGACGACGAAGACGTCGCTCACCGTGTAGGCACTGTACTCGGCGTCGCCCTGTCGGTTCGCCGTGAACGCGATCGACTTTCCGTCGGGCGACCAGGCTGGCGTTTCGTGATCCCAGTCACCCGCGGTCACGGCGGTCACCGCGCCGGAGGCGACGTCGAGCAGGCAAATCTGCGCCCGCGCCTGCGGGAAGAAGCCGTAGCCGTCGAGCTTGTAGGTGATCTTCGTGATGTGGCGGAACGAAGGGGCCGGCATGTCCTTCCCCTCCTTCTTCGCCTCCGCCGCCTTCTTCGCCGCGACGGAGTTGGGCAGATGCCCGTGATCGGTCGAATCGAACGACCGGTAAACGAATGCGATCCCGGTTCCGTCCGGCGACCACTCGAGCGACGAGATCTCGCCGTCGAGACTCGTCAGGCACTCCGCCTCGCCGCCATCCAGGCGAAGCCGGAAGATCTGGGGCCGTTTCTCTTTTCGGTTCGAGACGAACGCGATCGACTTCCCGTCGGGGCTCCACGCCGGGCCGCCGTTTTTCTGCTCCCCGTGCGTGAGGCGCCGGGGCGCGCCGCCGTCGGCTGAGAGAAGCCAGAGGTGCGCGAAGTACTTGTCCTGCTCGGCGTCGATCGTCCGCACGCTCGCGACGATCCACTTCCCGTCGGGCGACGGAACGGCGCCGTCGAGGTACTGGATGGCGAGGAGATCTTCGGGAGTGACGGGGCGTCGCGTGGTCATGGTCATGGCTCCTGGATCAATGTTTGGCGGCACGGAAACGCGCCATCTGTCCCTTGAGGTAGTTGTCGTCGGGCGCGAGGGTGAGCGCGCGGCCCATCGTCTCGATCGCCTGTTCCGTCCGCCCCGCCCGGAAGTAGCACTCGGCCAGCGTGTCGAGGATGCCGGTGTCCTTCGGCGCCAGCGACACGGCGCGCTCCGCCGCCGCGATCGCCTCCGGCAGGAACATGTCGTTGGTCGCGCAGGTCCACGCGAGCCCGTTCAGATTTTGCGGATCATTCTCGCCCCTCGCCACGGCGCGCCGGAGCGCCTCGCCGACGCGGCTCCGTTCGAGGGCGGCAAGGTCTTTATTCCCCGCCTTCTCGGCCGCCGCCGCGTAGCGGAGGTGCGCTTCGGCCAGGCCGTCGGTCTCGTGGATGAGGTAGACGCGACGGACTTCCCTGATCGGATCCTTCGCGTCCTCCACGCGCAGATCGACGTAGCGCGTGCGGTACTCGGGATAGTCGTCGCTGGGACGGCCGACGATCAGCGCGGCCGACTGCATGCCGCGCTTGTCGCCGCCCGCCGCCT
>JBBTHR010000058.1:0-6803 GCA_038060295.1 Candidatus Eiseniibacteriota bacterium
CTGACCCGCTCGAGCGGGATCTCCGCCAGGAGCCGCTCCATGTCGTCGAGCGTCGAGATGGCGACTCCGACGCGGCCGACCTCTCCCTCGGCGCGCGGGCTGTCGGAGTCGTAGCCCATCTGCGTCGGAAGGTCGAAGGCGACGGAGAGCCCGGTCTGCCCCTGGCTCAGGAGGTAGCGGTAGCGCTGGTTCGACTCCTCGGCGGTGCCGAAGCCGGCGTACTGGCGCATGGTCCAGAGCCGCGACCGGTACATGCCGGGGTGGATTCCCCGCGTGAAGGGGGGCTGGCCGGGAAGTCCGATCGGCCCGTCGCCGCGCGGAACGAGATCGGCGCGCGCCACGCTCACGCCTCGTCGGGGGTCACGGTGATCAGGAGCGCGCCCGACTCCACGGCGGTCCCGGTCTTCACGGCGACGACCGTGACCTTGCCCGAGAGGGGTGCGGGGAGGGCGTTCTGCATCTTCATCGCCTCGATGACCACCAGGGGGCGGCCCGCCTCCACGGATTCGCCGACCTCGGTCAAGATCTCGACGACCAGGCCCGGCATCGGCGCGTGGATCTCGCCGCGGGCTTCCTCTTCACGGCGGCGCCGCGCGATCTTCGGGGCGCGCGCGTCGCGAATCCGATAGGCGTAGCGGCGTCCATGGTATTCCACGACGACGGCGTCGCCCTCGCGCCGCACGGATGCCTCCACGGGTCTGCCGTCCACCAGCGCGCGCGTCACCTCGCCGATCTGGCCGGCCGCCAGGCGCTCGGCGCCGTCCAGGGTGACGGCGAAGCCGTCCGCTTCGGGGCGGATGTCGACCTCGCGCTCGCTTCCGTCCACGCCGTGGCCCGCGACGATCCGCTCGAGGACGATCTTCATTTCCACCCCCGGTCTGGCACCGTGCGAAGCGGCGAAGCGGCGTCGCGCCACCGGCTCGCGGCCGCGCCCGGCGCGCCGTTCGATCCCGATTCCCGCGACGCCGTGTGCGACGCCGCGGCCGGCGCGCTCCGTTCGATCGCGACGAAGGCCGCTGCCAGGATCGCCGCCTCGCGCTCCTCCCGCGCCGCGTCGGGGGGGAGCGCCTCGTGGAAGTGCTTGCTCAGGTAGGCCGTGTCGTAGGCGCCGGAGACGAACTCTTTCTGCTCCAGGATCCAGCGATGGAAGGGGAGCGTGGTACGCGTCCCTTCGATCACCGTCTCCGCGATGGCGCGGCGCGCGCGCGCGATCGCTTCTCCTCGCGTCCGTCCCCAGACGATGATCTTCCCGATCATCGGATCGTAGTGCACCGGCACCTCGCCGCCGGCGCGCACGCCGAAGTCGCAGCGGACGTACGGGCCGTCGGGGAGGACCAGCCGGCGGATCGTTCCCGCCTGGGGAAGCCAGCCGTTGTCGGGGTCCTCGGCGTAGATGCGGAATTCCATGGCGGCGCCGACCGGCTTCACCTCGGCCTGCGTGATGTCGAGCGGCTCTCCCTGCGCCACGCGGATCTGCTCCCGCACGAGGTCGAGGCCGAGCACCATCTCGGTGACCGGGTGTTCCACCTGGAGCCGCGCGTTCATCTCCAGGAAGTAGAAGCGTCCCTGGCGGTCCATCAGGAACTCCGCCGTTCCCGCGTTCGTGTACTTCCCGGCGCGCGCCACCTTCACGGCCAGATCCCAGAGCTCGCGCCGCTTGGCCGGATCGAGCGCGGGGGAGGGTGTTTCCTCGATGACCTTCTGGTGGCGCCGCTGCACGCTGCAGTCGCGTTCGCCGAGCGCGACGATGTTGCCGCGTTCGTCGGCCAGGAGCTGGACCTCGATGTGGCGCGGCTGCTCCACCCAGCGCTCCAGGTAGAGCCGGTCGTCGCCGAACGCGCCACGCGCCTCGCCCTGCGCGAGACGGACCGCCGACTCGAACTCGCCGGGGGCGTTCACGCGCCGCATCCCCTTGCCCCCTCCGCCGGCCGCCGCCTTGAGCACCACAGGGTAGCCGATCTTGTCGGCCGCCTTCTTCAGTGCCGCGATCTCGGAGACCGGGCCCGGCGTGCCCGGCAGGACCGGGACGCCCGCGGCGATCGCGAGGGCGCGCGCGCTCACCTTGTCGCCGACGGCGCGGCTCGACTCGGGCGAGGGCCCGATCCAGACGAGGCCCGCGTCCAGAACCCGCTGGGCGAAATCGGCCGACTCGGCCAGAAATCCGTACCCTGGATGAATCGCGTCGGCGCCCGCGGCGCGCGCGACCTCGAGGATCTTCGCGGCGTTCAGGTAGGAGTGCGAAGCCGCGGCCGGCCCGAGCAGATGGGCCTCGTCGGCGGCATAGACGTGCGGGGCGCTCCGGTCGGGCTCCGAGTAGACGGCGACCGCGCCGATCCCCATCTCGCGGAGCGTTCGGCAGACGCGGATCGCGATCTCGCCGCGATTCGCGACCAGGACCTTTCGGATCGTCTTTGGCTTCGGCACCGGAGCCCCCGGGACTTAGAGCGGAATGTTGCCGTGCTTCTTGGGGGGGAGCGACTGACGCTTCTTCGAGAGCATGCGGAGCGCGCGGATGAGGCGGGGGCGCGTCTCCTGGGGCTCGATGACGTCGTCGAGATAGCCGAGGGCCGCGGCCACGTACGGATTCGCGAACTTGTCGTTGTACTCCTCGACCAGCTTCGCGCGCGTGGCGGCGGGGTCCCTCGACTGCTCGAGTTCCTTGCGATAGAGAATGTTCACCGCGCCGTCGGCCCCCATCACGGCGAGTTCGGCGCCGGGCCACGCCACGTTGTAGTCGCCGCGGATGTGTTTCGACGACATGACGTCGTAGGCGCCGCCGTATGCCTTCCGCACGACGACGGTCAGTTTCGGAACGGTCGCCTCGCAGTAGGCGTAGAGGAGCTTGGCGCCGTGACGGATGATCCCGCCCCATTCCTGCTCGGTGCCGGGGAGGAACCCCGGAACATCCTCGAAGGTGACGAGCGGAATGTTGAACGCGTCGCAGAAGCGGACGAAGCGCGCGGCCTTGGTGGAGGACTTGATGTCGAGCACCCCGGCGAGCATGGCCGGCTGGTTCCCGACGACGCCGACGGGGCGGCCGTCGAGATGGGCGAAGCCGACCACGATGTTCGGCGCGTAGTGCTCGTGCACCTCGAAGAAGTCGCCGTCGTCCACGACGAGGCGGACGATCTCCTTCATGTCGTACGGCTTGTTCGGCTCCGCGGGGACGATCTCGTTCAGGCGGGCGTCCATGCGGTCGGCCGGGTCGTCGGTGGCGCGGCGCGGCGGGTCGTCCACGTTGTTCGAGGGTAGATACGAGAGGAGCCGGCGAATGGCGGCCAGGCAGGCCTCGTCGTCCTCCACCGCGAAGTGGGCCACGCCCGACTTCGTGTTGTGGGTCATGGCGCCGCCGAGTTCCTCGAACGTGACGTCCTCGTTCGTGACGGTCTTGATGACGTTCGGTCCGGTCACGAACATCTGGCTCGTCTGCTTCACCATGATCACGAAGTCGGTGATCGCGGGGGAGTAGACGGCGCCGCCGGCGCAGGGGCCCATGATGGCGGAGATCTGCGGCACGACGCCGGAGGCGATGGTGTTCCGGAGGAAGATCTCGGCGTAGCCGCCCAGCGACTGCACGCCCTCCTGGATCCGCGCGCCGCCCGAGTCGTTCAGGCCGATCACCGGGGCGCCGTTCTCCAGGGCGAGGTCCATGACGTTGCAGATCTTTCGTGCGTTCTCCTCCGAGAGAGTGCCGCCGAAGACGGTGAAGTCCTGCGCGAAGAGGAATACTTTCCGACCGTCCACCGTCCCGTAGCCCGAGACGACGCCGTCGCCCGGGATGATGCGTTCGGCCATGCCAAAGTCGACGGTGCGGTGCTCCACGAAGACGCCGGTCTCCTGGAAGGAGCCGGGATCGAGGAAGAGCTCGACCCGCTCGCGCGCCGTGAGCCTTCCGTCGGCGTGCAACTTGGCGATCCGCTCCTCGCCGCCTCCCTGGAGGACGGCTTCGCGGCGCCGGCGCAACTCTTCGATGGCGGGACGTCGGGACAGGGTCGTGGCTCCTCGATTCGGGCCCGGGCCGCCGAGGCGGCCGGTCGGAGCCTCGCGATGAAATCCGCGAGCCCCGGAAACCGTTGAATCCTAGCGGGAAAGCCCCGGCGGCGCAATCGGATGCTCCCAGGGCGGAGACGCGCTAGAATGGCGCCGCTAGCCCCATTCCGAATCCCCCTGGAGGAGCCGATGGCCCAATCCAAAGACGACGATCGCCCGGCCGAGCGCCGGATCGCCCACCTCAACTGGATGGAATTCGCCGAGTGGGTCCCCGACCCGATCGCGACCGTCCTCGTCCCGATCGGGACGCTCGAGGCGCACGGCATCACGAGCCTCGGCACCGACAACGAGATCGCCACGCGCCTCGCGGAAGCGCTGGCCGAGCGGCTGAACGCCTTCGTGGCCCCGACGATTCCGTACGGCGTCACGGCGGGCCTTGGCGCACTGGCGGGGGGGACGCACATCAAGGCGGCGGCCTTCGGCGAGTACGTGGCCGCGGTCCTGACCACGCTGACGCACCAGGGATTCCGGAACGTGGTCGTGATGAACGGCCACGGCGGAAACAGCGAGGCGCTCCGCGACGCGCTCCGCCGCGTGCACGAGGAGACCGGCGCCTACGTCGCCTCGTTCCAGTGGTGGACCGAGTGCTATCCGATCGCCGAGGAGGTTTATGGCGTGCCCGGCGGCCATGCCGGCGTCGACGAGACCGCCGCGATGATCGCCATCGCTCCCGAGCAGGTGTTTCCCGATCGATGGGATCCCTCGCTCGCCTTCGAGGCGCGCTCGTCGCTCCTTGCCTATCCCGCCCCCGGGTCGCTCCTCTACTTCGGCGGCCGCCGCAGCGATCCTGTCCTCGACGTGAAGAAGGCTCGCGCCTTCTGGGATCGAGTCGTGGAACACTCGGGCGACGTGCTGGAGGATCTCGTCGTGCGCTGGGAGCGCGAGGGATTCCCCGCGCCGCGTCCGAGGCGTGCGGCAGGCCGCGGGCACGTGGGGCGCGGGGGCGCGGCGCCCGGCGGCGGGAACGGCCACGACAAGAGCGGAAGCGCGGGGAAGAAGAAAAGCTCGTAACGCGGGCCGAGGGAAGAGGGGCTCGGCGCTCGGCGAAGGGGCTGCTCCATTGACGGCACGGGGATCGGCTGGGAGAATGCCGCCACCATGCGAAAACTGATCGAGAAATTCTATCGCGGACTCCCCGTCCTGCGGGAGCTCTTTCAGATCCGGGATTCCCTCCGGCACGAGATCTCCACGCTGCGAATGTCGCACTTCATGCGCGAGTGGGAATTGGGGCTGGAGGATCACCCGCGCTATGGAGATCCGCTGCGCCTCCTCCGCTACGCTTCGCAGGTGAACTCCCAGAGCGGGGAAGACGGAATCATCCACGAGATCTTTCGCCGGATCGGGACGACTGACCGCGTCTTCGTCGAGATCGGTCTCGAGGACGGTCTCGAATGCAACACCGCCTTCCTGATCGCGAAGGGGTGGAAGGGCTTCTGGATCGACGGCGGGGACGCGGCCCAGCGGACCCTCGCGGCCGCGGGGATCGGCCCCGATCGCGTGCGCGCGGTGGCCTCCTTCGTCACGAGGGAGAACGTGGCGTCGCTCCTCGAGTCGCTCGGCGTGCCGCGCGAATTCGATTTCCTCTCGCTCGACATCGACCAGAACACCTACTACGCGTGGGAGGCGCTCCGCGCGTACCGCCCGCGCGTGGCGGTCATCGAGTACAACGCGGCGTTGCCGGCGGACCTGGACTGGAAGGTGGTCTACGAGGCGCGGCGGGTCTCGGATGGAACGCAGAACTTCGGCGCGAGCCTGAAGGCGCTGGAACGCCTGGGGCGGGAGATGGGGTATGCGCTGGTCGGCTGCGATCTGGCCGGGTCGAACGCCTTCTTCGTGCGAGACGATCTCGTCGGGGAACAGTTCGCGGCGCCCTTCACCGCGGAGAACCACTACGAACCGGTCCGCTACGCGCTCCTCACGCGGCGGGGGCACCGGCGCGGCATCCTCGACGTCGGGACGTCCCCCTAGTAGCCTAGCGCCTTGACGTCGCGCCGGGTGCCTCGGCCCGCCGCCGGCCGCTACGGCACGCTCACCTTGTGCCGCAGATCCTCCGTCTGCATCTTGACGTGCTCGAGGAGCCGCAGTGTCTCCTGGATCGTCTCCGCCATGTGGCAGAGGTGCTCGTAGGTGGCCCGATCTTCGGTACTCGCCTTTCCCGTGGCCAGCTTGCGGAAGTACTGTTCCGCCAGTTCCATCCGTTCATCTCCTGAGAGCCGCATGAGCGTTCCTCCTTTCCCCGTGACGGCCGGGGCTCTGGGTGGCATCTCATGGAGGGCAGCGATAACCGTGCCATGGCCCGCGGCCGGAATGGAATCACCCGAAACCCGGAAGTCGGGACGGAATCGCGTGTTTCAGGGCGGGCCCCCGGCGACGGCGGCCGCGATGCGCATCCGTTCACCAGCGGGTGTTTCGGGCAGCACCACGCGTGCGCGATCACCAAAAGTCGTCACCGTCACCGTGTCGTCATCGCCCAACCGGGCGAGCAGTTCATCGAGTCCGGCGCGCACGCGCTCCAAGCCACCGTCATGAGCCATCGAGCCAGAGCTGTCGATCGCCAGCGTCAGCGCGTCCCGAAGCTTGTCCATCTGCCGCTTGTTCCGCTCCTCGAGCGCGTCCTTGTACTCCTGAAGCCTCCGCTTTGCCGCGGGGTTCTTCCAGTCGGCCAGGAACGCCCGGAAGTAATACTCCGCCGCCTGCACGCGGTCGCCCCGTGCCGCGCTGAAATCGCCCAGGACCGCGTTGCCGCGGCCGCA
>JBBTHR010000059.1:0-27447 GCA_038060295.1 Candidatus Eiseniibacteriota bacterium
CGCCGCACAGCGACCAGAGACTTCTCCCCTCGCCCTGGCCCCCTCCTCCCCCCCCCGCTACCGTCCGAACGCGCTCTATGGTAATGTTTTGCCCATGCTAGACCCGAAACGAATCCGCGCCCAGATCGGCCTCGTCCGCGAGGCCTGCCGGTTCAAGAAGACCGAGGTCGACCTCGATCGCTATCTCGTGCGCGAGGAGAAGCGCCGCGAGATCCTTGTCCGGGTCGAGACGCTGAAGGCTGAAAAGAACCGGGCGTCCGAAGAAATCGGGAAGGCGAAGAAGGCGGGGAAGGACGCCGCCGAGGCGGTCGCCGCCATGAAGACAGTCGGCGACGACATCAAGGCACTCGACTCTCACCTCGCGGAGATCGAGGCGGAACTCCAGACCCTCCAGCACTGGATCCCGAACATCCCACACGAGTCGGTGCCGCGCGCGGAGGCCGACGGGAACGTCGTCGTCCGCACGGTCGGCACGCCGCGCACCTTCGACTTCACGCCGAAGCCCCACTGGGAGCTGGCAACCTCGCTCGGTCTCCTCGACTTCGAGCGCGCCGGGAGGATCGCCGGCGCCGGCTTCCTCCTCTTCACGGGGAGGGGCGCCCGCCTGGAGCGCGCGCTCATCAACTTCATGCTCGATTTCCACACGAAGCATCACGGCTACACCGAGGTCTCGCCGCCTCACGTCGTCAGACGCGAGTCGCTCTTCGGCACCGGCCAGCTTCCGAAGCTTGAAGCCGACATGTACCGCCTTGCCGACGAGGACCTCTTCCTGAACCCGACGGCCGAAGTGCCGGTCACCAACATCTATCAGGACGAGATTCTCGAGGGGAGCCAGCTCCCCATCTACCTGACGGCGTATTGCGCGTCGTACCGCCGAGAGGCGGGCTCCTACGGGCGCGACACGCGCGGCATGGTCCGCGTCCACCAGTTCGACAAGGTGGAGCTCGTGAAGTTCGTTCGCCCCGAGACGTCGTACGACGAGCACGAGAGACTTCTTAAGGATGCGGAGGAAATTCTCCAGGCGCTCGAACTCCCGTACCGCGTCCTCCTCCTCGCCGCCGGCGACCTGTCCTTCGCGGCCGCCAAGTGCTACGACCTCGAAACCTGGGCGCCGGGCGAGAAGCGGTGGCTCGAGGTCTCCTCGTGCAGCAACTTCGAGGACTTCCAGGCCCGCCGCGCCGGCATCCGCTTCCGCCCCGAGAAGGGTTCGAAGGTCGAGTTCGTCCACACGCTGAACGCCTCGGGGCTCGCGCTGCCGCGCACGTTCGCCTCGATCCTCGAGTACCACCAGACGGAGCAGGGCACCGTGCGGATTCCCGACGCGCTCGTTCCGTACCTGGACGGAGTGCGCGAGCTGGCGCCGGGCTAGGCGCCCGCGCCTGCCCCGGTCATGACTGCGCGCCCCGCCGATCCCGCTCGGGCGGGCCGGCCGCTTCGCCCGATCTCCTTCCGGCTCTACCTCTTCGTCGCCATCGTCCTCCTGATGGTGGCGCTCGTGGCGCACACGAACTACGTCATCGGAAGTCTGAACGTAGAGGCGCGGAGCCTCTGCACCGTGCTCGCCCGCTTCTTCGCGGTCGCCACCTTCGAGGCGGCCGAGGACCCCGAACTCCAGCCGATCTACCGCGACGTGGTCCAGAACATCAACTTCCCGGTGATCCTGACCGACACGAAAGGGATTCCGCGCGCGTGGCGCCACGTCGGGCTTCAGACGCGGGAGGTGCCCGATTCGCTGATCGCCATCGCCGACAGCACCGGGGTCATCGCCCCGTCGCTCGCCCGGCTGCAAGGCGTCGTCGCCGAACTCGACCGGGTGAACGAGCCGATTCCGATCATTCGCATCGGACACCCGGGCGTGCTCGGCCTCGTCCACTACGGCGAGCCACCGCTGGTGGCGCGACTCCGGTGGATTCCCTATCTCGAGTTCGCCGTCGTCGCGGGGCTCCTCCTCTTCGGATTCGCCGGATGGCGAAGCCTCCTGGCGGGGGAGCAGCGCTCGCTCTGGGCGGCGCTCGCCAAGGAGACGGCGCATCAGCTCGGCACGCCGCTCTCCTCGCTTCTCGGCTGGACCGGGCTACTAAAAGATCAGGTCGCGTCGGGGACGCTGGCGCCCGAGAAGGTCGGCACGGTGCTCGACGAGATGAACCGAGACCTCGACCGGCTGAACAAGATCGCCTCGCGCTTTGCCCAGGTCGGGTCGGCTCCCACGCTCGAACTCGCCGATCTCTCCACGATCGCCTCCGGAGCCGTTTCCTACTTCCGGAATCGCCTCCCGCATCTCGGTCACTCGGTCGCCATCGAGGAGCGGTACGAGCCGGCGCCCCGCGTCGCGGTCCATCCCCAGCTGATCGAATGGGTCGTGGAGAACCTCCTGAAGAACGCGCTCGACGCGAGCGACAAGCCCGAGGGGAAGATCGACGTATCGGTTTCCTGGAAGCGGGACGAGCGCGCCGTGGAGCTCCGCGTCGCTGACAACGGGCGCGGCATGACCGCGGAGGAGCGCCGCCACGCCTTCGACCCTGGGTTCACCACGAAGCGCCGGGGCTGGGGACTGGGCCTCGCGCTTGCGAGGCGAGTGGTGCACGAGTACCATCGGGGCCGCATCGCCATCGTCGAAACTGCGCCTGGCCGCGGCACGACCGTCGTCGTCACCCTTCCCTTGCCGCCGTCGCCGCCTGACGGCCGGACTTCCTGATCCCATGGCGCCGAACGAGCGAAAGATCCTCTGGGCCGACGACGAGATCGAGCTCCTGCGTCCCCACATCCTCTTCCTCGAGGAGAAGGGGTACCGCGTCACGCCGGTCTCGAATGGCGACGACGCCGTGGCGTCGGCCGAGCGGGAGAAGTTCGACGCCGTCCTGCTCGACGAGTCGATGCCGGGGCGCGGCGGCTTGGAGACGCTGGAAGCGATCAAGGAGCACGATCCCGGACTCCCCGTGATCCTCGTGACGAAGAACGAGGCGGAGTCGCTGATGGACGACGCGATCGGACGGCGGATCAGCGACTATCTTCTGAAGCCGGTCCGGCCGATGCAGATTTTTCTGGCCCTGAAGCGCGTCCTCGACGGCGATCGCCTCCACGAAACGCGCCTGGCGCGTGACTACGTCGCCGAGTTGGCTCGCGCGCGGGCCGACGCGGGGCCGGCGCCCGACTGGCGCCGCTGGATCGAGATCCACACGCGGAGCGCGCAGTGGGACGTGGAACTCGACGCCGCGGGAGACGCAGGGCTCCGCCAGGCTCACGCCGATCAGCGCCGCGAGCTGAACGTCGAGTTCTGCCAGTACGTCGAGTCGGCCTACGAATCGTGGGCGCGCCCCGGCGCCGGCGCCACCGCCACCGCGGATGCCGCCGCCACGGCCGTCGCCGCCGCCGCCACCGATCGGCCCCCGCTCTCGGTCGACGTCGTGGAGCGGTGGGTGGCCCCACATCTGCGGGCGGGAAAGCGCGTCACGCTCGTGGTGATCGACTGCATGCGGCTCGACCAGTGGCTCACCGTGGAGCCGCTCCTCCGGCCCTACTTCGACATCACGCTCGATCACCAGATCTCGATCCTGCCGACGGCGACCCCCTATTCGCGAAACGCGATCTTCAGCGGGCTCTTCCCGGAAGAGATCCAGCAGCAGTTCCCGGAGTACTGGCAGGAGATTTCCGCCGACGAGCGAAGCAAGAACCGCTTCGAGCGACAGCTGCTGGAAAAACTGCTGGAGCGCCTCGAGGTTCCGGTCGCCCCGGGGCTCAAGTACCTCAAGGTGTCGAACGTGGAGGAAGCGAGCCACGTGCGGCGGAACGTCGTCACGTTCCAGAACATCCCACTCGTCGCCATGGTCTTCAACTTCCTCGACATGCTGACCCATGGGCGGTCGGAGTCCGATCTGCTCAAGGAGCTGGCGCCGGACGAATCGGCGTTTCGCTCCGTCATGCGGTCGTGGTTCAACCACTCGGCGCTCTTCGACGCGCTCAAATGGCTCTCGAAGCAGGACTCCGTCGTGATCGTGACGACCGATCACGGCGCGGTCTTGAGCCGGCGCTCCTCGCTGGTCTACGGGAACCGGGAGACCTCCACGAATCTCCGCTTCAAGTACGGCGGCAACCTCGGTTGCGACGGGCGCGCGGCCGTGCACCTGAAGGACCCGACGCGGTTCCGCCTTCCGGCCGACTCGCTGAACAAGCACTACATCATCGCGAAGGAAGACTTCTATTTCATCTACCCGACCAAATTCCACGAGTACGAGAACCGCTATCGAGGCTCCTTCCAGCACGGAGGGATCTCCCTCGACGAGATGATCCTCCCGGTCGCCACGCTTCTTCCGCGCGGGTAACCGATGCCGGTCGAGATTCGCTCCCTCCTCAGAACCGATGGCGAGACGCGCGCGTTGGGGCGCTATCTCGGGACGATTCTGCGCGCGGGGGACTGGGTGGCGCTCCGCGGCCAGCTGGGCGCCGGGAAGACGACGCTCGTCTCGGGCATCGTCGAGGGAATCCATCCCGGTACGCGTGGCCGAAGCCCGACCTACGTCCTCGTGGAAGTCTACGGGGAGGGGCCCCGCATCGTGCACGCCGACCTTTACAGACTCACGCGGCCGGAGGAGTTCGAGACGCTGGCGCTCGACGATCTGGCGGCCGGCGACGCCGTGACCCTCGTGGAATGGGCCGACCGAGCGGAGGAGCGCCTTCCCGAGGAGCGACTCGACGTGGAACTCCGCTACCTCGACCCCGCCGCGGGCGCGGGGCGCGAGATTCGTCTGCGGCCGCGCGGCGAACGGTGGGAAGAGGCGGCTCGCGCAGGACTCCTGGACCGGGACCGCTGGCACGATGCGCTCCATCCTCGGGATTGACACCGCGAGCCCGTACGGCTCGGTCGCGCTGATCGTGGACGGCGCGCTCCGCGCCGTGGCGCCGCTCTCGCCGGGCGGGCACTCGAGCGGGCTCGCCGCCTCCGCGGAAACGCTGGCGCGGGACGTGGGAATCACGCTCGCCTCGCTCTCGGGGATCGCGGTCTCGCGCGGCCCCGGATCGTTCACGGGGCTTCGAATCGGGCTGGCTTGGGCAAAGGGGCTCGCCATGGGCGCGTCGATTCCGCTCGCGCTCGTCTCGGCGCACGAGGCGGCGGCGCACGCGGCTCGCGACGCGGCGGGGCTACGCCTCACGGTCACCCACGGCGAACGAAAGCAGGTCGAGGTCGCGCTCTGGGAGACGGCCGACGAAGCGGAAGAGCGAGGCGCGCGTCCGCGCCCGATCGCCGCGCCCGAGTCGATTCCCGAGGAGGATCTCGAGGAGCGATCGACGGCGCTCGCGGCCGGCCGTCCGTTCGTGGCGCTTCCCGCGAACGAAGCGATCGCATCGCTCCTGGACGACGACCGTGTCCCGCGCCGCGATCCCGCCCCTCTGGCCGCGTCGGTGGCGATGCTGGGCGACCTGCTGCTTCAGACCGGCGAGGCGAGCGACCTCACGCTGGCGGCGCCGGCCTACGGGCGCGCCCCCAACGCGCGGAAGCCGGCGCCGTGACCTACGATGGTCCGATCCGGGTCGTGCCGATCGGTCTCGACTGCCTCGACGAGGTCGTGGAGATCGAGCGGCGCTGCTTCTCCGATCCGTGGTCGCGGGCCATGTTCCTCTCCGAAATCGAGGTCGGCGGCGGCACCTACGCGCGCGGCGCGCTGGTCGCGGACAAGCAGGGGGTAGAGCGGGTGGTCGGCTATTCGTTCGCCGTGCTCGTCATGGACGAGGCTCATCTCGGCAACCTCGCGGTCGATCCGGGGTACCGACGGAAGGGAGTCGCGCAGCGGCTCCTGGGAGATCTCGTCACCGAGGCCCGCCGGCAGGGGGCGAGGCGCGTCACGCTGGAAGTCCGCGAGTCCAACGTCCACGCCCGTACCTTCTACGCCCGCAACGGGTTCATCGATATCGCGATGCGGAAGAGCTACTACCAGAACCCGGTGGAGGATGCTATCGTCATGCTCCTCATGCTTCCAGGGGGACAGAGCGCATGACCTGGCTTCGAAAGGCGAAGGAAGGACTCAAGGCGCAGCAGCACCGGCGCGAGTTCCCGGACGGCCTCTGGTCCAAGTGCGAAGAGTGCGGCGAGATCCTCTATCACAAGGAACTCGAGCGTAACCTCTGGTCCTGTGTAAAGTGCGGCTTCCATTTCCGCATCTCCGCCCGCTCGTACGTGAAGATCCTCCTCGACGAAGGCTCCTTCCAGGAGCGGTTCGCCGAGGTCGTCTCGACCGACCCGCTCCGCTTCCGCGACGCCCGCCGCTACGTCGACCGCCTGAAGAAGGCGCGCGAGCAGACGGGACTCGGCGAGGCCGTGCTCTGCGGCGAGGCGCTCATCGAGGAGATGCCGCTCGTCGTCGCCATCATGGACTTCGACTTCCTGGGCGGGAGTCTCGCCTCGGCCTCGGGGGAGCGGATCGCGCGCTCGATTCTCCTCGCCATCGAGACGAGGCGCCCGCTCGTCATCCTGTCGTCCTCGGGGGGAGCCCGCATGTTCGAGGGGATCCTCTCGCTCATGCAGATGGCGAAGACGAACGCGCTCCTGGCGCGGCTCTCCGACGCGGGAATTCCCTACATCTCGATCCTCACCCACCCGACCACCGGCGGCGTCACCGCTTCGTTCGCGTCGGTCGGGGACGTCATCCTGGCCGAGCCGAAGGCGCTGATCGGATTCGCCGGGCCGCGCGTCATCAAGCAGACGATCCATCAGGAATTGCCGGAGGGATTCCAGCGTTCGGAGTTCCTGCTTCAGAAGGGAATGATCGATCAGATCGTTCCGCGCTCCGAGATGCGGAAGACGCTCGCCTGGCTCCTGCGGTTCTTCGCCGCCGCGGCGCGCCTGCCGCACCCGCCGCGCCGTCGCGCCGGCGAATCGCTGGCGCGCTTCCGCGCCGCCTCCGAGCCGGTGCCGGCCCCGGTGGGGCACGCGCTTTCCGCCACGCCCGCGCCGGCCCCCGCCGCCGCGGCGGCTCCCGTTCCCGCGCTGGATGCCCCGCCGGAGAAGGCGATGTCCCCCGAAACGCCCGCCGCTTCTCCCGCCGGAGCGACCCGAACCGACGAATGACGGCGATCGCCGGACTGCCGCTCGCGCGGCAGCTCGAGCAGCTCTACCGCTTCGAGCGGAGCGGCATGCGGCTCGGTCTTGAGGGAATCGAGCGTCTCCTCGCGAGCGCCGGGCGGCCCGACCGCGCCTTTCCCAGCGCGTTGATCGCGGGAACGAACGGCAAGGGCTCCACCGCCGCGCATCTCTCCTCGATCCTCCGCGCCGCGGGCCGGCGCGTCGGTCTCTACACGTCGCCCCACCTGGTTCGATTCCACGAACGGATCCGGATCGACGGCGCCGAGATCGGCGACGAGGCGCTCGAATCGCTGCTGGCCCGCTGGTGGCCGCGCTTCGAGGAGGAGCCGACCTCCTTCTTCGAGGCGGCCACGGCGCTCTGCTTCGATCATTTCGCCGCGTCGCGCATCGACTTCGGAGTCGTGGAGGTCGGGTTGGGCGGAAGGCTCGACGCCACGAACATCCTGACGTCGCGCGTCTCCGTCATCACGACGATCGCCTCGGACCACGCCGAGATCCTCGGGGGAACGCTGGCGCGGATCGCGCGCGAGAAGGCGGGCATCGTGAAGGAGGGGGGCACCCTGGTTCTCGGCGTCCGCCGGCCGGAGCCGCGCGCGGAGATTCTGCGCGTGGCGGCAGCGAGGGGTTCTCGCGTGCTGCGGCTCGGCGCCGACGCGCGTTACGCCGCGCGATCGGTCGATCCGTCGGGGACCACCTTTCACCTCGCGACGCCCTCCTTCCGCGGCACGCTCCGCACGCCGCTGATCGGGGTCCATCAGGCGAGGAACGCGGCGCTGGCCGCCCTGGCGGCCGAGGCGATCCTGGCGCCGGAGGGCCTGAGCGACCGGGAGATCGGAGAGGCGATCGCGGCGGGCGTGGAGGCGACGCGCTGGCCGGGGCGCGCGGAACTCCTCCCGGGCGATCCGCCTCTCCTGCTCGACGTCGCCCACAACGTGGAAGGCGCGCAGGCGATCGCCGCCACGGTGTCGGCACTCTTCGGCGGCCGTCCCGTCGCGGTCGTCGCGGCGTTCTCGCGCGACAAGGAGCACGGATCGATCCTCCGCGCGCTCGGAACGTGCGCGTCGCGGTTCGTCCTGACCGAGTTCGCGGGGGAGCGGGCGACGCCGGCCGGGGAACTCGTGCGGCACGCGCCGGCGCGCCATCCGGAGGCTCGGGCGGTTCGCGCGTCCGCGGAGGCGCTCGCGCTCGCGCGCGAGTGGGCGCGAGCCAATGGAGGCGCCCTCCTCGTCACCGGATCGTTCTTCCTGATCGGCGAAGTGTTGGCGCACCTCCATCGGGAGATGCCGCGTGCGCTCTAGGAAGCCGGCGCGCCGGTTCGCGTTCGCGGCGGCATTCGGATTCGCCGCGGCGGCCGCGCTCCTGGCGCAGGCCAACCCGGCGTTCGCGCAGACCCCGGCCCCCGACGCTTCCGCCGACGAACCCTACCGGCTGAACGCCGATCGCCTGGAGGGCTCCGCCACGTCGGAGGAGAACGTGCTGCGCGCCACGAAGGTGACCGTGGTGCACGGCGCCACGCGGGTCATCGGCGACTCGGCGCAGATCTACCAGAATCGGGAGTTCGTCATCTTCCGCGGCAACGTGAAGGTCTTCGACGGCACCACCGTCATGCGCGGCACCGAGGCCTCGTACGACCGGAAGCAGCGGCTCGCCATCCTGACCGGGAACGTCCGGATCGAGGACCATGGGACCGTCATCACGGGGCAGGAGGCGACGTTCTACCGGGACCGAAATCTCTCGGTGATCACGGGAAACGCCATGCTCCGCGATTCGTCACGCACGCTTCGCGCCGACCGACTCGAGTACGACCGGGGGCGCGACATCGTCACCGCGATCGGCAAGGTCAACGCGGAGGACCGCGCCGAGAGCACGCGGGTCCGCGCGGGGCGGATCCGGTACGACCGGCGCGCCGACTACGCGTGGGCGGAGGAATCGCCGAGCCTCACGCTGGTCGAGAAGGATGGGCGCGCCACCGACATCGCCGCCGACACGCTCCGCTTCGACAACGCCCGGAACCGCGTCTTCGCGGTCGGGCGGGTCCGCATCGACCGCGACAGCCTGCACGCCACGAGCGCCGCCGCGTCCTTCTATCGCAGCGAGGATCGCGCGCTCCTGGTCGGCGACCCGCGGGCGGTCAGCCCCGAGGGAATCGCGCGCGGCGACAGCATGGAAGTCCGCTTCCGCGACGGCAAGATCACGTCGCTCCAGATGCGTCCCAACGCCTCCGTCGACTACGAGGAGCGCGCGACGTCGGGCCGCGGGGAGCGGAACCTGGCCAGCGGAGACACGATCACGCTCTATCTCGAGAACGACGAGGCGCGGGAGGCCTTCATCGTCGGCCGAGCGAAGAGCCTCTACTGGCCCGCTTCCGCCGACAGCGCGCAGGGGGGGCGAAACACGGCGGACGGCGATACGATCCGCGTCGGCTTCGAGAACGGAAAGCCGCGGCGGGCCACCGTGCTGGGACGGAGCGAGGGGATCTACTACATGGCGGCCGAAGGCGATACCGCCGCGGCGGCGAAGTTGGACAAGATCAGCTACAAAGGGCAGCAGATCGAGTACGACGTGGAGACACGGCTGGTCGACGTCCTCGGCACGGCCGACGTGACCTACAAGGAGATGAATCTCCAGGCGACCCGCGTCCACTTCGACGCGCGCTCCCAGAAGATGCGCGCCGAGGGAGAGCCGGTGCTCCAGGACGGAAAGGACCGGATCGTGGGCGAGACGATGACCTACGATCTGGCCATCCGGCGCGGGACGGTCTACGCGGGACGCACGAACTACGACCGCGGATACTTCGCGGGGCAGGAGGTGCGGCGCGTCTCGGAGAGCATCTTCAACGTGCGCGCGGGGACCTACACGACCTGTGATCTGGAGGAACCGCACTTCCACTTCGGATCCTCGAAGATGCGCCTCGTCCTGCGCGACAAGGTCGTGGTGAAGCCGGTGGTCTTCTACTTCCGGAACATCCCGCTTCTCGGGCTCCCGTTCTACATCTTTCCCATCAAGTCGGGCCGGCATTCGGGTTTCCAGCTTCCACAAGTGGAGTTCGGCTCTTCCAGCGCCGGCGGAAAGTTCGTCCGGAACCTCGGCTACTACTGGGCGATCAGCGACTACCTCGACGCCACCGGTTGGGGCGACTACTACCAGTCCGCGCGTTGGGTGGCGCACGGGCAGGCCCGCTATCACAAGCTCTACGAATTCCAGGGGCAGCTGAGCGGCTCCTATCAGCGGTCGCTCGACTCCGATCTTCAGCAGTCGGCGTGGGACCTCCAGGGGAATCACTTCCAGACCCTGGCACCCGGGTTCACGCTTCGCGGGCTGGCGAACCTCACCAACTCGTCGTCCTACTACCGCGACGCGAACCTGGGCCGGCCGGTCTCGGTGCGCGTGCAGCGAAATCTCCGGTCGAGCTTTTCCCTCGATAGGACCTGGCCGGGCTCCACGCTCAACATCGGCCTGGTGCGAAACCAGGATCTCGATCCCGATCCACTGGGCCTCAGCGTCCAGCAGCAGCTTCCCTCGGCGTCGTTCCGGCTCTCGGCCCGGCCGCTGGGACACCTGGCGCGGGGGAGGGAGCCGGCGCGCCTCCCGTGGCTCGCGCAGACCCTCGTCGCCTTCTCCACCAGCGTCGTGAACCAGAGGAACATCTTCGTGAATGCCTTCCCTGCGGACTCGACGGCCGCGCGCCGTGACTCGGTCATCGACGCCCGCACGGCGGCGCGCCACGACGTGTCGCTCACCGACCAGAGGCGGATGCTCGGCTTTCTGGGGCTCTCGACGCGAATGGATTACTCCGAGACCTTCATCACGCGCGACCAGGCCGGGAATCGAAACCAGCGCGCGGGCGTCTGGCGTGGGAGCGCCGGCGTGAACACGCAGATCTTCGGCACGTTCCGCCGCCCGATCGGTCCCCTTCGCGCGCTCCGGCACGTGGTGACGCCCTCGGTCTCCTTCGCCTACCAGCCGTCGTATCCGAAGCTCTTCTACCGGACCACGACGGGCGTTCTGGCCCCGCGCTTCGGTGGCGTCAGCGGGATCGGCGCGCTCGGCGCCAGCGAGCAGCGGTCGCTTCAGTTCTCCCTGCGAAACGACCTGCATCTCAAGTGGGGCGATCCGCAGCAGCCAACGGTGATCAACAATTTCATCCAGATGAACACGTCCGGCTCCTACGACTTCCTGGCCGAACGCTTCGGACGAAAGCCGCTCTCGGACCTTTCCACGTCGCTCCGGCTGGCGCCGACGCCGCGCAGCGATTTCTCCTTCGCGTTCCTCCACAACCCGTACGACCGCCGGCTCCTCTCCTTCAGCGCCTCGACCGGCTTCACGCTGACGGGCCGCTCGGGGGCGACTGTCGATCAGACGAACGCCGGGGAGGGCACCGCGGCCGGGGGAATCGTGGGGAGCGGCTTCGCGGGCGCCCTCGGCAATCCGCTTCACCCCGATCAGGCGAGCGCCGGGCTGCCGTGGAACCTGACCCTCTCGGTCGCCTACAACGGCTCCCGCGCCCGAAACCTCGCCGGAGGGGGGTATCAGCCGTGGGGCTCGACGGCGCGCGGCAACGGATTCCTGGGGCTCAACCTTTCCCGCAACTGGCGCGTGGAATACGCGGGGCAGTACGACGTTCGGGGCCGTCAACTGGTCTCCCAGAACTTCAGCGTCACGCGCGACCTCCATTGCTGGCAGGCGCAGTTCACGCGAAGCATCTCGGGCGACACGAAGGAGTACTACTTCAAGATCAACGTGAAGAACCTCCCCGAGGTCTACTACGAGCAGGGGTCGCGCGGGCTGCGCGGATTCGGCGGCATCGACCAGCTCTACTAATCGCGAAAAACCGCATGAGGATGCGGAAACCCCTTGACCCTCCCCGGGGTGCGGCGTAGCGTACGCGTCGTTCTTCGAAAGGAGGTGAGACGAATATGAACAAGACAGAACTCGTAGCGACGATCGCGAAGAAGGCGAGTATCTCCTCCCGTCAGGCGCGCTCCGTAGTCGAGATGATCTTCTCGCCGGGCAAGGAGGGTGTCATCGCCGCCGCGCTCATGACGGGGAAGAAGGTCCAGATCACCGGATTCGGCACCTTCGAGACGCGCAAGCGCAAGGCACGCGACGGACGCAATCCGCAGACGGGCGAGAAGATCAAGATCGCCGCGTCACGCTTCCCGGCCTTCCACGCCGGCAAGGCGCTCAAGGATCGCGTGAAGAAGTAGTAGTCCCCCCATCGACGATTTCGGGCGGGGCCGGCGGAAAAGCGGCCCCGCCCCTCTTTTTCTCCCTGCCGCCTTGAACCCGAGAAGCCCAGCGGGGTATAGTTTTGCGTCACGTTGCCGATCTATCGTCACCACGTGAGGAGGTGATTCCGCTGGCTCGCATTCGATACCTGCTCTTTCTTGTTGTCGCGCTTATGCTTACGGCTGCCGCATCGCTGCAAGGGAAGAGCGCCCCGACCGACATCTTCATCCAGAGCACGACCGACGTCTTCGGGGAACTTGCCCCCTGTGGCTGACACGCGAACCCGCTAGGCGGACTCGCCCGGAGGGCGAGTCAACTCAAGATCGGTGCGACGAAGTTCCCGAACCGTTTCCTCGTGGACGCGGGCGACTTCTTCGGATTCGGCGGCGTCCAGGATTCGCTGAAGAGCGGTTTCCTCGTCGAAATGATGGATCGGTTGGAATACGACGTCGTCACGCTGGGGGAACGCGAGTTCAGTTTCGGACAGCGGTACCTGCTCGACACGCTCCGGAAGACGAAGATCGACGTCGTCTCGGCGAATCTCGTCTTTGCCGACACGAAGAAGCCGTTCGTGAAGCCGTACGTCATTCGTAAGGTCGGGTCGGTGCGCGTCGCGTTCACGGGGCTCATCTGGAAAGACGCAAAGCTCCGGACCGTGCCGACGGAGTCCGCCCTGGAGATCCTCGATCCGATCGAGACGGCCAGGACGCTGATTCCGCAGCTCCGGAAGAAGGCCGACATCGTCGTCGTCCTCTCGCACCTGGGGCTCCTGGAGGGCCAGCGCCTGACGGTGGAGGTGCCGGGGATCGACGTCATGGTCTTCGGGCACCAGGCGGGGCTCATCAAGCAGATCGTCCAGACGCAGGACGTGGTGAACGTCCGGGGCGGCGAGCGCGGGCAGCACATTCCGGGGATCCACCTGGTGGTGGAGGACGGCAAGATCGCGTCCTACGACGGAGAGGTCGTCGTGCTGGACGCGAAGGTGCCGCCGGACGAGACGATGAACCAGGTGGTGGACGCCTTCAACGACGAGCTGAACCGGCGCTTCGCCCAGCAGAACCAGCAGCAGGCGCAACAGCAGGAAGCGCAGACGCAGCAGCAACTCGCCGGCGATCGCTATCTCGGCGAGAAGACCTGCCGCCGTTGCCACGAGGTGGAGTATCAGAAGTACCTGAAGCAGGGCCACGCGCACGCGTTCGAGACGCTCGTGAAGGCGGAACGCGACGCGACTCCGGAATGTCTCACCTGCCACGTGGCGGGACTGGGACAGGCCGGCGGATTCATCTCGAGGCAGACGACTCCGGACCTCGTGAACGTCCAGTGCGAGAGCTGCCATGGCATGGGAACCAGGCATCCGGACGAATCCTCGTCGGTGGGACCCGAAGCGTGCATCCGTTGCCACTCCAAGGAGCAGAGCCCGAACTTCGACTATGACGAGGCGCTCGAGCACATCAATCACTGGGACTAGGCTCTTCCGAGCCGCGGCGGCCGCGTGCTTCGCGATCGCCGTGGCGGCGGGGGCCGTTTCGTCCGCGTCCGCGCAGACCCTCAAGCTCCGCTCCCTCCGCCTTCCGCCCCAGGATCTCGTCGGCACGTGGGTTTCGTTCCACGGCCGCGCGCGGAGCCGCCATTCTCCCGTCCGGGAATTCGATCAGCGGGTCGCCGTCGTCTCGAAGGAGGATCTCGGGCGGGGGCGCTGGGGACTCTGGGTCGAGCTCAAGACGACCGACGGTCGGGGCTCCTTCCGGATCGAGCGCGGGCTCTTCGCCCCGGCCTCCCTGCGGGGCAAGGACCTCCTCCCGGGCGGGGACGGATCCCAGATCGACGATCCACAGGGCGCGGAGGATTCGCCGCGCGCGAACTCCTCGGGCACGGGCGACGTGCCGGCGCCGGGAGGAAACCTCGACGGGCAGGAGTTCGTCCTCGTTCGCTACCAGGCGCTGAACGGAGGAAAGCTCTACGAGTATCCGGTCGGCGCGGCCCGGCACGCCCGCCAGGGCGGCGAGGTCTCGTCGTTCGAGCTCTTCGAATACGATCCCAGCGTCACGCCCGTTCGAACCACCGTCGGGGCCGACACTCTCCGCCTGGGGCGCCGCGTGGTGCCGTCGATGGTGGAGCGAGTCCGCCGCTACGGTAGCGACCGCTGGCCCTCGAACGACGACTCCACCGGCATCGAGCGGCTGGTCCTGACGCAGACGTTCTGGCGAAACGGCGCCGTCCCGCTCACGGGATTCGCCCGCTCGATCTTCGAAGCGGAGATGCGCCGGCTCCCCTGGAGCAGCCGGAGCGACAGCCTCCTCTCGGGAGCGCCGCTGACGGCGCGCCCCGACTCCACGCTTCTGGCCGCCGCGATGGCGGTGGCGGCTCAGGCCGACAGCCTTCTGCGAGTCGAGACCACGGCCGAGACCCTTTCGTCGGACTCGACGCGCGCCTTCACCTCCGATCCTGCCCGCGCGCTCCTCGCGTGGACCGAGCTGACGCTCACCGATTTGGGCGCCGACGCGAGGCCCGAAATCACGCAAGAACCGGAACTTCCTTCCGATCTGGAGAACTCCGAGACCGATCCCTCGGGCTTTCAGGAGTAGCAGGACGCCGCCGAGCCCTCGGCGGCGCTACCCATCGCGCGCGCCTCCGTTTCGGCGGCGCTACAGAACCCTCCCCTCGCGGCCGATAACCCATCCGATAGCTTGCGCCATCCGCGCGGCTGAAGGAGGAGATCGCCATGAATTCCGGGGGACGAAAGCCGCTCGGCCAGAGCCTCGTCGAGCAGGGAAGCCTGACGCCCGAGGGGCTTTCGCGCGCGCTCGAGGAGCAGCGGCGGACCGGCGCCACCCTGCGCGAAGTCCTCCTGCGGCTCGAGCTCGTCTCCGAGAACGCGATCCTCGACTACTACGAGGAGCAGCTGGGCGTTCCCCGCATGGACCTCTCCACGTACGTCCTCGAGCCCGAGATCGTCCAGCTCGTCCCCGAGCGCGTGGCACGGCAGTATCAGGTCGTCTCGCTCTTCAAGATCGGAAACACGCTCACCGTGGCCATGGCCGACCCGCTCGACGTGGTGGCGCGTGACGAGGTGCACCTCACCACCGGGCTCGACGTCGACGTCGTCGTGGCGGCCGGCTCCCAGATCCGCGAGGCGATCGAGCGGTACGCGCCGGTCGCGGGCAACCTCGATTCGATCGTGCGCGAGCAGGCGCTCAAGCAGGCGGCCGCGGCCGTGGCGGCCCGCCCCGAGGAAGACGGCCCGATCATTCGATTTGTGAACGCCCTCGTGGAGCAGGCCGTGCGGGAGGGCGCGTCGGACCTCCACATCGAACCAGAGGAAGCGTCGTTCCGGATCCGGATCCGCGTGGACGGGCAGCTCCGCGAAGTCGCGACGCAGGCGAAGACGCTCTACGCCTCCGTCGTCTCCCGCATCAAGGTGATGGCGTCGCTCGACATCTCCGAGCGGCGGCTGCCTCAGGACGGACGCATCCGGACCACGGCGGTCGGCAAGGAATTCGACCTCCGCGTCTCGACCTTTCCGACGATTCACGGGGAGAACGTGGTGCTCCGGATCCTCGATCTCTCCTCGCCGCTTCGGAGTCTCTCCGATCTCGGAATCGCTCCCAAGCCGCTCGCGCTCCTGGAGCGGATGATCGCGCGGCCGAACGGCGTCGTTCTCGTAACGGGACCGACGGGGAGCGGCAAGACGACCACTCTCTACGCCTGCATCAACACGATCAACACCGTGAACCGGAACATCACGACGCTGGAAGATCCCGTCGAATACCACGTGGCGACGGTCCGCCAGACGCAGGTCGATCCCGACATCGGGCTCACCTTCGCACGCGGGCTCCGTGCGCTCCTCCGCCAGGATCCCGACGTCATCCTGGTCGGCGAAATCCGCGACAGCGACACGGCGGAAATCGCGATCCGCTCGGCGCTGACCGGGCACCTCGTCTTCTCGACGCTCCACACGAACGACTCCGCCGGCGCCATTCCGCGCCTCCTCGACATGCAGATCGCGCCCTATCTCCTCGCCTCCGCGCTGAACGGAGTCGTGGCACAGCGGCTGGTGCGGCGTGTCTGCGAGAAGTGCCGGCGCCCGGTGACGCCGCCCGACGATCTCCTCGCCTCGCTCGGTCTCCCGCAGGGGACGGGGACCTTCTTCGAGGCGGCGGGCTGCCGCGCCTGCGGCGACACGGGGTACAAGGGCCGGATCGGGATCTACGAGGTCTTCGACGTCTCCGAGGAGATCCGCTCCCTCGTCGCCTCGCACGCTCCGATGGAGGAGCTGGCGCGCGCCGCGCGGCGGGGCGGGATGCAGCTCCTGGCCGAAGACGCCGCCCGGAAGGCCGCGCGGGGGCTGACCACCCTCGAGGAAGCGCTCCGCGTCACGGCGCGCGGCGCGGCGCGTTTCGAGAGCGAAACGACCGACGCGGGGCGGTAGATCGTGGCGACCTATCACTATCGCGCGCTCGCGGCGTCCGGGGGCGACGAGCAGGGTATTCTCGAGGCTCCCGATCTCGACGCCGCCATCGATCAGATCCACGCCCGGGGCCTGACGCCGGTCCGGCTCGAAGCGAAGGACGGCACCGCGCCCGGAACGCCTTCGCCGGCCGCCACACCTTCCCGCACCATCTCGATTCCGTTCCTGAAGCCGCGCGTCTCGAGCCGCGACCTGATCCTCTTCACGCGGCAACTGGAGACGATGCTCGACGCCGGCCTTCCGCTGGTCTCGGCGCTCGGCATGCTCGGAGCGCAATCGACCAGCGTGCCGCTTCGGGAGGCGATCAATCAGGTCGTCAGCGACGTCTCCCAGGGGAGCACCCTGACCGAGGCGATGGCGCGCCACGACCGCTGCTTCCCCGAGCTCTACGTGAGCCTCGTCCACGCGGGCGAGGAGAGTGGGCTTCTCACGGAGATGCTCGACCGCGTGGCCATCATTCTCGAATACGGCGAGGAAACCGATCAGCGGCTTCGCTCGGCGACCTTCTACCCGATGGTGATCTGCATCGAGCTCGTTGTCGCTTTCCTCGTGCTCGTGAAGTTCGTTCTTCCCCGCTTCGCCAGCCTCTTCAAAGGGCTCGGCGCCGATCTCCCGCTCCCGACGCGGGTTCTGATCGGGGTGAGCGACTTCTTCGAGGCGCAATTCCTCCTCGTCCTCTTCGGGATCGTCGCGGCGGTCACCGCCTGGATCCTCTGGTCGCGCACGCCGGGCGGACGGGCGCGGATCGACTCCTGGATCCTCACCATGCCGATCTTCGGGACGGTCATGCAGAAGCTGATCATCTCGCGGTTCATCCGGGTTCTCTCGGCGCTCCTCGCGGCGGGCATTCCGGTCGTGCAGGCGCTCGCCATCGCCCGCGGAGTTTTGGGTAATAAAGTGGCCGAAGCCGACGTCGACAAGATGCGGGATGGCGTCATCGCAGGTCAGGGATTGACCGAACCACTCCGCGGGAGCCGGGTCTTTCCGCCCCTCGTGGTGGAAATGGTCGGCGTCGGCGAGGAAACCGGCGCCCTCGACAGGCTGCTCGCCCGCGGCGCCACATATCTTGACAGGGACGTCGATTACGAGCTCAAGAACCTCTCTTCCGCCCTGGAGCCGATCCTCCTGGTGGTCATGGCGGTGGGAATTCTCTTCACCGCGTTGGCCGTCTTCTTGCCTCTCTGGAACCTCATGAGCGCCTTCCAGCACTAGGAGGGCTGGTCCAAGGGCCCCTAAAGATCGGGCCCGAATCAGCCGAATCTTTCCCTGTAGCCATTCACACAGCCCTCGCGGGGCTGGGCACTCAGGTCCGCAGATCAGGGAGGTTTTCATCATGGTTCGGAAGCATTCGGAATCGGGCTTCACGCTCATCGAGTTGGTGATCGTGATCGTGATTCTCGGCATCCTCGCCGCGGTCGCGATCCCGAAGTACGAGGACATGCGGGAACAGGCGCGCGTCGCCACGCTGAAGGGCCAGCTGGGCGGCATTCGGTCGGCGATCGCGATCCAGTATGCACGCAATGCCCTGAACGGCAGCGCCACCTTCCCGACGCTCGACGGCACGATCTTCGCCGACGGCCGCGTCCCGAAGGAACCGGTGAACAACTCGCTGGCCGTGAAGACCACGGCGGGCATCGATAACGCCGGCGGCTGGCAGTACAACTCCACGACGGGTGTCGTGAAGGCGAATCTGAACGCCTACTCGTCGTACTAATCGGACTGTCATCGAATGCACCCGCCTCACGGCGGACCTGAGCGGCGGCGAGGTGGGGAGGGAACCCTGCCTCGCTCCACCGTTTTCAGGGAGTTCGGTCGAACGGGGGAATGAGCATGCGCCGGACCATGGCGGCTGAAGCCCTCCTCGCGGCGTCGGCCGCGGGAGCGCTCTACGCGCGCACGCTGGCGCCCGGCGTCGGCGCGGGCGATCGGGGCGAGCTCCTGCTCGCGGCCGAATCGCTCGGCGTGCCACATCCGCCAGGTTATCCGCTCTGGACGCTTCTGGCGCACCTTGCGGGCAAGATCCCGGTCGGATCGCTCGCCTGGCGCGTGAACGCGCTCTCCGCGCTCCTCGTGGCGGCCGCCGCGGGGCTTCTCTATTTCACCGCGCGCCGCTTCGGCGCCGGGCGCTTCGGCTCCGCGGTGGCGGCGGCGCTCTTCACGATCTCGATTCCGGTCTGGCGCGTGGCCGTGGAGGCCGAGGTCTACGGGCTGGCCGCGGTCGCGTTCCTCGGGCTCGTCCTGGCCGCCCGGAACGCGCGCGCGGCCCGAAGCGCGGGAACGCGGGCCGACGCCCTCTACTTCTTCACGGCGGGAATCGCCTTTCTCGCGCATCAGACGCTGGCCGCGCCGGCGATTGTGCTCGCGGCCTGGGTGCTCCGCCGCCGCTTCGCCTGGACGCGCCTCGCGCGGGGCGCGGCGTGGCTCGCGGCGGGGCTCACGCCCGCGCTCATTGTCCCGTGGCGCGTGGCGGAGCGCGCCGCGCTCCTCTGGAAGGAACGCACTCCGATCGAGGCGTTCGGAGACGTCTTCACGCGGCAGGCCTACGGCGCCGTGGCCCAGAACCCGTGGCGGATCGACCTCTTCGTCGGAGATCTCGCCGGCATGGCGGCCCTGATCGCGCGCGGCGCCGGCCTCCTGGCCCTGGCCCTGGCCGCGGTCGCGCTCGTGGCGGTGGGACGCCGTCAGGGGGGGCGGACCCTCCGGCTTCTCGGCGCGCCGGCGCTGGCGGCCCTCTCCATCCCGGTCGCGCTGGCGGCGTTCCTCGTCTTCACGCCCGATGCGGAGCATATGGCGCAGGTCGAGCCGTTCCTCGTACCGCTCGCGGCCGTCGTGGCGCTCGTCGCGGGCGCCGGCGCCGCGTGGTGCGTGCGGCGAGCGCCGCGTCCGCGGATGGCGTTCGCGGCGATCGCGATCGCCGTCATCCTGACCGGCGAGCATCACTTCGCCGCCTGCGACCGAAGCGGCTTCGATCTCCCCGAGCGCTATGGGCGAGACCTCCTCGCCGCCGTGCCGCGGGGTGCGACGCTGGTGGTCGACGGGGACAACGAGACGTTTCTCGCGGCCTACCTGATCCGCCACGAGGGGCTGCGTTCCGATCTGACGCTGATCCACCGCCGCGGCTGCGTCTTCGACGACGCGAACGGACTTTCGACCCTGCCGCGCGCCGGCTGGGCCGCTCGCGCCCGCGCCGCCGATCTGGAGCGGATCGCCGACACGAGCCGCGCCGTCTACTTCGCCGCCGCGCCGGCCGATCTCGAGATCGCGGGCGTGCGCTTCCGAGCCTCCGGGCTCGTCGCGCGCGCGCTTCCGCCGGGGACCGTCCCGGAAACCGTGGAAGCCTGGACGCCGCCGGCGACGTGGCCGCGAAGCGCCGATCTCCTGGGCGGACATCCCGAGCGCTACGACTTCGTGACGCGAAAGCTCGCCATCTCCTACTCCGACGCGGCGGCGCGCTCGCTGCTCTCGCGCGGCGATTTCGCTTCCGCGCTTCCGTGGTTCGAGGACGCCGCCCGTGTCGGCTACGACATGCCGGAGGCGCACTGGAACGTGGCGGTGACGGCGGCGGCCGCGGGGGACCCCGACCGCGCGCTCGACGCCCTCCTGACGGCTCGCGCGCTCGCGCCGGGCCGGGCGGAGTCGGCGTCGCGGCTCGCGCTCTTTCTCTCCTCGGCCGGGCGGCATGCCGACGCGGCGCGCTGGTTCGAGCGCGCGTTCCGGAGCGCTCCCACCGCCGCGCTGGCGGAGGACGCGGCCCGGGCCTGGAATCTGGCCGGCGACCCCGCTCGCGCTCGCGAGTGGAACGACCGGGCCATGACGGCCGGGAGGGTCGGGTGATGCCGGCGGCGCGCGTGGACGGATTCACGCTCGTGGAGCTCTCGATCGTCATCACGCTTCTCGCGATCCTGTCCTGGCTCGCCTATCCGTCGCTCGGCTCGATCGACGAGATCCGGCTCGACGCCGCGGCGCGCCGGGTCGCCGCCGATCTGCGCTATGCCCAGAACCGGGCGATCGGGAGCCGCACGATCCACGGCGTCCGCTTCGACGTCGGTGCGGGCCGCTACATCGTCTACGCCGGGAACAGCGGAACGGCCGTCGTGAATCCGGCCGATCGCGGGAAGAACCTCGTCGTCACGTTCGACGCGCTGACCGAGACGCGCGGCGTCGGCATCGAGTCGGCCTCCTTCGGCGCCACGCCCGGCGTCACGTTCGATTTCTATGGTGTTCCGCGCGACAGCGCGGGTGTCGAGCTCGTTGCCGCGGGCCGGGTCGTGCTCCTCTTCCAGGGGCGGCGCGACACCGTGGAGGTCGCGCCGCAGACCGGCGCGATCCGGGTGCCATGAGCCGGGCGTCACGGCGACGGATTTCCAGGCGCTGCGCGGGAAGCGCGTCGTCGTCGTCGGCGGCGGCGGCGGCGGCGGCGGGATTCACGCTCATCGAGGTGGTGATTCTCATCATGGTGGCCGGCATCGCCATTCTGCCGCTCGCCATGCTCTTCGCGACCACGTCGATCCGCTCGTCGGACGCCCGGAGCGCCTCGGTCGCCGCGCAACTCGCGCAGGCCAAGCTGGAGGAGATCACGGCCGATCGGAACGCCTCGACGCGCGGCTTCTCCTACGTGGTGGCGGGAAACTATCCGGCCGAGACGCCAATTGCCGCGTTCACCGCGTTTCAGCGTTCGGTGGGCGTGGCGTCCGACTCGACCTACGACAGCGTCACCTTTCGCACCGTGAGCGTCACGGTGACCACGTCGGGAGTTCCGCCCGTGACTCTGACCACCTGGTTCGTGAACTACTGATGCGGCCCGGGGCGATTGGAAACCGCCGGCGCGGGGAGATGGACGGAGGGGCGGGCTTCACGCTCATCGAGCTGGTGATCGTGATCGTCGTCATCTCGATCGCGGGCCTTCTGCTCGCCGTCATGTTTCGCGAGGCGATCGGCACCTACCGCTTCGTCGACGTGGAGGCCGATCTCCTGCAGCAGGCGCGTTTCGCCGAGGAGCGGATCGCGCGCGAGATGCGCCGCCTGCGCGATGGGAACAGTGTGACCACGGCGTCCGCGCAGACCTTCGCGTTCGTCGATCGCGACGCCGTCCCGATCGTCGTCTCGTGGAGCGGCACGAAGGGCGCCGATCTGCTCTTCACGAGGAACGGCGTGCCGCAGGCGCTGGCCGCCGGCGTCGATTCGCTGGCGTTCGCCTATTTCAAGGAGGACGGGACCGCGGCGGCGCCGGTCGTCGCTCCCTCCGCCACCGACATCCGCCGAGTGGCGGTCTACCTTCGCCTGGCGCGCGGCGGGCAGTCGATCGCGACGCTCGGCGCCGCCGCCTTGAGGGCCCTATGAGTTCGCGCTGGACGATGCCGCACGCGCCGCGGCCCGACGCGGGGTTCTCGGTGGTGCTCGTCACCGCCACGATCCTGGTTCTCCTGATTCTGGGTCTCGCCATGGTGTCGCTCGTCTCGGAGAACTCGGGGCTATCGGTGCACCACGTCCAGTCGAGCCAGGCCTTCTACGTGGCCCAGGCGGGGCTCGAGTACGCTGTGAAGAAGTTGGGCGCGAATCCGTCGTGGAGCGGCCTTCCGTCCCCCGGGAAGAACGTCGGGCCGGGGTCGTTCACGGTCGCGCCGCCCGACACCCTTGACGAGAACGGCGCGCCGCTTCCGGCGGGGCGAAAGCGCCTCGTGGCGACGGGCGTCGTGGGAGAAGCCACGCGGGTGCTCCAGATCCAGATCTCCACGGGAGGAATCTCCACCTACGCCGGGACCGGCTCCTTCGGATACACCGGGGATGGCGGTCCGGCGACCTCGGCCACGATCAGGAACGCCGAGGGCGTCGCCATCGGCCCCGACGGATCGCTCTACATCGCCGATACCGACAATCACGTGATTCGCCGCGTCTCGCCCCTCACGGGGGTGATCACGACGGTCGCGGGGAACGGCTCGCCGGGGTCGTCCGGGGACGGTGCGGCGGCCACGGCGGCCCGCCTCCAGTTCCCGCAAGACCTCGCCGTCGCGGCCAACGGAGATCTCTACATCGCCGACACCGGGAACCACAAGATCCGGAAGGTCGCCGCCGCCACGGGGATCATCACGACCGTCGCGGGGACCGGCACTCCCGGTTCCTCCGGGGACGGAGGCGCTGCCACCGCGGCGAGGCTGAATTCGCCGCGCGGAATCGCCGTCGTCGCCAACGGCGACTGCTTCATCGCCGATCGAAGCAACGGGAAGGTCCGGAAGGTGACCGCCGCGACGGGAATCATCACGACGTACGCCGGAACGGGGATCAACGGATATACCGGCGACGGAGGGCTGGCCACCGCGGCGCGGCTCCGGAATCCCGAGGGAGTCGAGCTGGCGTCGAACGGAGATCTCTACATCGCCGACACTTCCAATCACGCGATCCGGCGCGTCGCGGCGGCGACTGGCGTGATCACCACCATCGCGGGGACCGGGACCGCCGGCTACACCGGCGACGGCGGCGCGGCCACCGCTGCCCGGCTGAACGGGCCGGAATCGGTCACGGTGGCGGCGTCGGGCGATCTCTACGTGGCCGATCGGGGAAACAACGTCATCCGCCGCTTCGCGGTGGGCGGGACGATCTCGACGATCGCGGGAACCGGTACGGCAGGATATTCGGGAGACGGCGGCGCGGCGACGGCCGCCAGGCTGAACGCTCCGGCCGGGATCGTGGTCAATTCCACGGGTGTGATCTACATCGCGGACAGGTCGAATCAGCGGATCCGCAAGGTGTCGGGCCTCCTCTCCGTGGTGGGGTGGGTGGAGACGCGCGTCTAGCGCGAGAGGGAACGATGGAACCGAAGGCGACGACGAATCTGGTGCAGAAAATGGCGGCGGTCGATCTCCGCCTTCCTCCGGTCGTCCGGGGTTGGTTCACGCGCTTGCGGCGGTCCAGCCTCGCGGCGCCCGCCGACCTGCTGGTGGTCGAGGAAAGCGACGCAGGGCTCCGCCTGACCCGCGTGACCCGTCGTCACAGAGTCGCGCCTCGCGTGCGGAGCGCCTTCCGCGCCATCGCTCCCGACCTCACGCCCGTCGCCCGCGAGCTCGCCGAACGGCGGGCGCTCGCGGCGATGGTCGCGGAACTCGGCGCGGCGGGGCGGCCCGCGGTCGCCGCGATCTCCGGACCCGACGTCGTCGTCCGCCGGCTCTCGATGCCGGCGATGCGCCAGGCCGATCTCCGATCGGCGCTCGAACTCGAATGCCGCCGCCACGTGAACTATCCGATCTCCGAAGCTGAGATCCGCTTCGAGCTTCTCGATTCCGCCGGCTCCGGGCGCGAACTCTCGGTGCTGGTCGTCATCGCGCCGCGCCGCCGCGTGGAGGAGCGCCGGGCGCTTCTCGTCTCGGCGGGTCTCCGCCCCTGGGCCGTCACCGTGCCGGCGGTAGGACTCCGCGCCGACCTCGAGCGAAAGGGCGCGCTCGCGTCGAACGAAGTCGTCGCCTACCTCGACATCGGCTCCGACGCGAGTCAGATCGTGGTGCTGAAGGGGCGAGACATCCGCTTCTCGCGTGACCTGGCCTTCGGACGCCAGACGCTGGCCGCCGCTCTTCGCCAGATCGTGGTGCCCGGTGTGGGGACGGTGGAGCGGACGCCCGAGGCGGCCGAGGAGCTCCTGCTCTCGTGCGGAGTGCCGATCGGAGCCGATGAGGCGAACTTCGTCGACGGGATGCCGCTTGCGGCGGTCGGGATCATGCTCCGGCCCACCCTGGAGCGCCTGGTCCGGGACCTCTGGAACTCCTTCGACTACTGCAACGAGCAGTTCCTGGGCGAGGCCGTGACCCGCGTCGTCCTGCTAGGGCCCGGCGCCAGGCTCCGGAATCTGGCGGGCTATCTCGGGGGCGTTCTCAAGATGCCGGTCCGCGCGGCCGATGATCCGTCCCAGAGGGATGGCGCCGTGGCTGGAACGGGCCGCGAAGACCCGTCCGACGCGACGGCGCCCGGCGTGACGCTGGCGTCCATCTCGGGCGAGACGCTCAATTTCCTCGGCGGCGGCCCGGGCGAGGGCATCTCCTGGATCGCCGAGGCCGTACCGACCCCGGCGGTTGCGGCGGCGGCGGCGCTTCTCATCGTGTCGATCGCGGCCCCGGCGGAGATTCAGAACTCGCAGGCCCGCCAGCGGATCGCGTCGCTGCGCGGCGGCCTGGAAGAACTGAACGCGCAGAGCTCGGCGGTGGCCCAGTTCCGTGCGGCGCGCGAGGAGGAAGCTCGCCTCGAGGCGCTGCTGGGGCGTCTGACGGGAAGCCAGGTCGTCTGGTCGACGGTGCTTCGCGACCTGAGTCATCGCGTGGGCCAAGACGTACGCCTGACGGCGGTGGAGGTGCTCGACCCGGCCGCGGCGACAACGGCGCCCGGCGCGGCGCCGGCGCCACCGGAGCCGCGCTCGCTTCGTATTTCCGGGCTCCTCCGAACGCAGGGGGCGCCGCCCGAGCGGGTGCTGGCCGATCTCCTGAGATCGCTCGGCTCCTCGCCGGTGGTCGATGAGGTCCGCCTGGAGGGATGTGAACGGGTGGCGCCGGAACTCAGCGGTTTCACGCTGACGGCGCGGCTCACGGAGGGGGCGGGTTCGTGACGAAAGCGATCATCCGGGCGCCGTGGTTCGGCCACGCGCTCGTTCTGGCCTCTCTCGTGGTGGCGCTGGGCGTGGTGAACGCCGCGTGGATCGCGCCGCGCGAGAAGGAGCGGCGCGTGCTCGCGACGCGGGAGACGACGCTCCGGACGGAGCTGACCGATCTCCAGGCCGGACTCGGCGAGATAGAAGCGTGGCAGCGGGCGCACCCCGCGACCGACGGGATGCGCGGGCGGCTCAAGCGCGCGCTCCCCGCCGGAACGATGGTGGCGTCTCTGCTCGACGCGCTCGCGGCGGTCAGCGTGCGCCACGGTGTGCGGACGGAGTTGATCAGGCCCGCGGGCCTGCCGGTCGAGGAAGTGATTCCCGACGCCTCGGGCGCGGCGGTCGCATACCGGAAGGTCGATCTGAGGCTCCGGCTCGAGGCGCCGTACCAGGCGATCGGAAACTATCTCGCCGACGTGGAGTCGCTCGACCAGCTGGTCGTGGTCCGCTCGGTGGCGTTGCGGCACGAGGCATCGCTGGCGCCGCGTCTGGTGGCCGACGTGTCGCTCTGGATCTACGGATCGCCCTAGGAGCCCGGCATGCAATGGCTGCGGAAGCAGATTCGGGAGGGGATGAATACCAGGACGTACGCCCTCGTGGGGGTGCTCCTGGCGATTCTCCTCTGGATTTACTCCCTCGACGAGAAGACGCGCGCGCTCCGCTCCCGCTCCGCCGTGGGCGGGGGGGCGCCGGCGCTGGCCATGCTGGCGAACGCGTCCGATCGGGGGACCGCGGTGACGCCGACGCCGCCGGGATGGGGCGGTGATCCGTTCGACCGCCGCTTCCGCCTCGGCAGGGAACCGAATTCGGAGCCGGTATCGGGGGCGAGGTCTTCCTCGCGCGGCTCGGGACTTTTCTTGCAGGGAGTCATGAACGGCCCGCGCGGACGGACCGCGCTGGTGAATGGGGAAGTCGTGCGAGAAGGCGATCGGATCGCCGGCCGGGAAGTGCTCCAGATCGGAGCCCGCTCGGTCCTCGTGCTCGACCACGGCACCGTGGTCACCTTGTCGTTGAAAGGAGAAGGATCATGAGGCGCCTTGTCGCACTTCTCGCCCTCGCGGCGACGCTCGCGGCGGGCACTCCCGCGGGCGCCCGGGACGGCGCCACGGCGTCCTTCTCGTTCAAGGATACGCGCGCCCAGGACGCCCTGCGCCTCGTGGCGGCGCAATTCGGCTATTCGTTTGTCATGGGGCAGCCGGTGTCCGGGACGTTCACGGCGACGCTGTCCGAACTCACGTTCGAGGAATCGGTCTCCTACGTGGCGGAGGCGACCGGTTGCGATTACCGCATCGACGGCAGGGTGCTGGTGGTGAATCCAGCCGCGCTCCGCTCGGCGGTCTTCCCGCTTCGCTACATTGACGCCAAGGCCGCCGCCGACGCGGTGGCGAGCGTGGTGAGCGAGAAGGGGTCGGTGGCGCCGTTCACGGGCGGCGGAGTCGGCTCCGTCATCTCCGCCTCCACCAAGGAGAACGCCCTGATCGTGACCGACACGCCGTCGCGCCTGGAGGCGGTCCTGAAGGTGCTCGAGCGGCTCGACCGTAGGCCGCAGCTGATCGCCATCGAAGCGAAGCTGGTGGAGACGACGCTCGGCACGGAGGAGCGGCTGGGAATCGACTGGCAGATGCGCGCCAGCGCGAAGGGGGCCGTGATGCCGCACACGTTCCCCTTCCCGAAGAGTGCCGGGAGCGGCGATTTCACGGCGGAGTCGAATCCGAACAACCAGGTCGGCGGCGGCGGGCCGGCGTTTCCGCCGGGGCAGTCGTTCCCCTACGCGTCGCCCGGCGAGTTCACGTTCGGCAAGCTCTCATTTCAGGAATTCTCGATGGCGCTGGAACTCCTGAAGCAGCAGTCGAGCACGAACCTCGTCTCGGCGCCCAAGGTGACGACCCTCGACAATCAGCAGGCCGAGATCGTCGTGGGAACCGTCGTTCCGATCGCCCGCTACGAACGGCAGCGGGAGACGGGCGTGCTCGAGATCATCGGGTACGACGAGAAGAAGGTCGGCGTGCGGCTCCTCGTCACGCCCCACGTGGGCGCCGACAGCACGCT
>JBBTHR010000060.1:0-9258 GCA_038060295.1 Candidatus Eiseniibacteriota bacterium
TGGGGCGGGAGGATTCGAACCTCCGGATGGGAGATCCAAAGTCTCCTGGCTTACCACTTGCCGACGCCCCATCCTAGGTCGCGGGCCCGGTGCGCCGGCCCGCCAGGGCGCCGACGATTCCGGCAGGAACGCCTACAGCGTTTCGCTGCTGATGAGCGATCCGTCCGGCTGCTTCGCCCGCTCCTTCTCGTACTCATCGAGGATTCGACCCTCGATGAACTTCCGTGAATCGTTGTGGATCGGGTGCGCGATGTCCTGGTACGTGCCGTCGGGCCGTTTCCGGCTCGGCATCGCCACGAACATCCCGTTCGTCCCCTCGATGACCTTCAATCCTCGGATCACGAACGCGTCGTTGAAGGTCATGCTCGCGAACGCTTTCAGCTTGTCGTCGTCCCTGAGCGAGATTCGAACTTCGGTGATCTCGAGTCCCATGCCGTCGTTCCCACCTCGAGTTCTGGACCTCGATCCTTCGAAGTCCATGGGATCCCCTGATCCCTGGTGGTCCGCTCACCGGCGTCACACCCTACGCGCCACGGTGACGCCGCGCTCTCGGGTCCGCATGACGCGGACGTCCGCATCGCACGCGCCGATGGTCGCCGCCACCGCACGCGCCTCGTTCTCCGCCCGTGCCAGCGTGAAGAGACTGCAGCCGCTCCCGGACAAGAGAGAACCCCACGCTCTGGCCGCGACGAACGACTGCATCAATCGCGCGAGTAGGGGAACTTGGGAAAGGACAACGTCCTCGAACGCGTTGTACCGCGCATCAACCGCAGCCCCCACGTCCCCCCGTGCCACGGCAGACGCGAGGATGCTAGCGCTCGACCCTCTGAGTGTCAATCGCTTTCTCAGGAGCCCGTAGGCCCAACTCGTTGAAACTGCGACAGGTGGACTGACCACGACCACCCAGACGGGGGGGAGCGGACGGAGATGTCTCAGACGCTCCCCGCGCCCGGTGGCCCGGGCCGTGCCACCCTGGATGAAAAAGGGGACGTCGGAGCCGAGTTCCGACGCCAGGCGCTCCAGGTCGGCGGTGGCGAACCCGAGGCCGAATAGCCAGTTCGCGCCCGCCAGAAGCCCGGCCGCATCACTGCTTCCCCCACCCAGTCCGGCTCCCACCGGGATCCGCTTGAGGAGCCGTGCCGTGACACCCGCCCTCTCCAACTCGGGCCGCTCCGTTACGAGAAGGCCCCAGGCGCGCTCCACCAGATTCGGCCCCGGCCCGGGGATCGGCCGGCCGGCTGCGACGAAGTGGCACCCTGGCCGATCGGAGCGAGTCAGTTCGAGGTCGTCCTCTAGGGCGATGGTCTGGAGGATCGTGTCGATCTCGTGATAGCCGTCGGGGCGGCGTCCCAGGACCCAGAGGCCGAGGTTCACCTTGGCGGGGCAACGCACCCGGACGGAAGCGGCGGGAGGCGAGGCGGCCGGGCGCGCCCCGGAGGGTCGCGCGGCGCGCGGCTTCCCGGCGCGGACCACGCGGGTCACTCCACCGGCCAGAGGAGAATCGCGAGCACGGCGCAGCACCAGAGGACCACGTTCGCCAGCGTGGCTCGGTCGCGGAGCAGGTGCTCGGAAGGATTCCCCCCCTTGTGCTCGGCGTAGAGCAGATAGAGGTAGCGGAAGATCCCGTAGAGAACGAAGGGAATGGTGAGATAGAGTGGGCGGCCATGGTACTTGGCGATCGTCTCCGGCGAGATCGTGTAGATCGAGTAGGCGATGACGGTCGCGCCGGTGACGACGGCGATCAGCTGGTCGAGGAGCGGCCGCGTGTAGGCGCCCAGCGCCACCCGGTGGCGCGCCGCATCGCGCTCCAGCGTCTCGAATTCGTAGAGCCGCTTCCCGATCGCCAGGAAGAGCGCGAGGAAGAAGGCGCAGACCAGCAGCCAGGGCGAGATGGCGATCCCCTCCGGACCGATGTGGGTCCGGTCCCGGACCAGTTCGACTCCCGCCACGGCGCGGAGGACGAATCCCGTGGCGATCGCCACCACGTCGAGCAGGACGACCTGCTTCAGGAGGAGCGAATAGGCCCCGGTGAGGACAACGTAGGCGATGGCGGTTGCCACGAAGCGCGGGCCGAGCGCCGCGCAGGCGCCCAGGCCGGCCGCGAGCAGCGACGCCGCCACGACGAACGCCGCCGGGATCGGCAAGGCCCCCGACGCGACGGGGCGCGTCCGCTTCTCGGGATGGAGCCGGTCGCGCTCGACGTCGAGGATGTCATTGAAGACGTAGACGCCCGAGACGGCGAGCGAGAAGGCGAAGAATCCGGCGACGGAAGCGAGGGCGATCGACGGATCGAGGATCCGGAGCGTGAAGATCGGCCCCGCGAAGAGGACGAGATTCTTCGTCCACTGATAGGCGCGCATGGAACGGACGATCGCGCCGATCACGCCCGGCGCCTCCGCGTCGCGGCGCCCGCGCGCCGGGGCGCTGTCTCTTCGGCTGCCTCGCAGCAGAGGTGCCCGGCCAGGAGATGGATCTCCTGGATGCGCGCGGTGACGCGGCTCGGAACGACGAGGCAGAGATCGCAGCGCCGCGCGAAGGAGCGGCCGGCGGCGCCGGTCATTCCCATGACGCGCATGCCGCGCTCCCGGGCCGCCGCGACCGCGGCCAGGATGTTCCGCGAGCGTCCACTCGTCGTGAGCGCCACGAGGAGATCGCCGCGGCGTCCCAGGGCGGCCACGCTCCGCGCGAAGATCTGCTCGAAGCCGTAGTCGTTCCCCGCCGCGGTCAGCACGGAGCTGTCGGTGGTCAGCGCGACGGCCGGGAGCGGCACGCGGTCGCGCACGAAGCGGACGACGAGTTCCGCGGCGAGATGCTGCGCCTCGGCCGCGCTGCCGCCGTTTCCCACGAAGAAGACCGTTCTCCCGCGGCGCACGGTCGAGGCGACCAGGCGCGCCATCCGTTCGATCAGCGCCGCGTCCCGCTCGACGACGGTCGCCAGGACGGCGGCCGACTCGGCGAACGCCAGGCGGACGCGCGCGCTCACGCGGCGGCCCCCGGCGCGGCGCTCCGGCCGGCGAGATAGTGGTGGAGCGCGTCCTCCCATCGCGGCATCCGCTCGCCGGCCAGCCCGGCGTAGCGCTCGCCCGAGAGGACCGAGTAGGCGGGACGCGGCGCGGGACGGCGGATCCGGTCGGAGGAGATCGGCGCGATCGGCGTGGCCGATCCCAGGTACCGGGCGATGGCGACCGCGAAACCGTACCAGGTGGTCTGGCCGCTGTTGGTGACGTGGACGATGCCGGTGGCGCCGCGGCCGAGGAGCCGGGCGATGCCGTGGGCCAGGTGGCGCGTGTAGGTCGGCGACCCCAGCTGGTCGTCCACCACCTCCAGCGCCTCGCCCCGCTCCAGCTTCCCGGCGATGTTCTCGACGAAGTTCTTGCCGCCGGGCCCGAAGAGCCACGACGTCCGGACGACGAGCGCGGCCGCGCCGCTCGAGAGCGCCGCCTTCTCTCCCTCCAGCTTGGAGCGGCCGTACGCGTTGACCGGGGCCGTCGGGTCGTCCTCGACGTAGGGCTCGCCCTTCGTCCCGTCGAAGACGTAGTCGGTGCTGACGGTCACGAAGTGCGCGCCGCGGTCGCGCGCCAGGAGCGCCACGTACCGGACGGCGTCGCGATTGCCGCGCAGCGCCAGCTCGTATTCGCTCTCGCAGCGGTCGACCTCGGTGAAGGCCGCGGCGTGGACGATCGCGTCGAACTCGATGCCACGCGCCGCCTCGCGCACCGCCGCCTCGTCCGAGAGATCGGCCTCGTCGCGGCCCCAGAGAAAGAGCGTGTGCCCGCTCGCCAGCCTTTCGGCCAGCGCGCGGCCCAGCATTCCGTTCGCACCGGTGATCAGGATCCGCACGGCGCCGCCCTCCCTAGAGGACTACCACTCGAGGAACCACCACTAGAGAACGTCCACCCGGCTCGAGTCGCCCACCATGAAGCGGTAGGCGGTCGGCTTCAACTGCGACCGCTGGATGCGGACCTCCTTGCCGATGAGGCTCGCCTCGATCCGCACCGGGATGTCCTGGATGCTACAGCGCGCCAGGACGATCGAGTGCTCGATCTCGCTGTTCCGGAGTTCCACCTCGTCGTGCAGGGCCGTGAAGGGGCCGACGTAGGAATGCTCGATGCGACAGCGCGCGCCGATCACGAGCGGCCCGCGGAGAATCGACTCCCGCACCACGGTCCCCGGGCCGATGATCACCTCTCCCTCCACGCGCGAGGCCGCGTCGACGTCGCCCTCGATGGAACGCTTGGCGCGGGAGAGAACCATCCGGTTCGCCTCCAGGATATCCTCCAGCTTCCCGGTGTCCTTCCACCATCCGGTGACCAGGTGGTGCTTCACGACGCGCCCGCGGTCGATCAGCTGCTGGATGGCGTCGGTGATTTCCAGCTCTCCCCGGGCGGAGGGACGGATCGCGTCGATCGCCTCGTGCACGGTGTGGTCGAACATGTAGACGCCGACGAGCGCCAGATTGGAACGCGGCTCCTTCGGCTTCTCCTCCAGGCGGACGACGCGGTCTCCCTCCAGCTCGGCGACGCCGAACTCTTGGGGCCGCGGCACGCGCGCGAGGAGAATCTCGCAGTTGGGGCGCTCGCTCCGGAATTCGTCCACCAGCGCGCGGATGCCGTCGAGGATCAGGTTGTCGCCGAGGAACATGACGAACGGATCGTCCTGGAGGAACGGCCGGGCGGTTCTCACGGCGTGAGCCAGCCCCAGCGGCTGGTCCTGGCGGATGTAGGTGATGCGAACGCCGAAGGCGGAGCCGTCGCCGACCGCTTCCCGGATCTCCGGCTCCGTGTCCCCAACGACAATGCCGATGTCGGCGATCCCCGCGTCGCGCACGGCCTCGATCACGTAGAAGAGGATCGGCTTGTTGGCGACCGGAATGAGCTGTTTCGCCCCGGTGTGGGTGATGGGGCGAAGCCGGGTCCCCTTGCCGCCGCTCAGGATCAGTCCCTTCATGCGTCTCCCTCGTGAAAGCCGAAACCGCGCACCCGCATCATGGGAGGGCCGGCACCGGCAGGTGGACCGCTTCGGTGAAGGGCCCGACCGCGCTCCCCACCTCGTGGATCGTCCCGGTCACGACGAATCGCGCGCCCGCCGCCGCCAGCGCGGCCGCTTCCTCGGGCCGGCGAATGCCGCCCCCCACGACGAGCGGAATCGGCGTGGCCGCCGCGACCTCGCGAACGAGCGAGGCGGGAACCGGCATCGCGGCGCCGCTCCCGGCTTCCAGGTAGACGAGGGAGAAGCCGAGACAGGCGGCCGCCTGCGCGTGCGACACGACGACCGAGGCGGGCGCGACCGGGAGCGGCCTCGTCCCGGTCACGCGCGCCACACTCCCTCCCTCGTCCGAACCGACGAGGAGGTAGGCGGTCGCGATCGGCTCGACGCCGGAGGCGAGCACGCGCGGCGCCGCCGCGACCTGCTCGTCGATGAGGAAGCGCGGATCGCGCCCGGAGAGCAGCGAGAGAAAGAGAACCGCGTCGACGTCGGGGCGAACCTGGCCGGAGCTTCCCGGGAAGAGAACCAGCGGCCCCTCGTAGCGGGAGCGAATCGCGCGCAGCACCGGCGCGGGATCGCGCTCGAGCGGCGTGCTGCTGCCGAAGAGGATGCCGTCGGTCCCCGCCATGGCGCATTCGCGCGCGAGTTCGGCCGAGCGCTCGGGGGTGGTCCGGTCGGGGTCGACGAGAACGAGATGCGCACATCCGCACCGTTCCGCCGCGTCGAGGAGCCTTCCGAGAACTCGATGATCGGTCGACATCTTCTCCCTAGTCCGCCTTCAGCGACCGGATGGCCTTCTCGCTGTCGCGCTTCAACTGATCCAGCACCTCGAGTTCCTTCGTAAGGTCTTTCAGCCCGGCCTCGGCGCGGTCGGGTTTGCCCCCGCCGCGGCCTCCCGCGAGTTTCGCCGCGTTGTTGGCCCAGTCGGCGGCCGAGAGCACGCTCGTCAACGTGGCGCCGACGGCCGTGGCGACCGCGGCGTACCGCTCGTTCATCGACACAAGGGCCGTGAGGCCGTCGTGAAGCTCCTTCGCCACGAACTCGCGCGCGTCGCGCATCTCGTCCTTGGAGGAGACGTCGATCTTCTCGATCAGGATCGGCGGATGTCCCTGCCGGTCGGCCTCCTCCCTCGCCTTCCGCACGGCACCCCGCAGCCGTTCCCGCGTCGCCTGCTGGCTTGCCTTCGCCTGGGCGTCGCGGAGCCGCTTCGCCTCATCCTGCAGCGCCGCGATCCGTTCGGCCAGCGCATCGCGCGGCGCGCCGAGTTTCGCCGCCAGCTCGCGTAGGAGCGCGCGGTCGTGCTCCGCGTGCCGGTAGGCCAGGGCGCCGGTCACCGCCTCCACGCGTCGCGTGCCCGAGGCGACGGCCTGCTCCGACTCGATGCGGAGATAGCCGATCTCTCCGGTCCGCCGGACGTGGCAGCCGCCGCAGAGCTCGCGGCTGTAGTCGGCGATGGTCACCTGGCGCACGCGCTCGCCGTACTTCTCGCCGAAGAGCGCCATGGCGCCCTTCTCCTGCGCCTCCTTCAGCGACGTCACCTCCGTCGCGACAGGGAGATCGGCCAGGATGCGATCGTTGATGGCGCTCTCGATGGCGTGGAGATCGTCCGGCGTGAGCGCCTTGCCGTGCGAGAAGTCGAAGCGGAGCCGTTCGGGCGCGACCAGGGAGCCCGCCTGCTTCAGGTGGGTCCCGAGGCGCGCGCGAAGCGCCGCGTGGAGGAGATGCGTGGCCGTGTGATTCCGCTGCGTCGCCCCCCGCTTCTCCCCGTCGATGGCGGCCCGGTAGGGTCCCGCTCCGGGCGATCCCTCGACGACCTCCGCGCGGTGGAGAATCCGCTCGCCGTCCTTCACCGTGTCGACGACGCGAAGGCGCACGGCCGCGCCGGCCTGGCCGGCGAGCCTCTCCACCCAGCCGGTGTCGCCGACCTGCCCGCCTCCCTCCGCGTAGAAGGGAGTGCGATCGAGCGTGAACTCGACCGTCCGCGGCGCGCCCTCCCCCGCCTCGCCCGCGTCCCCCACGTCCCGCAAATCGCGGATCGTCACGCCCTCCACGACCCACAGGTCGTACCCGACGAATTCGGAGTGCGACCCGGCGGTGAGCGTCGTCCACGGGCCGGCCGTGACGCGGCGCGCCTCGAACTTGCCGGCGCGCCGCGCACGATCGCGCTGCTCTTCCATGGCCGCCTCGTAGGCCGGCATGTCGACCGCGAAGCCGCGCTCCTTCGCCATCTCCACGGTGAGGTCGATCGGGAATCCGTACGTGTCGTAGAGCGCGAAGGCGACGGCGCCGGGGAAGACGGCCTGCTTCTTCTTCTCGAGATCCGCGGCCGTGTCGTCGAAGCGGGACATCCCCTGCTCCAGCGTCTCGGCGAAGCGCGATTCCTCCTCCTCCACGGCGGCCGCGATGGCGACCTGCTCCTTCGCGAGGTAGGCGTACTCCTCGTAGCCGCTCATCTGCTTCACGACCGTCGGGACGAGGCGAGAGAGGAACGTGCCGTGAATTCCAACGTAACGCCCCAGCCGCGCGGCGCGGCGCAGGAGGCGGCGGACCACGTAGCCGCGTCCCTCGTTCGACGGGCGAATCCCCTCGGCGAACGTGAAGACGAGCGCGCGGAGATGATCGGTGATGACGCGCGAGGCGAACCGGCCCCGCTCCGAGTCCGCTTCCTTTGAAGTACCGAGCCGGCGCGCGGCCTCCCCGATCGGACGGAGGAGGTCGTTGTCGTACAAGCTCGGCGTTTCCTGCAAGATCATGGCCAGCCGTTCGAGTCCCATTCCGGTGTCGATGCCGCGGTTCGGGAGCGGCCTGCGCTCCCCGGTCGGCGCCTGGTCGAACTGCGGAAAGACGAGATTCCAGAACTCGAGATAGCGCTCGCAGTCGCATCCGGGCGCGCACTCGGGGCGCCCGCAGCCCACGCCCGGTCCCTGGTCCCAGTAGATCTCGGAACAGGGGCCGCACGCTCCCGCACCGCCCGCCGGTCCCCAGAAGTTGTCCTTGTCGCCCAGCCGGGTCACGCGATCGGCGCCGAGCCCGATGTGCTTCGCCCAGAGGTCGAACGCCTCCTGATCGTCGCGGTAGACGGACGGGTAGAGGCGCTCGGGTGGCATCTTCAACACCTGGGTCGAGAACTCCCAGGCCCACTCGATCGCCTCCTTCTTGAAGTAGTCGCCGAAGGAGAAATTGCCGAGCATCTCGAAGAACGTCGCGTGCCGCACCGTGACGCCGACGTTCTCGATGTCGGTCAGGCGCAGGCAGCGCTGCACCGTGACGGCGCGGCGCGTCGGCGGCGGGAGCGGCGAGGAGTAGTAGGGCTTGAACGGCACCATGCCGGCCGACGTGAAGAGGAGCGTGGGGTCGTCGAGCGGCACGAGCGGCGCCATCGGCAGGTGCGGATGGCCGCGGTCCTTGAAGAAGTCGAGGAACGTCTGGCGGAGTTGGTCGCTGGTCGGACGATTCACGTCGATTCCTCGGTTGGTTCCGCTCCGACGAGGTCCCGGATGGTGTCCCACGAGAAGCCGCGGCGCATCAGCGCGTGCGACAGCTTTCGCCGGCGCTCCTCCTCGGGGCACCCGGCGTACCGGCGCCGAAGCGCCGCCGCCGCGAGCGCCGCGCGCTCGACTTCCGTGGCCAGGTGGCTCTCCGCCAGATCCCCGTCCCGCGCCAGGAGCTCGTCCACCTCGGCGATCAGCACGGCGGGGACACCCCGGCGTTTCAGCTTCGTCACGAGAAGACGGCGACCCTGCGGCCGCCGCGTCAATTCGGCGCGCACGAACGCGCGCAGGAACGCGCGGTCGTCCAATAGAGAGACGCGGCGGAGGCGCTCGACGGCGCGCTCCACCGCGTCGGGAGCGAACCCGCGCCCGAGCAGGCGATCGACGATCTCCCGCTCGGTGCGCGGACCCCGCTCCAACAATCTGAGAGCGGCATGCTTCGCCGCCTCTTCCGATGCCGCTCGATCGGGCCGAAGCGGCATCGCCTAGATTCGAACCCGGCGCTCCCCTCGCCCTTCGCCGGCCGCCGCGGCCACCGGAGCCGGGGCTTCCGCCTCCGCCTTCGCGGCGCCGATGCCGAGCGCCTCGCGCATCTTGGCGTCGATCTCGGCCACGACGTCGGGGTGTTCCTTCAGCCAGACCCGGGCGTTTTCGCGTCCCTGGCCGATCCGCTCCTCGCCGTAGGAGAACCAGGTGCCGCTCTTCTGCACCATGTTCTTCTCGACCGCCATGTCGAGGAGTTCGCCCTCGCGCGAGATCCCCTCGTTGTAGAGGATGTCGA
>JBBTHR010000061.1:0-7588 GCA_038060295.1 Candidatus Eiseniibacteriota bacterium
CGCCGCTCCACCGGCGACGTGAGCTGGCGCTCGATCTGCTCGGCCGAGGCGCCGGTCCAGCGGAGGCCGACGTCCACCATCGGCACGCGGATCTGCGGTTCCTCCTCGCGGGGAAGCGTGGCGAAGGCGAAGAGGCCCAGGAAGAGCGACGCGAAGATGGCGAGCGGGGTCAGCTTCGAGTGAAGAAAGTAGCCGGCCATCCGGCCGGCGGGGCCGCTGGAGCGCGCGCCGGGGGATTGCGACGCGCTCACCTAGCGGCCTCCGCGCGGCGGCCATCCTCGAGCCCGGTGGGGTCGAGGGCGAGGGTGTCGCCCGGGTCGAGCCCGGCCAGCACCGTGACCGTCTCTCCCGCCTCGCGCCCCACGCGGAGCCAGCGAAGCGAGGCGCGGCCTTCGCGGAGAACGTAGACCCCCGCGAGCGAGCCGCGATGGACCAGCGCCTTGGTCGGCACGGCGAATTCGTGACCCGGACCGGCGCTGCCACCGCCGCTCGCACCCGTGCCAGCGCCGGAGCCCGTTCCGGCGCCCGGCGAGGCCGCGCCGCCGAGGCGGACGCGCGCGAACGCTCCCGCCTCGAGCGCCGCGCCGCTGCTATCACGAGGGCGGAAACGCGCGGTTCGGGTCCGGGAGAGCGGATCGACCATCCCGTCGACGCGGACGAGACGAGCCTCCCGCCACGGGCCGTCGCCCACCTGGATCGACACCGCTCCGCCGGCGCGTGCCGATTCCTGCTCGGGCACCGCCGCGACGACGAGTCCGCTCTCGCGGGACCGGATGTCGAGGAGCGGGGCGCCCGGCCCCACCTCGGCGCCCTGGTCGGCGCGCCGCCGCACCACCACGCCCGCGAAGGGAGCGCGAATCTCCACCGCCGCTCGCCGCTCGGATGCGGCGGCGCCGGCGCCCTGCTCGCCCGCCTCCGCCGTCTCCCGCTCGGCGCGAACGACTTCCAACTCATGGAGCGCGGCCACCTTCGACACATAGAGCGACTCGTACCGGGCTTGTTGACGCCGGGCGAGGGCGAGGCGCGTCCGTGCGGCGTTCCACGCCGCCTCGGCGGGGGCGAGCGCCGCGCGCGCCTCGGGCGCGTCGAAGCGGACCAACACCTCCCCCTCGCGAAACGGAGCGCCGCCCGACAGCGGGAGCGACGTCACGCGGCCGGCGATGCGCGAGGAGAGCGTCACCTCCTCGCGCGCCTCGACGCGCCCGGGGAGAATCAGATCGCCGCCGGCGGCTCCGGAGCGGACCACCATCACCGGCACCGTCACGGGCGCGCGGCCGTCGGGCGGTACCGCCTTCTCTTCTCCTCCGCAGCCGGCCAGGAAGAGCGCCGCCGCAAGGGAGAGGAGAATGGGCGCCGCGAGCACGAGCAGCCTTCGCTTCGATCGAATCATTTCAGCCCCCCGATGGCGTGAAGATAGGTGTAGCCCGCGAGTTGCACGTCGGCCTCGCGCGCGATCTGTCGTTCCCGCGCGCGCGCCGCCTCGGCGTCCACCGCGAGCCATTCGTCCAGGGGAAGGAGCCCCGCGCGGTAGCGGGCCGTGGCAAGACGGAGCGCTTCCTCGGAAGCGTGGCGCGCGGCCCGGGCGGCGTCGCGCCTCGGCCCGGCGATCTCCAGGTCGCGGCGGGCCGCTTCCTCCCGCGCGGCCAGGTCGCGCTTCGCGGCTTCCAGCTCCGCGCGCGCACCATCGGCGCGGGCGGCCGCCGCGCGGCGCTCGTTCCACCGGAGCGCGCCGTCCCAGAGCGGCCAATCGAGGGAGAGCCCCGCGAACCAGCGGCGCTCCACGTCGTCCAATTCGGGATCGCGGTAGTAGGTGACGGCCACGCGGCCGTTCAGCGAGGGGAGAAGGCGAAGCGCCGCGCGCGAGGCCTCCAGACCGAGGCGCCGGGCGCGGGCGCGCGAAGCCTCCAGCTCGGGCGGCGTCGGTTCCCTTCCCGCTGCCTCCGCCCCCGTGAAAAACGCGGCCGGGTCGGCCGGCTCGGGGGAGGCGATCTCCTCGTCGGTGGGCGACGCGCCGATCAGGTCGCCGAGGCGGCGGCGCGCGACGTCGCGGTCGCGCCCGCTCGTCAGCGATCGCTCGATGCCCTCCGCGGCGCGTGCGAAGGTCCGGAGGGTGTCGAGGTCGGGGATCTGGCCGTGGCGATGGCGCTCGACCGCGGCAGCGTGCGCCGCGCGCGCCGCCACCAGCGCGGTGGAGTCGGCGAGGGAGCGCTCCCGCGCGCTCACGTATCCGACGTAGCGCCTCACGGCATCCAGGAGCGCGTCGGCCACGGCCGCGCGCGAAGCGGCGCCGGCTTCCCGGCGCGCGCTCGAGGCGACCGCCGGCGCCGTCACTTCCGCGCCTCCGTTCCAGATCGGTTGCTCCAGCACGAGCCCGTATTCAAGCGCGCTCCGCGGGCCCGGTTCGTTCAGGGCGTCGAGCGCGAAGTCGCCCGCCGTGAAGCGCCCCTGCCAGAGCCGCTGCGAAAAGAGAAGGGCGGGATCGTTCGACCGCGTGACCCCGCCTCGCGCGGAGATCTTCGGCGATAAGGCGCTCCAGGCGGTGGCCCCTTCGGCGGCGTCCGCCCGCCCCGCGGCTTTCGCCGCCTGGACGGCGGGGGACTCGCGCCGCGCCGCCTCCAAGACCCGCGCCAAGGTCCAGGGAGCCCGATCTCCCCCAGGCGCGGCCTCCTGGTCTGCGGCCCGCGACGGGGGCGCCCAAAGCACGCCGAACGAAGCTACGAGACTCAGGATCAAGGCTGCTATCATCCGGCGGCGGCGCCCCCGTCCCGGGGGCCTGAGTGGCGATCTTGGCAGCATGGCGACAGGTGGGAGGCCCTTCGTGGCGAAAGGATTCGCCGGAACTCCTAATCGGCGAAATGACAGCTACTTCGGGGATATCGCCAAATCCCTCAAGGAGGACCCGAAGGGGTCGAAGCGGAGCCGCGCCGAGGAGGGCCGCCTGGTGGCCGCGGCCCAGGGCGGCGACGCGGCGGCGCTTCGCCGGCTGCTCTCCATGGTGTCGCGCCCCGCGTTTCGATACGGCATGACCTTCTGCCGCGACCGGGAAGACGCCGAGGAGATCGCGCAGGACGTCCTGGCGTCGCTGGTCCGCTCGCTGGCCCGCTATCGCGGCGAGGGCACGCTCAGCACCTGGGCCTACACCGTGGCGCGTCACGCCTGCATCCGTCGCCGCCGCCGCTCTCAGCGCGCCGCCGACTCGCTCGACGCGTGGCGCGAAGCGGGCGGAGCCGAGCCAGTCGATCAGGACCCTCGGGCCAATCCGCAGGGACGGTTGGAACGGCGGGAGCTTCGAGAGGCGATCGCGGCGGCCCTTCGGTCGCTTCCGCCACCGTTGCGGGAAGCGGTGATCCTGCGCGATGTCGAGGGGCTCTCCGCGCGCGAGGCGGCCGCGGTCCTTCGCGTCACCGAGCGCGCTCTCAAGTCTCGCCTTCATCGCGCCCGGCTGGAGTTGCGCTCTCGGTTGCAGCCACTCGTGACCGGGGACGACGTCTCGCCCCGTGCACGCCGCTGCCCCGACATCGCGCGTTCGTGGAGTCTTCATCTCGAGGGGGAAGTGAATCCCGCGGTCTGCGCGCGGCTGGAGGAACACGTCCGCGCTTGCCCGGAGTGCGCGGCGACCTGCCGCACCATGCGCGCGACGTTGCGTCACTGTCGCCTGTTGCGCGCGAAGCGGCTGCCGCTTGCGGCGAAGAAGGCCCTCGCTTCCGTCGCCGGCGCATCCCGAACCGCCCGTGCCGCAAAGGGTTAGAAATTGTTCGCTTTTCCGTTGACGGGCCCTTGCGGGGTCCGTACCTTCCCGACGCGGTTTTCCGAAATGCCCCGCGCGCTCGCGGGCACTACACGAGTCGAGGAGCCGGAGATGAGCTGGCACGAAATGGAAGGAAATGGCGACGCGATGGAACTCTCGCCCCGGCGGTCCGATCTCTACGGCGATCGCGATCCGATGGAGCAGGACGACGAACCCGAAGAGGTGGAGGAGGACGACGACGATCTCGAGGAGGACGAAGACGACGACGACGATGACGACGACGACGAGGAAGAGGAGACCGACGAGGACGAGGGCGAATCCCGCTACTAGTCCTCCAGGCGAATCCCTCTCTCGTTCCATTGCCGCGCGGCTCCGTGCCGCGCGGCTTCGTTTCGGAGGTGCTCCCGTGTCCGCCCCATCCCGCCGCACCCGTCTCGCCGCGCCCGCGCCGCGTCTCTTCCTCGGCGTGGCGCCGGAGGAGTCGCGCCTCGATCGCGCCCGCGTCGCGGTGATCCCCGCGCCGTTCGACCAGACGACGTCGTATCTGCCCGGAACGCGCTTTGGCCCTCGCGCCATTCTCGAGGCGTCGCGGCAGGTGGAGTTCTTCGACGAGGAACTCGACCGCGAGCCGTTCGAGATCGGCGTGGCGACGCTCGAGGAGATCGAGATCGACCCGGCCGACATCGAGGCTGGCATGCGCCGCCTGGAAGAGACGGTGGAGGCGGTCGCGGAGAAGGGGATCGTGCCGTTCACGCTGGGCGGCGAGCATTCCCTGACGCTGGCCCCGGTGGCCGCGCTCCAGCGGCGCTTCCCGGCGCTCTCGGTGCTCCAGCTCGACGCCCACCTCGATCTCCGCGATTCGTACCAGGGGACGAGGCTGAGCCACGCCTCCGTCATGCGGCGAATCCGCGATCTCGGCGTTCCGACCGTGGCGGTCGGAATCCGGAGCGTCTCGCGCGAGGAGGCAGATTACGTGCATGCGGAGAAGGCGCCGGTCTACCTGGGACGCGAGATCCGCGCGAAGGGGCTCCCGGTGGACGAAATCGTCGAGCGGCTGGGAAACCCCGTCTACATCACCGTCGATCTCGATGCGTTCGACCCCGCCTACGTTCCCGGCGTCGGGACCCCCGAGCCGGGCGGCCTCACCTGGGATGAGGGGCTGCGGCTCCTGCGCGCGGTCTTCGAGCGGCGTCAGGTCGTCGGCATGGATCTCGTGGAACTCTGCCCGATCCCGGGGCAGATCGTCTCCGACTTCTTCGCCGCCAAACTCGCCAGCAAGATGATCGGCTATCTCGGACTTGCCCCCGAGATTGGAAAGCCGAAACCCCCGACGCGGCGGAAGCGTTGAGGACCGCGTGAAGCGCGCCCGTCTCGCCAAGAATCAGGACCGCCGGATCCGCTCCGGGCATCCGTGGGTCTTCAGCAACGAGATCGCGGAGGTCGAGGGTTCGCCCGCGCCCGGCGCGGAGGTGCTCGTCGAGGACCACCGCGGCATGCCCGTGGGTGTCGGGCTCTACAATCCGCACTCGCTGATCGCGATCCGCCTCTTCAGCCGCCGTGTGCGACCGATCGACGAGGCCCTCTTCCGGGACCGCATCGGGCGGGCGCTGACCCTTCGCGAACGGATCCTCCCGGTCGAGACCACCTACCGGCTGATCCACGGCGAGGGAGACTTCCTCCCCGGCCTGATCGTGGACCGATACGGCGACTACCTCGGCGTGCAGAGCCTGACCGCCGGCATCGAGACGCGTCTGGACCTGATCCTCGATCTGCTGCAGGAGCTGATCCGTCCGAAGGGAATCGTCTGCCGCCGGGACGGCTCCGGGCGCACGCTCGAGGGGCTCGAACGGATGGAACCGCTGGAGCGCGGGGAAGTCCCCGAACTCATCGACGCACCGTACGAGGGATACGTCCTCACCATCGACCTTCGCGGCGGGCAGAAGACCGGCGAGTTCCTCGATCAGCGCGAGAATCGTAAGCGCGTGGCGCGCGAGGCGCATGGCAAGCGCGTGCTCGACCTCTACTGCCATACCGGACTCTTCGCGCTCCATTGCGCGGCGGCGGGGGCGAAGAGCGTGCTCGGCATCGACTCGAGCCGGCCCGCGCTGGAACGCGCGCGGGAAAACCACCGGCGGAACGCCGCGATGAAGGACGTGACGTTCCGGGAGGCGCGCGTGGAGGACGTGCTCCGCGCCTTCGGCCGCGAGGAAGAACGCTTCGACCTGATCGTTCTCGATCCGCCCGCCCTCGTGAAGAGCCGGAAGACGCTCGACGAAGGGGTGCGAAAATACGTTACGCTGAACGCCTCGGCCATGCGGCTCCTGGCTCCGGGCGGAACGCTGGCGACGGCGACCTGCTCGCACCACGTGGACGCCCCGGCGTTCCTCGACCTGCTTCGCACGGCGGCGAAGATGGCGGGCGCCCGCTTCCGTCTCGTGGAGGTGATGGGCCAGAGCCGGGACCACCCGGTTCTCCTGGCGGCGCGCGAAACGTCCTATCTCACAATGGCGCTGGCCGAGCGGATCGACGGTCCCACGCCCGGCGGCGCCCCCTCCGACGACGTGCTGCCGGACGACGCGGCAGAGGAGAGCACGAAATGAGCGAGACCCCCGGAACTCCCACGAATCCGCCCGACGCGACGGGCCCGGGGCCGGGCGCCGCGCCGGCCCCGGCAACCATGTCGAACCGGGACCTCTTCCTGGGACTCGTCCACTCGTTCCAGGCTGCCGCCATGCAGCAGATGGGGAAGACCGCGAATCCCTTCACGCAGGAGATCGAGCGCGATTTGCCGCAGGCGCAGCTCTCGATCGACATGCTGCGGATGCTGGAGGAGCGGACGAAGGGGAACCTGACCTCCGAGGAGTCGCGATTCCTGGCGCACGTGCTGCGCGAGCTTCAGCTCAACTACGTGATGGAGATGGACGAGGAGAAGAAGCGCAGGCCGGCGGCGGGCGGCGCCGCGGGCGAGGAGAGCGGGGCGGGCGCCTAGGCGCCGGACGCGGTTTCGCCGCGTTCCTCCCGCTTCACCGCCTCCCAGAGCCGGTCGAGCTCGGGAAGCCCGGCCTCCTCCGCGGAGCGCCCGTCCGCACGGAGCATCTCGGCCACGCGATCGAATCGGCGGCGGAATTTCGCCGTGGCGGCGCGCAGGCGGGCCTCGGGGTCGGTCTTCACGAAGCGCGCGAGGTTCACCACCGCGAAGAGGAGATCGCCGATCTCCTCAGCCACCTCCTCCTCGTGGCCGGCCCCGATCGCCGTTTCGACCTCCCCGACCTCCTCCCTCAATTTCGCCACCACGTCCGCCACGCGCTCCCAGTCGAAGCCGACCGACGCCGCCTTCTCCTGCGCGCGGAACGCCTGGAGGAGGGCCGGGAGCGCCTTGGGACTCTTTCCGAGGAGCGAGGCGTGCTCGCCCCCCTCGCGCCGCTTCCGTTCCTCCCACTGCCGCAGGACGCCCTGCGCATCGAGCTCCTTCGGCGCCTCGAAGACGTGCGGATGTCGCGCGATCATCTTCGCGATGTTGCCGCGGAGGATCTCGGCGGGTGCGGCGCCGCCCTCCTGCTCGTGGCGCACCGCGAGGAAGAGGGCGAGAAAGAGGAGATCGCCGAGTTCCTCCGACGTCGCGGGGCCGTCCGCCTCGGCGATCGCCTCGGCGACCTCGTGCGCTTCCTCCACGATGTAAGGGGAGAGGGTCCGGAGGGTCTGCTCGCGGTCCCAGGGGCAGCCGTTCGGCCCCGAGAGGTGCCGGACGAGATCGAGAAGCGACGCCGCGGCGGACGCGAGCGCGTCGCGGTCGTGAGCGGGCGGCGACGGAAGTTCTTCGGGCGGCGGCATCGCGCGAGT
>JBBTHR010000062.1:0-8864 GCA_038060295.1 Candidatus Eiseniibacteriota bacterium
ACGCAAAAAACGGCCCGGCCGTCCCGAAGCGGAACGTGCCGGGCCGATGCATGACACTACCGTGCGACGCGGTCACCGCGTCGAGACTCGCCTACCGCTGCCGCTTCTTGTGGCGGTCGCGACGAAGGCGCTTCTTGCGTTTGTGCGTGGCGATCTTTTTGCGTTTGCGCTTCTTTCCGCTTCCCATCCGTCTCCTATTCCCCCGCGGCTACTCGGAGCCGCGGACCATGCCTTTCAGCTCGTTGGACGCCTTGAAGACCGGCACCAACTTCGCCGGGACCATCACTTCCGCGCCGCTGCGGGGATTGCGCGCTTTCCGGGCCTTCCGTTCACGCACCTTGAAGGTGCCGAAGCCGCGGATTTCGATGTGCTTTCCCTCGCTCAACGCGCGCGATATCGCGTTCAGGAGCTGGTCGACGATCAGCGCGGTCTCGCTCTTTGAAACCTTCGTGCGCTCCGAAATCTCGTCAACCAGATCGGCCTTCGTCATCGGATCCCTCCCCGAGTCAACAGCCGGCGGATCGCCGGCGCGCTGGAATCTACCATTCGCCCCGGCGGGGCGTCAATCAGCGCAGGCGGTACTCCAGGCGGGGCCCGGAGCCAAGCAACCCCTTCATGGGGTTCATTTTCTCTTCCAAAAAGTCGAACACGGAGACGCGGCGCCGCTCCTTTCGGACCACCGATGGCCGCCCTTCGATGCCGGCCATCTCGGAGGCCAGGGAAATGGCCTCCTCCAGGCTCCCCAGACGGTCCACGAACCCATACTGCTGCGCTTGGTCGCCCGAGAAGATCCTCCCGTCCGCGTACGGCAGGATGTCCTCGCGAGCCATGCTCCGGCCGTCCACGATCGCGTCGATGAACTGATCGTAGACGTTGCCGAGGACCTCCTGAAGGAGCGTCCTCTCGTCATCGGTCATCGGGCGCCACATGGAGCCGACGTCCTTGAACTTGCCGGTCTTGATCGTCTCGAAGCGCAGGCCGACCTTCCGGAAGAGCTCCTCGGTGTTCGGAAAGCTCATGATGACCCCGATGCTCCCCGTGAGGGTTCCGGGGTTGGCGACGATCGAGTCGGCCGCGCAGGCGACGTAGTAGGCGCCCGAGGCGGCGACGCCGCCCATAGAGGCGACCACCGGTTTCCCCTCGTCGCGGAGTCTCCGAACGGCGTCGTAGATCTCCTGGGAGGCGGCGACGCCCCCGCCCGGACTGTCGAGCCGGACGACCACCGCCTTGACGGAAGGATCGCGCTGCATCCGGTCGATCTGATCCACGACCGACTCGGACTCGGAGATTTCCCCAACCACCTCCACGAGCCCCACTCTTCCGTGGAGCGGCGCGAACGCGAATTCGTCGCCGGTCATCGCGACGTTCACGACTAGGAAGGCGAGCGCGATCGTCGCGACCGTTCCGACCATCAGCAGGGCGCAGCCCCACAACCAACGATTCCGTGCCATCGAGTCCCCTGGGTTCCGAGATGGCGCGCACGAAGCGCGCACGACCAGCCTGGACCCTATCAGAGCGCCCCCGGGGATTCAAACGATGGACGCAGGGGGCCGCGCTCTCTGGCCCCTGAAACGACGAAAGCGCCCGGATTCGATCCGGGCGCTTCGTGGGGGCCTTCGCCCCTTCAAACGTTCCCCACCTGCGCCGTGCACCTGGTGCCAGTGAAACTGCGTCGTCTCGTCGAGGGGATCAGCTCAGGACCAAGCGATTCTCGCGGACGCTGCAGGGAACTTTCTAGTTCGCGTTCACGCCGATACATCATGGCAACGGGCGTGCCGCGAGCCCCCGCGATTCGCAGATTGGGGAATGACCCGGCGAGGTCGGATTGGCCGATTTATCGACCTTATAACACAATACGATACAATATGTTGCGTGGCGCGCTTCAGAACTACCCTTCGCGCCCCCTCAGGCGCAAAGCGAACGGTAGTGGCACGAAGTGTGAGGGGAAGCCGGGAGCCCTCGATTGTGGGTGGCGCCCCCCATTCAGAGGGGGGAAAACCCTCAAATCGGCTCGGCTAGTCCAGCCGCAGGAGGCTGGAGCCGGTCATCTCCGGCGGCGCGCCGATTCGGAGCAGGTCGAGGAGCGTGGGCGCCACGTCGGCGAGAATCCCGCTCCGGAGCGGATAGGGGCCGTTTCCCGCCACGAACACCGGCACCGGGTTCAGGGTGTGGGCCGTGTGCGGATCCCCCGTCGTCTCGTCGATCATCTGCTCCGCGTTCCCGTGGTCCGCGGTGACAATGGCCAACCCGCCCCGCGCCTCGACCGCCTTCAGCAGGCGCCCCAGGCACTCGTCGACGGTTTCCACGGCCTGGATCGCCGCCGGGATGATCCCCGTGTGTCCCACCATGTCGATGTTGGCGTAGTTGAGCACGAAAAACCCATAGTCCGGAGTCGAGAGTCGGCGCACCGCCTCGTCGGTCACCTCGCGGGCGCTCATCTCGGGTTGGAGATCGTACGTGGCCACCTTCGGGGATGGAATCAGCGCGCGATCCTCGCCCTCGAAGGGGACTTCTCCGCTCCCGTTGAAGAAATACGTCACGTGCGCGTACTTCTCCGTCTCGGCGATTCGAAGCTGACGGATCCCGGCCGCGCTCACGACTTCCCCGATCGTCCGGCGAAGCGGCTCGTCGGTGAAGAGGACGGGGTAGGGAAACGTATCGTCGTAGCTCGTCATGCAGAAGTAGTGGAGATCGAGCGGCCACTCGGGGCGGGTGAACGCCTCGAACGACGAGTCCCCCAGCGCGCTGGAAATCTGCCGCATCCGGTCGGGACGGAAATTGAACGCGATCACCACGTCGCCGCGCTCGATCCGGCCGCCGTCGCTCCCCTCGATCACGGTCGGAAGGACGAATTCGTCCCCTTCCCCTCGCGCGTAGGCCCGCTCCAGCGCTTCCACCGGCGTCCGCGCCGACTCTCCCGAGCCCGCCACCATCGCGCGATAGGCGCGCTCCGTGCGATCCCAGCGCTTGTCCCGGTCCATCGCGTAGAAGCGCCCCGAGACGGTCGCGATGGCGCCTCCATGAGCGCGCAGGAGCGACTCCGTCGCTTCCAGCGAGGGCCGCGCCGAACGGGGCGCGGTGTCGCGCCCGTCGAGAATGGCATGGACGAAGAGGCGCGAGACGCCGGCGGCCGCCGCCATTCGGATCATCGCCTGCGCATGCTTCTCGTGGCTGTGGACGCCTCCCGGAGAGAGGAGCCCGACGAAGTGGATTCGTCCGCGCTCCTTCGCCCGGTCGAGCGCCGCGAGGAGCACCTCGTTCTTCTCGAGCGATCCGTCGGCGACGGCCCGGTCGATTCGCGTGAGGTCCTGATAGACGATCCGCCCCGCGCCGAGATTGAGATGCCCGACCTCGCTGTTCCCCATCTGCCCCGGCGGGAGCCCCACCGCCTCGCCGCACGTGGTGAGCGTCGCCTGCGGATAGCGCGCGGCAAGGGCGTCCATCACGGGGGTGCGTGCGAGCGCGACGGCGTTTCCCTCGCGGGCGGCGCGCAGGCCCCAGCCGTCGAGGATGATCAGTCCGACCAAGGGAGGCCGCCCGGCGCTCGTCATGGGGGGCAGCCTATCACACGGCTTTCCCCTGCGCCCGGGGCCGTCACGACCGCTCGGAAGGAGTCTCGGGGTCGCGGAGCCCGACCGCCGCGAAGGGAGCTGGCTGGAGGGTCACGCCGAAGGCGACAGCCAGAGACGCGACGATTCGCTCCTGGACCAGTTCCGCGGCGAGCACCGTGCCGAGGAGTTCCCCGGCGCCCCGGGCGTGCCCCGCCAGGAGGGCGGCAGCCCGCGGAGCGTCGCACCGGTACCGGGCCACGTCTCGGTGACGGCCGGTGAGCGGGAGCGAGGCGTGGCTGAGCGCTCCACCGCGCGTGAACTTGGAGGCGATGCCGGCCAGTTTGTAGGCACCGACCCGGACCTCCCCAGGCGCCGTCCGCGCGAAACAGGGAGTCGCCCCCGCCGGGAGGGTCGGGCCCCGCTCGGTCGAGGGGACCCGCTCCGCGTCCAGGTGGAAGGTCCGGTAGGCGTACGCCACGGCGTCGGCCACCCGCTCCGCGAACGACCGCGGAGCGTCGGCCCACGGTCCGGGGACGCTGGCCGCCACGGCGAAGGTGGCCTCTTCGTCGTGCAGCACCGCATCGCCGCCGGTCGGACGACGCGCGACGTCGATCCCATCGTTCGCGATCGCGGCGGCGTCCCAGCCCGCGGGAAACGGCTCCACGCGGCCCAGGCTCAGCGTCGGGCGGCTCCATCCATAGGTTCGGACGACGAGACGGTCGGGTGCGGCGGCGGCCCAGCGAAGGAGCGCGGCGTCGATCTCCATCTGGAGTTCGCCGGGGGCGACGCGGTGCGGAAGGAGGAGTGCCGAGGGAACCGGAGCGAGATCCGGCACGGTCCGCCTCTTAGAAGCTGAGGACGCCGAGCCAGTCGCGGAGGAGGAACATCACTCTCCCGATGAGAAGCGAGATGCGCGCCATGACCGTGTAGCCGTAGCTGGCGCCGAAACTCACCATCAGGAAGTAGATCCCGATCCTCGCGGTGCCACCCAGGGCCCCCTTGTGCTCCTTGGAGAAGAAGAAGAACACCAGCGTGGTGATGACCCCGATCACGAGGAGCCAGTTGTTGATCAGCTCGCCGGGGTTGACCGCGCCCCAGAGCGGGAGAATCGAGCCGTTGACCTGCTGCACGAGGTCGCTCTGCCCGAACCCGGTGATCCGAAGCGCCGGATAGACGCCCAGGATGACCGCGATCGGCCAGCGGGAGAGCCAGTCTCCGCGCGGGAAGAACCGCGAGAAGAGGAGAACTCCCAGGAGAAGCGGAACCACCAGGAGGAAATTCCGCCCTTCGCCGAAGTGGCCGAAGAGGGGCGTGACGAGATTCGGCTTCAGCGTCGAGAAGTAGGTCAGCACCACGTAGTAGCCGGCGGAAATGCCGACGAAGAGATGCTCGCACAACTTGTAGACCGGATTGTCGCGATAGAGGAACGAGAAGATGCCGAGCGTGAGAAAGGCCGCGATCCAGACGCCGAGGTCGCTACTGAGATGCATCAGCGGCCCCGCTTTCCCGCGTCGCGCTTCGGCGGATTCGCCAGGTTGCCCAGGAGGATCAGGAAGGCGATGAAAAGATGCGCCAGCGATTGAGCGTCCATGCCGCGCATGGCGAGGGCCGGATGCTTCACCAGCGCCTCGTATTCGGCGGCGCCGGCCATTCCCCCGAGAAGTCCCTGGAGCTGGCCCGTCTGGAGGTAGGGATAGTACTCGGGCGCGCTGACGGCGGTGACGCCCGCGACCATCGGAATGTGGTAACGCGAGACGACCTGCTGCACCCATTCTTTCGTCCCCGGATACCCCGCGCTGATGTTTACCAGCAGGTCGAGGTCGTTGAAACTCCGGATGCCGGCCATGATCGGGATCTCGGTAACCGTGACGCCGCGGCGGTCGACCGGAAAGGTCTCCGGAATGCTCAGCCCCATTCGCGACATCACCAACTCATTCCCCGCCTTGTAGCCCAGATTCACGTAGTCCACGCCAACCTGCTTGCCGTACTCGGCTCCGGCGATGGCGAGAACCTCGTCCGTGAGCGGCGGGCCGCCAGCGTAGAGCGCGATCGCGACGATCTTGACGTCCCGGCTCATGAGGTGACGCGCCGCCGCGAGATGCGCGGGGTAGTTCTCGGCGATGGTCCCCGGATCGTAGTCCCCCGACAGCAACACGGTCGAGCCGGCCGGGAGTTTCTCGATGGCATCGTAGAAGCCCTTGGCCCGATGCCCCGGCAGGACCGGCGCCACGTGGAAGCCCATCATCAGCGGGACGATCACGAGGAGCGCGACGGCCAGGAAGAGCCAGCGGCGATCGAGGTCCCTCAGCCACGGAATCCCGCTCACGAGCCGCCTCCGTCCCCACCGCTACCGTAGGTCTTCTCGATGCCCAGGATGAGCCGGATGCCCGTCGCCATGACGCCGAGGGCGGCGCCGATCAGGATCCCGCGTTTGGCGGCGTTCTGCGGCACCTCCATCAGCCAGTCGGCGGCGTCCGGGATGTAATGGCTGATCATGTTCCCGACCGGAACGCGTCCGATCATCAGGATGAAGGCCGCGATCGCCAGGAGCATCGCCTCCGTGGAGCGGATCCGGAAGGCGCGGAAGGCGGCCGACGCGATGAAGAAGGCGAGGAGCGCGAACATCGTCGCCGACATCGGCGAATAGAAGTTCTTGTACATCCAGGAGAACTTGGAAGTGGCGTCGAGGTACTTGTCGCCCTCGGCGAATCCGATGCCCATCATCACCAGGAGGGAGGCGACGAGGATGATCTTGTAAGGCCAGTCCGTCTGGCGTTGCGAGGCGCTCCGGAGATTCACGCGGAGCAGGTTCGCCACGCCCAGCACGTAGGTGAGGCCGACCAGAATGAGCGCCCAGTTCTGGATATCCTCGTAGCCCTTCCGCACCCACGGATGCGGAACGAAGAAGCCGATCAGGCAGAAGAGCCCGGCGACGAGCGTGATGAGGATCGGAACTTCGCGCTTCATGGCCGGGCCCTCATCGGGTGGTGCTCCACCAGTCTCCGAACGCCGTGAAGCCGGAGGAGGCCAGGATGCAGCCCACGACGACGGCGGCGATGAGGACGATCTTGACGGTGTCGGAGGACTTCAGGCTCCCCAGGAGACGCGAATCGTTCGAGAGCAGGGCGCTCGCGGCGTAGTACTCCTCGCCGATGAGCGTGTAGTCGCACGCCACGACGAAGAAGGGCATCTGATGGACGTTCGCGGTTCCGGCGATCTGGATCGCGCCGATCGAGTGACCCGTCTCCGCCAGCAGGAGCGACTCCGCGAAGAAGCCGCCGAGGAAGAGGTTCGCCGCGGGCTTGTCGCGGAGCATCATCCCGTTCACGGCGGCGACATAGGCGAACTGCTCGGATGTGACGTAGCGGACCTGCTCCGACCGGTAGGCGTCGGCGCGGCCGACGTCCTGATAGGCGGCCTTCACGACCTCCTCCGCCACGGTGTAGACGGCGGGCGAGACCGTCGGCACCTGTAAGGCTGTCTCGTATTTTGCCGCCGTACGCGCCACGTTTCCCAGGAGGATCATCGACGCGATCGTCTGGATGTCGTCGATCTCCGCGATGCCCGGAACATAGAGTACGCCCTTCCCCATCTCGGTCGCGCGACCGATGGCCTCCTCGATGGCGTCGAGCCCCGCGATGCGCCGGAAGGTCCATTTCTTTCCGCGGCGCGCCTGATCGATGTAATAGAAGAGAACGAGGAAGAAGAAGCCGAGGACGACCGCGACGTTCGTCTTCGTCGCGTCGAACCAGTCGGGCGAAGAGGTCGCGGGCCCGGAGACGTCGGAGCGGAGCGCCGGATCGTCGGGGACCGCCACCAGCAAGTACTCGTAGCGGACGCCGTCCGTGATCCCCTCGCCGAAATCCTGATAGACGTGATCGGCGCCGTCGATCGTGGCGACGGGCGCGAAGGCGCCGTTCGGAGCCTCGCGGCGAACCACCGTCCACTGCGCCGGCGGGGTCGCGGGAAGGGTCCAGGCGAGATCGATGCTATGGCCGCCGTCGTTCGGAGTGTCGGCCGCCACGAGCGGGAAGGACAACGCCACGCGCGGTCCGGCCGCCACAAGAAGCAGCGCGGCCGTCACGAAGGAGCGAACGAACACGGAACCGACGCGGGAAATCAGGCGGGGACCCCTCGTTCGAACCGGTACCGGGAACGGGGAGCGGAGTGACTACGAATCACGCGCAGGCGATGCCTCCGGTGCTGGATGCTTCCGGCCAACGTCAACACGGTAGGTCGGTTCCAAGACCCTGTCAAGGGTGGCTTCCGCCTACGACTCGATCCGCTCCACGTTCGCCCGTGGAAAGAAGGCCCGTTCCCCACTCCCGAAGTCCACCTCCAGCACCCGGACCTTCGCCTCGGTCTCCAGGGCCGTGGGTTCGGGCGGAAGCGCCGTCACGATTCCCAGCCGGCCGAAGTACGGCTGGCGAATGATCCGGATCTGGCATCCCACCGAGAGACCTTCCTCGCCGGGCGTCCCTTCCGGCGCCGCGCTCCTCGCCTCGGCTTCCAGGCGCGGGCAGATGATCTCGGGACGAAGCACGCCGGCGCGAATCTGCGTCGCGCCGCTGACGGACACCTTTCGCCCCTCGCACGCCTTCAAGAGCTCGAACGTACGACTGGCCATCGGAATCTCTCCGAAGCCCTCCGTCACGATGAGCGTAATTCCCTTCTCCTCGGAGCCCGTGATGGCCACACCAAGGTCGTATCCAAGGAATTCGCGGAGATCGTGATCGTCGAACCCGCCGATGACGATCGCCTTCACACCCAACTGGATGGCGTGGAGCAGCGTCTTCGTCGTGACGTGTGCTCCGCCGACGAGGATCTTCCCGCGGTCCTTCTCGCCGATCGTCGCCTCGGTCAGCGTGTCGGAGGGGGCGCCCACGGCCACGTGGAGCTCGCCGCAGGTCTCTCCGCCGATGCCGAAGATCCCCTGGATGTACGTCCCCCTCGTCTCCACCGTGACGCCCTGCTTCGGGTGAACCTCGACGATCGTGCCGTCGACGTAGGCGTCTACCTCGACCGGAATCGGCGCTTCGCGGACGAGCGCCTGCCCTGTCACGGTCGAGACGCTCTCGAGCGTTCCGGCCGCCGGCGAGAGGGCCTTCGAACGGAAGAGCCCGAAGAACGACTTGCTCTCGGCGAAGACCTCGCCTTTCGCCACCGCCGAGCCGACCTGCTTCGTGAGGCACTCCTGCACGTCCTCCGGAAGGATCCCGAGGAGGTTGGCCGCGTTCACGGACTGCACGTTGCCGGGAAGTTCCGTCCGCGCGACGATGGTCTCCGCCGTCACCACGTCGCCGACCTTCACGA
>JBBTHR010000063.1:0-29545 GCA_038060295.1 Candidatus Eiseniibacteriota bacterium
CAGGGCGGTCTCAGGCGTCACGTTTGAGGTCCTCCACGCGGTCGAGCAGCTCCCAACGGAAGCCCTCGTGTTCGCGGCCAAAGTGTCCGTACGCGGCGGTACGCTTGAAAATCGGTTTGCGGAGATCGAGCGAGTGGATGATCGCGTGCGGCCGAAGGTCCCAGTGCTTGCGGATCAGCTCCGAGAGACGCGAGTCGGGCACCTTCCCCGTGCCGTGGCTATCGACCATCACCGAGACCGGCTCCTCGACGCCGATGGCGTAGGCCACCTGCACCGTGCAGCGGTCGGCCAGGCCGGCGCCGACGAGATTCTTCGCGACGTGGCGTGCCGCGTACGAGGCGGAGCGGTCGACCTTCGTCGGGTCCTTGCCGCTGAACGCACCACCGCCGTGGCCGCCGAAGCCGCCGTAGGTGTCGACGATGATCTTCCGGCCGGTGAGCCCGGTGTCGGCCCGCGGGCCGCCCAGCACGAACCGTCCGGTCGGATTGATGTGATAGATCGGTTCCCCCTGCACCAGCTCGCGCGGGAGGACCGGCCGGATGATCTCGGCGATGATCCGCTCGCGGAGACGCACCAGGTCGGCCTCCGACATGTCGGCGTGCTGCGTCGAGACGACGACGGTGTCGATGCGGTGCGGCACCCCGTTCTCGTACTCCACCGTGACCTGCGATTTGCCGTCGGGCCGCAGCTCGGAGAACTTCCCCGAGCGCCGCGCCTCGGCGAGGGCGCGCGTGAGCCGGTGCGCGAGCGTAATCGGAAGCGGCATCAGTTCCGGGGTCTCGCGCACGGCGTAGCCGAACATCAGACCCTGGTCGCCGGCGCCGCGGCGGTCGACGCCGAGCGCGATGTCGCGCGACTGTTCGTCGATCGCGGTCAGGACCGAGCAGGTCTCGTAGTCGAAGCCGTACTTCGGATCGTCGTAGCCGATCTGGCGGATCGTTTCACGCACGATGCGCGGAATGTCGACGTAGCACTTGGTCGAGATCTCGCCCGACACGAGCGCCAGGCCGGTCGTGACGAGCGCCTCCGCCGCGACGCGGCCGAAAGGATCCTGATCCAGAATGGCGTCGAGGATGGCGTCCGAGATCTGATCGGCCATCTTGTCCGGATGCCCCTCCGTCACCGATTCCGACGTGAAGAGCATCGCGTTCCCGGTCGTCTTCGACCGGCGCGCCTGGGATTGGGTCTGAGTGGCTTCCACGTTCATGAACGCTCGACCTCCGATGTGTCTGCGACGTTGAGGCGCTACCGTGAGCCGCGGATGACCTGGTTCTCCCCGATCACCGCGTGATCCAGGAGCGCGTCCTCGACCGTGGCGCCTTCGTTGACGATCGAATGGCGAATGACCGACCGGCGCACCGTCGCCCCCGGTCCGATGGAGGCGTAGGGTCCGATTTCGGAATCGCGCACGTCTGCGCTCGCGGCGACCGCCACGGGCGGAAAGACGACGACGCCATCCCGGGTGACCGCTTCGGCATGCGCATCCAGGAGAGCCCGATTCGCTTCCAGCAGGGCCTCCGTGTTGCCGCAATCATACCAACCTTTTACCGGAAAGGGGCGGAGTTCCTCACCCTGTTCGATCATGCGCTGGAGGGCGTCGGTAAGCTGGATTTCACCTCGGGTCCGCGCCCCGGCCCGCTCCAGCAATTCGAGCGACTCGAAGAGAAGCCCCGAGTTCCGGATGGCGTAGAGCCCGACGACCGCCCAGTTCGTCTCCGGGCGCTCGGGCTTCTCCGCCAGCGCCGTGATTCGGCCGTCGCGGACGGTGGCCACGCCGAAGCGCCGCGGGTCGTCGACTTCCTTCACGCCGATCCAGGAGCCCTCCGCCGCCAGCCGGTCGAGCGGCGCCTCGACGATGGTATCGCCGAGCACGATGAGAACCCGCGCGTTCCCCACCGCGCTCCGCGCCTGGAGGACCGAATGTCCCAGGCCCAGGGGCGACTCCTGAAGGACGCAGGTGATCGGAAGATCGCGGCGGGCGGCGGCGTAGGCGCGAAGCCGGTCGCCGTGGGCCCCGGGACCGACGACCAGCACGATGCGATCGGGGCGCGCGGCGGCGACCCGCTCGAGGATGTGGGCGAGGATCGGCTTCCCCGCGACGGCGAGGAGCGGTTTCGGCGTCGTGTCGGTGTGCGGCTTGAGCCGCGTGCCGGCGCCGGCCGCCGGGATGACGACCACGAGGCTCACGCCCGCAGGGCTTTCTTCAGCGACTCGACTCCCGGAAGCGCGCTCGGATCCATCCCGTTTCGAAGGGCCAGGTAGTAGCTCACGAAATCTCCCATCGCGACGCAGGCGAGCGTCCGCTCCATGGCGTCCTCTCCCTCCGGCGCAAAGGTCTCCACGGCGACGCCCTTCCGACGAAGGTAGCGGCCGAGCCACTCGAAGCGACGGACGATTCGCGGATGATCAAGCGGGTCGCGCAGGAAGACCGCCGCGAGGCGGTCGAGAAGCGGGCGCGGGTGGACAAAGCCGTCCACCTCGTTGTGGTTCGATTCGGGTAGCGGCGAGACCCACGCGAGGTGCTTCGCGTTCTCGTTCATCTGCCCCTTCCAGCGCACGGCGGCCGGGCCGAGCGTGCGGGCGCTGGCCACCAGCAAGATCGCCCGCCCCGCCAGGCGTGTCGCCATCGAGTTCGCGGGATTGCGGGAGGGCGCCGCGCTCCGCGCGCAGCGGACGGCGACCCGCTCCACGGCGTCCGCGGCCGCCAGCACGCGCCTTCCGCCGCCGACCAGGACGCCGAGATGCTCGGCCAGATTGGCGAGGGTGGAGAACGAATATCCGAGGGCCGCCCGCGGCGGATGTCCGCCGGGCAGGCGCGCGACCGGCACGCCGTCCGCCTCCGCCCGCGCCGCGAGAGTCCCGCCCGTCGTCACCACGCACGAGCGCGCCCGGAGCGGGCGAAGCGCGCGATAGGCGGCCAGGGTCTCCTCGGTCTCCCCCGAGTACGAGGAGAAGATCAGGAAATCCTCCGGAGAGATCCACGCGGGCGGTTCGTAATGCCGCACGACGTGCATCGGCGCCGCGCCCTCGCGATCGACGATCGAGGCGAGGAGTTCGCCGGCGATCGCCGAGCCCCCCATGCCGCAGAGGACGATCCGCCGCGGCCGCTCGGGAGCGATCCGGCCGAAGAGCGGCGCGGCGAGCGCGGCCCCCTGGCGGAGTTGGTTCGCCAGTCCTTCGATCCGTTCTCCCATTCCGGAGGGATCGAGGCGGGCGATGAGGGCAGTGCGGCTTTCGGCGCCGGCGCGCCGTTTCGGGGTCGACTTTCGTGCGGGCGTCACGCCAGGAAATGCTCCGGGAAGCGGCGGTGCATGAACTCGGTCACGACCGCACGGACCTCGGACGGCGTGCCGAGGGCGAGGCAATCCTTCACGAGCGCCGCCGCCTCGTTCGAGTTGCAGGAACGGAGGATCGTCTTGATCTCCGGGACCAGATAAGGGCTGACGCTGAAGTCGACCAGACCGAGCCCGACGAGCAGGACCGCGTAGAGCGGCTCACCGGCCATCTCGCCGCAGATCCCGACGCGGATGCCGTGGCGCTGCCCGGCCTCGACGACGGCGCGGATGGCGCGCAGGACCGCCGGATGGAGCGGCTCGTACATCTCCGCGATCGCCTCGTTGCCCCGGTCGACGGCGAGCGTGTACTGGATGAGATCGTTCGTTCCGATGCTGACGAAATCGGCCTCGCGCGCCAGAAGGTCGATCGCGAAGACCGACGCCGGCGTTTCGATCATGACCCCGAGCGGCACGTGCTCGGGCGTCTGCACGCCGGCCGCGCGCAACTCCGCGTGCACCTCCTCGACGACGGCTCGCGCGCGTCGGAAGTCCTCCAGGCCGATGACCATCGGGAACATGACGCGCACGTTGCCGAACGCGGCCGCGCGGAGGATCGCGCGGACCTGAGTCCGGAAGATGTCCTCGCGCTTCAGGGAGAAGCGGATGCCCCGGACGCCGAGAAACGGGTTCCGCTCCACGGGCGTGCCGAGGTAGGAGGCGAATTTGTCGCCGCCCACGTCGAGCGTCCGGATGACGACCGGCTGAGGGTTCATCGCCTCCACGACCGAGCGGTAGGCGTGGAACTGCGCCTCCTCCGTCGGAAGCCTCTGTCGCGAGAGATAGAAGAACTCCGTCCGGTAGAGACCGATTCCGTCCGCGCCGTGCTCCTGGATCCCCGGCAGCTCCTCGGGGACTTCCAGGTTGGCGGCGAGATGGATGGCGACGCCGTCCTTCGTGACGCAGCGCTGGCCGCGGAGCGTCCCGCGCTGAGCCGCGATCTCCTCGTAGCGCCGCTGCTTCCGCCGATGCTCCTCGAGCGTCTCGGGATCGGGATCGAAGATCGCGACGCCCCTCGTGCCGTCGACCAGGGCGATCGCGCCTTCGCGCGCGGCGCTCATCGCGTTCTTGAGCCCGACGACGGCCGGGATGCCGCGAGCGCGCGCCATGATGGCGGTGTGGGACGTCCGTCCGCCGAGATCGGTGAGGAAGCCGAGAATCTTGTCGCGCGGGGCGGTCGCCATCTCGCTTGGAGGAAGATCGGAGGCCACGATGAGCGACGGCGTCTTCAGGTCGCGCAGACCGCGCGATTCGGTGCCCCCCAGACGGTGGAGGACCCGCCGCTTCACGTCGCGGATGTCGAGCGCGCGTCCCCGGTAGTACTCGTCGTCCGACTCCTCGAGGCGCGCGGCCACGTCGCTGAGGATCCGCCGGTAGCAGAACGCGGCGCTCCGCCCCTCGCGCGCGATGGACGCCTGCGTCTGCGCCATGGCGTCGGGGTCTTCGAGAATGGCGATCTGCGTGTCGAGGATGCGGGCATGCTCCTCGCCCGTCTCCAGCGCGATCTTCTCGCGCAGGCTCCGGACGTCCTCGCGGCACGCGGCGATGGCTTCGCGAAACCGCGCCTGCTCCCCCGGCACCGCTTCCGTGGCGACGACGCCGTCGTGGACGTCCACCTCCTGCGCGTCCACCACGTGGACGGGGCCGATGCCGATTCCGGGCGAAGCGGCGATGCCGGTGAACGTGGTCATTCTTCCCCGAACTTGTCGTTCACGACCTGGACGAGGGCCGCCAGCGCCTGCGCTTCGTCGGCGCCGTCGGCCCGCAGGACTAACTCCGCGCCCCGCTCGGCGGCGAGCATCATGACGCCCAGGATGCTCTTGCCGTTCACTTCCAGCTCCTCGCGCGCGAGGGTGATGTGGGACGCCCACTTCGCCGCCTCCTTCACGAAGACGGAGCAGGCGCGCGCGTGGAGCCCGAGCCGGTTCTGGATGACGATCTGCTGTTCGACCATGAATGGGTTCCGGGGTTCGGAGCGACGCTCAGAGCGCCAGCGACACCAGCGCCGCGAGCACGAGAACCGTGAGCGCGGTTTCGACCGTCGCGGCGGCACCGCGACGCAGGAAGGCCCGCGCCACGATGAATCCGAGCGCGAGCGGCAGCAGCGCGGCGCCGACCGGCCCCAAACCCGACCCGCCCGCCATCGTGGCGGCGTGGAGTCCCGCCGCGAGCAGCGCCAGAAGCCCGCCGTACAGGAAGGCGCCGCCCCGCTCGAGCAGCTCTCGCCAATCGGCGAAGCGAAGGGAGCGAAGAAGGTCCGCGGGCGACTCGGCCGCGGCGAATCCCGCTCCGACGCCGCGCCACCGCGTCGGCAAGGCGACCGCATTGTACGTCAAAAGCAGGAGGAGCGGACAGAGAAGGACCCGGACGTCCGGCGACGAGGGATCGGCCGCCCCGAAGAGGGCGATCCCGAGCACGCCGGCGAGCCCCGACAGCGGCCGGAGCACCACCCAGAAGAAGGGGTCGCCGATCGCGGCGAGCGGACTGGCCAGCGCGCGCTTCAGCGCGTCGATGCGGGCGCCGTCGATCGGCTCCCCCGCCGCGCGCTTCGCTTCGAGCCGCGCGGCCGCGCCGAGGACGTAGCCGGCGAGGAGCGGATGCGTCGCGACGTACGAGGTATGACGCGTCATCGCCTCGGCGAAGCGATCTCGATCGGGATAGAGACGGCGAAGGACCGGTACGAGCGAGAACGCGAAGCCGGGTCCCTGCATCCGGTCCGGAGTCAGGAGCGCTTGCAGATGGAGCAGGCGCGAACCGGCGGCGCCGAGATCGCGCGCGCGGATCGGACGAGGCGGCGCCGGGGCCGCGGGAATCGGCTCTTCCGGCGGCGGCACGGACTCTCCGGTCACGCGGCCTCCGCGGCGAGAGCGAGGAGGAGAGCGGCCGTCGCCGCCGCGCCCGCGGCGGTCCAGCGAAGGCCCCCCTTTACGCCCCGCACGTGCGTCTCGTACGCCGTCGCGACCGCGCCGCCCAGGATGACGGCGAAGACGAAGCCGATCCGCTTCGTGGTCACGCCTTCCGCCACGCGCGGCAGGATCGCGATGGCGGCCGCGAGGAGGACCAGCGCTCCGCACCAGGTCCAGAGGGCGCCGAGCGTGAAGATCCGGACGAGCGCCCCGAGATAGAGGCGCTCGTACCCCGCGGCGTCGCCGGCGGCCGCGAGCACCACGGCGCGTCGTGAATCCGACGCCGCGGCCGCGCGGTTCAGTCCCTGCACCCAGCCACCGAGGACTGCCGCGACCAGCCCCGAGAGAACGCCGAGAAGCACCCAGAGGAGTCCGCCGGCGGACGTGGGAATCACAGCGTGGAGATGCCCCATTCCCAGAACCGCGACCGTGCTCCCGACGACCCCCGCGGTGGCGGTGTCGTGCGGCTTCTGCGCCGCGGGAAGCGCCGCGTTGGTCAGGAGGAGTTGCAGGAGCGCGCCCACGGCGATCGGAATGCGGAGCGCCCACAGTTCCCACTCCGCGCCCGGATGGACCAGCGCGCCCGCCAGGCAGGCGGCCACGAGGGGCTGGCTCAGCATGAGATTCCAGCCGGCCGCGCGGTCGACGGCGAGCATCCCGCCGAGGAAGGCGATTCGGAGAAAATCGGCGATCACGCCGCCCCCACCAGCGCGTCGAGCCCGTGTTCCGCGTTCGCGGGCAGGTCTCGCGCCGTCACGCGCACCCCGCGCGCCGCGAGGGCGCGGAGCCGGTCGCGATCGGCGGCGTCCAGGAAGACGTACGGCAGCACCTCGCGCTTCCCCGGCGCGTGGTGGAGCCCGCCGACGTTCAGCGCCGGGAGCGCGAAGCCGCGATCCACCAGCCGGAGCGGGGTGGCGAGTTCGGCGAAGAGGAGCACGGTCCGTTCCGACTCCGCGTCGTCCCGGAACGGGGGCGCGAGCGCCTCCTCCTCGGAGACGACGACGCCCCGCGCCCCTTCGGGAACCGCGAAGAGGAAGAGCTCCGCGCGCTCGGCATCGGCGCATAGCTCGTCGGAGACGATGGCGAAGAGGGTGGCATCCAGCGGACGGCCCCAGCCGTGGACGACCTGGCCGTGGATCAGGCGGTCGTCGACGCGGGCGAGGAGGATCGGCACGTCAGGAGGAGACGATGCCCGCGCGCCCCTTCGTTTCCATCCGTGGCAGCAGGTCGTCCAGAGGGATCGAGCCGCGGTAGTGGAAGAACTCGAGGAGCATCGGGAGATTGGCGCCGGTGATGCGCCGCACGAGCCGGCCCGACGCGCCGGCGCGCCGCGCGGCGAGCCCGCAGGATCCGGCGGCGAGATCGCTGAAGACGACGGCCGATTGGCCCGGCACCAGCGATTCGAGGGCCGTCTCGAGCGCGGAGACGAGACCGTCCGCGGAGAGCCCTTCGTTGCTGACGACGAGGACGTCGGTCTGCGGCCCGAGGATCCGCTCGACCGTGCGCACCAGCTCCGTGCCGAGAACGCCGTGCGTGACCAGCACGGCCGCAGGACGGAGGGTGTCCACGGCGGCTACTCCGTGTCGTCCCGCACGAGCGGGTTCGAGAGGAGCTTCATCCGCATGCTCTCCAGCAGCCGCTCGTTCAGCGCGCGGGCCGGATGGTAACCGTAGACCTTCACGAGGTGGTTCAGCGCCACGACTTCGGCGATGACCGTGATGTTCTTGCCCGGGAAAATGGGGATGGTCACCAGCGGAATCTCGACCTCCAGGTGCTTCACCGTGGCGTCGTCGAGACCCACGCGCTCATAATCGCGCGCCTCGCTCCACTCCGTCAGGTGGACCTCCACCTCCACGCGCTTCTGCCCGCGGATGGAGCGGATGCCGAAGATCGACTGCACGTCGATGATGCCGAGGCCGCGGATCTCCATCGTGTGTTTCAGGACCTCGTTGCACGCGCCGATGAGAATGTCCCCATGACGGCGCGTGATTCGCACCACGTCGTCGGCGACGAGACGATGCCCGCGCTCCACCAGGTCGAGCGCCGTCTCGCTCTTTCCGATTCCGCTCCGCCCGGTGAAGAGGAGTCCGACGCCGTAGACGTCCACCAGCGACGCGTGCGCGGTCACCGAGGGGGCGAAGACGTAATCGAGGTAGGCCGTCAGCTGATGGATGAAGGGGGTCGTGTCCTGCGGCGTCCGGAACACCGGGATGTCGTGCCCGTTCGCGCGATCGAGGAATCCGGTCGGGAGTTCCAGGCCCTTCGCCACGATGATGCACGGCATCTGGAACCGGAAGAACCGGTCGAGCGCCGCCTGGCGCTCCGCTTCGCTCAGCGTCGCCAGGTAGGCCAGCTCGGTGCGGCCGAAGATCTGGATGCGGTCGGCGAGGAAATTCTCGGTGAACCCCATGAGCACCATGCCCGGGCGGTGGATGTCGCTCAACGTGACCGGGACCTTCGACGCCGCGCCGGCCGAGAGGAGCTCCAGCGCGAGCTGCTCCCGCTGCTGCTCGTAGAGCAGCTCGACCGAGAGCGTCTGCGGCTTAGTCGAGCTCAAGGACTCCCACCTCGCGGTCGCCGCGGCGATAGGCCACGCGGACGCCGGCGCCGGGCTCCGTGAAGAGGAGGAACGGCTTCGAGCCCTTGAGGAGCCGCTTCGCGGCGGCCTCGGCGGTCATGGAGGGAGCCTTGGCGGCCTCGCGCACGACCTGGACGGTGCTTCGCGGGCGCGGAAGCGCCACCGGCATCTCCAGCCCCTGCGCCGCGCGGGCGGCGCGCGCTCCCCCGAGGCGGGCCGAGCCGCGCTTCTTCCTATCCTTGAGCCGGTCCTTCTTCCGTTCCAGCGCCCGCTCCGACTTGTCGAGAGCCCCGGCGCCCGCCGCGCGGGGATCGGTGTCGTCGCCCTTCGTGAGGAGCGCGATCTCGTTCCCGTGGAGCCGCAGCTCCGCGTGATGGCGGTATCCCTCGCGCGTCACGGTCAGTTCCGCCCGGATCAGGTACGGATAGAAGCGCGCCAGCTTCCGCACGCGCTCCATGGCGAAGCTCTTGAAGGCCGTGCTGGGCGTCCAGTGGCGGCCCTTGATCGTCAGGTCCATGATCTCTCCACGACCGGGTGGGGGCTACGCGTAGCGGCGACGGGCGCGGGCCGGGAGGATGCGAAGCGCCTCCCGGTACTTGGCCACGGTGCGCCGCGCGATTTTCAGTCCCTTTTCCTGAAGTAGTTCCGCGATTCGCTGATCGCTCAGCGGATCCTTCTTGTCCTCCTCGGCCACCAGCGCCGAGATCTTCTCCTTCGCCGCCTTCGCCGAGACATCGTCGCCGTCCTCGGTCTGCAGGCCGCTCGAGAAGAAGTACTTCAATTCATAGACGCCGCGCGGCGTCTGCACGTACTTCTGCGTCGTGACGCGGCTGACGGTCGACTCGTGCATGCCGATGTGGTTCGCGATCTGCTGGAGCGTGAGCGGCCGCATCCCCTGCACCCCCCTCTCGAAGAAGTCGCGCTGCTCCTCCACGATCCGGCGCATCACCTTGATCATGGTCTTCCGGCGCTGTTCGATCGTGCCGATCAGCCACTTGGCGGCGCTCAGCTTGTCCTTGATGAAGGCGCGCGCTTCCTCGTTCCCCGCTTCCTTCTTCCGCATCGTGTTGGCGTAGGCGCTGGAGATCCGCAGGCGCGGCACGTTCCGGTCGTTCAGCGTCACGACGTAGTCCTCGCCGACGCGCTCCACGATGAGATCGGGAATGACGTACTTGGTCTCCTCGACGGCGATGGCCTGCCCGGGGCGCGGGTCGAGCGTCGCGATCAGGTCGCCGGCCGACTGCACCACCTCGACCGGGACCTTGAAGTGGCGCCCGATCTCGCTGAAGCGCCGGTTGAGCAGGTTGTCGAACTGCTCTTGGACGATGCGGGCGGCCAGCGTCTCCTCCAACTTCTTCTGAGCGAGCTGGATCCAGAGGCACTCCTGGAGGTTTCGCGCTCCCACGCCGGGAGGCTCGAATGCCTGGATGTGCCCCAGGATCTCCTCGATCCGTTCGGGCGCCATTCCGGTCGCCTCGGCGACCTCGTCGACGGTCGTCTGGAGGTAGCCGTTCTCGTCGATGGAACCGATGAGGTATTCGCCGATGGCGATCTCCTCCTCGGAGCGTTCGGTGAGGCGGAGCTGGTCGGTGAGATAGTCGCCGAGACTCTTCACGGTCACGGGAACGCGTTCGTAGAATTCCGCGTCCGGATCGTCCACGCGCGCGGTCGTCGGCGTGTCGAAGGTGTCGGGCCAGTAGTCCTCCCAGTTCACCTCGCGGTCCGAGTTGTCGTCCTTCGGCGCGGCCTCCGGCGTTTCGGTCGTCCCCTCGGCGGTGCCGGCCTCTTCCTTCGCTTCCTCGGTCTCGCGCTCCTCCTCGATCTCGTCGATCTCCTCGAGGAGCGGATTCCGTTCGAGCTCCGTCTTCAGCGCCTGCTGCAGCTCCAGCGTCGGCATCTGCAGCAACTTCAGCGCCTGCTGCAGCCGCTGCGTGATGATCAGCGTCTGCTTCTGCGTCTGGTAGAGACCGTGCTTCATGTCCATGGTGTCTGGTTCCTCAATCGAGCCGGAATCGCTCTCCGAGATAGATCTGTCGCGCGACCGGATCCTGGGCCAGTTCCTGGCTCGTCCCTTGTAAGAGTATCCGTCCCTCGAACATGATGTAGGCCCGGTCGGTGGTGCTCAAGGTTTCGCGCACGTTGTGATCGGTGATCAGGACGCCCAGCCCCTTCGCCCGCAGCCTCCCGATGATGTCCTGAATCTCCGCCACCGCCAGCGGATCGATGCCGACGAACGGTTCGTCGAGGAGCAGGTACCCCGGACGCGTCACCAGGGCCCTCGTGATCTCGACGCGGCGCCGCTCGCCGCCCGACAGATGGTCCCCTTTTCGGTTCGCGAGGTGCGCGATGTTCAGCTCCTCCAGAAGTTCGTCGAGGCGCTTGGCGCGCTCCCCGCCGGTGAGCGGCAGGGTTTCAAGGATCGCCAGGATGTTCTCCCGCACGGTCAGCCGCCGGAAGACCGACGGCTCCTGCTGGAGATAGCCGATCCCGAGCCGCGCCCTCTGGTGCATCGGCACCCTCGTGATGTCGCGGCCGTCCACCGTGATCATGCCGCCGTCGGACCGAAGGAGCCCGACGATCAGATAGAAGGTCGTCGTCTTCCCCGCGCCGTTCGGCCCCAGGAGCCCGACCACCTCGCCGCGGCGCACCTCGACCGTCACCTTGTCGACCACCTTCCAGTGGCCGTAGAAACGCTCCAGGTCCCGCGCGATCAATCCCGTCTCGGCGGTCACGGTCCGGACTCGCTCGCGCCCCCGGTGCTCCGGACTTCCGCCCGGACCTCGCGCCGCAGGCGGAAGTGTTCCAGCGTCGCGTCGCTCTCGAACCCGAAGCCGGTCAACACGTCTCCTTGCCTCGTCACCCGCACGAACCCGTCGGAGAGGATCTTCCCCGTCCGGTTCAGGAATCGGAGCGAATCGGTCTCCATGGCGACGTCGTTCTTCGTCGACACGCGGACGTTGCCGCGCGCTTCGAGGTCGTTGGTTCGCTGATCGATCTCGCCGCGATCCGCGGTGAGCGTCGAGTAAAGCGTCCCCTCGGCGTCGAAGAAATCGATTCGAACCGTCTTCGCGTCGACCCGGTGCTCCCGGTTGAACATCGCCGCGTACTCGGCCCGAAGCGTCCAGTTCTTGGTTCCGGCCGCGCTCTCCGTGAGCGTGAAGTCGCGAGCCTCCTGATCGGGGATCTTGATCTCCTCGTCGGAGGCGACCGGCGTGCTCCGCCGGTCGCACCCACCGATCGAACCCAGGAGCCCCAGGCCCGCCAGCGGGAGCGCGACCGCCAGCAGGAGCCGTGCCGTTCGAGCGCCCATTGTTGGAGTCGACTCTAGCAGACCCCCGTTCGGCGGGTCAAACCTTAGGCACCGCATGATGTTATCTAGGGCGCGCGCCGAGGCAGTCGTGAAGGTGAATCACCCCGGTGGGGACCCCGTCCGCGTCGAGGACGACGAGCGACGTGATGGCGCCTCCCGCGTTCTCCTCCATCCGCCTCACCGCGTGGGCGATCATGGCGCCGCTGTCGATGGTCTTCGGCGCGCGCGCCATGACTTCGGAGACCGGCTGTGCCGGATCGAACGTTCCCTTCAGGAGGATCCGCTTCAGGTCGCCGTCGGTCAGGACGCCGCAGAGGCGGCCCGCCTCGTCGATCACGGTCGTCATTCCGACCCGCTTTTTCAGGATTTCGAGGAGCGCCTCGTGAAGCGTCGCTCCGGCGCTGACGCGCGGAAGGTCCTCCCCGCGCCGCATCCGCTCCTCCACCCTGACGGTGGCGGTCTGTCCCAGCACGCCGCCCGGATGGAGGAGCGCGAAATCGTCCCGCGTGAATCCCTTCAGCCGCATGAGCGTCACCGCGAGCGCATCTCCCATGGCCAGCGCGGCGGTCGTGCTCGAGGTCGGAACGAGATCGTCCGGGCAGGCCTCGCGCGGATTCCCGAGATCGACGACCGCGTCGGACTCCCGCGCCAGCGTCGAGGCCGCGTCGCAGGTCATGGCGATCACGGTGACGCCGTGCCGGCGGAATGCCGGGAGGAGTTCCAGGAGTTCCGCGGTCTCCCCGCTCTTCGAAAGAAGGATCGCGGCATCCCGGCTCGAGACAATGCCGAGATCCCCATGAACCGCGTCGACGGGATGGACGAAGGTCGCGGGGGTCCCGGTGCTCGTGAGGGTCGCGGCGATCTTCTTGGCTACCAGTCCCGACTTCCCCACGCCACTGGTCAGGACCTGTCCGGTCACTTCCAGCAGAAGGCGAATCGTTCTCGCGAACTCCTTGTCGACACGAGCTTTGAGGGCATCGATCGCACGCCCCTCGGAGGTCAGAACCTCCCGCCCCCACTCGATCAACTGGGCGGTCTGGTCGGGGGCCGGGCCGCTCTTCCTATCGTCGGTCATGGCGCTGTCGCCTGGAGCATGAGGCTTCACGCTCGCTGCGCCTCCATCTTCACGGTATCGGCCGCCGCCGCCCGGATCTTCAGAAGCGAGCGGAGGAGCGGCTCCACCTGGGCCAGCGGCCACTGACACTCCCGATCCGACCGGGCTCTGGCGGGATCGGGGTGAGTCTCGAGGAAGATCCCGTCCACGCCCGCGGCGACCGCGGCCCGGGCGAGGAGGGGGATGAACTCGCGCTGTCCCCCCGTCTCCACGCCACCTGGGCGCTGGACGGAGTGGGTCGCGTCGAAGAAGACCGGACAGCCGAAACCCGCCATGATGCCGAATCCCCGAAAGTCGACGACCAGATCGCCGTAGCCGAAGGTCGTTCCCCGCTCCGTCACGATGACGCCGGGCGCCCCGGCCTGGCGCGCCTTCTCCACCGCGCGCCCCATCGAGGCGGGATCGAGGAACTGTCCCTTCTTCAGATGCACCGGCTTCCCCGAGGCGCCCGCCGCCTCGATGAGACTCGTCTGGCGGCAAAGGAAGGCGGGGATCTGGATGAGATCGAGGACCGCGGCCGCTTCCGGGACTTCCTCGGTCTCGTGCACGTCGCTCGTCACCGGCACTCCGGCCGCGTCGCGAATGCGCGCGAGCGCCGCCAGTCCCGGCTCCAGGCCGGGCCCGCGATACGAGGCGGCCGCGGAGCGGTTCGCCTTCGAGTACGAGGCCTTGAAGACGAAGGGCATGTCGAGGAGGGCGGTGACGCGGCACAGCTCGCGCGCCACCTCGAGCGCCATTCCCTCGTCCTCCAGAACGCAGGGACCGGCGATGAGCGAGAGGCGGTCGGCTCCGAACCGGACCTTGCCGATCGGGACCGGCGCGACAGAGGGGCGCATGCGGCGGCCTCCCCTACGCCCGCGTCGCGCTCGAGGCGCGCGGCGCGGAAGCCGACCCGGCGCCACCGTCGCGGCGGCGGCGCTCCTCGTTCGAGGCGCGGAGGAATCCGCGGAAGAGCGGATGCGGCTCCGACGGGCGCGAGCGAAGTTCGGGATGGAACTGGACCCCCACGAACCAGGGATGCTCCGGCAGCTCCACGATCTCGACGAGCGACTTCTCGGGATAGAGTCCCGTCACGCGGAGCCCCTTCGCCTCCAGGCGTTCGCGGTAGGCGTTGTTGAACTCGTAGCGGTGGCGATGGCGCTCCGCCACGGTCGCGGCGCCGTACTCCTCGCGCGCGCGGGTCCCCGCCGTCAGGGCGCATTCGTAGGCGCCGAGGCGCATCGTGCCACCCTTCTGTGCGACCCCATGCTGATCGGGAAGGAGATCGATCACCGGATGGGGCGTCGCCGCCTCGAATTCGGAGGAGTCGGCCCCCGCCAGACCGGCCACGTCGCGCGCGAACTCGATCACCGCGCACTGCATGCCGAGGCAGATTCCCAGGAACGGGACGTTTCGCTCGCGGGCGTATCGCGCCGCCAGGACCATTCCCTCCACGCCGCGGTCGCCGAAGCCTCCCGGAATCAGGATGCCGTGCGCGCCGCCCAGGAGCGCCGCCGCACCGTCCAATTCCACCTTCTCCGAGTCGACCCAGTCGACCTTCACCTGCACGCCGTTCGCCACGCCGCCGTGAATGATCGCCTCGGAGATGCTCTTGTAGGCGTCCCGGATCTGGGTGTACTTCCCGACCACCGCGATCGTGACGACGTCCTTCGCCGCTTTCATCCGGTCGGAGAACGCCTGCCATGCCCGGAGGTCGGGTGGGCCGGCTTCGATGTGGAGAAGGTTCACGATGAGATCGTCGAGGCCGCTCTTGTGGAACATGAGCGGGACCTCATAGATCGACGCCACGTCGACCGCCTCGATGACCGCCTCGGTGGAGACGTTGCAGAAGAGTCCGATCTTCTCCCTCACCTCCTGCGGCAGCGGCACCTCGGAGCGGCAGAGGAGGATGTCGGCCTGGATCCCGATCTCCCGCAGCTCCCGCACCGAGTGCTGCGTCGGCTTCGTCTTGATTTCCTTGGCGGCGCCCAGGTGCGGCACCAGCGTCACGTGGACGAAGAGCGTGTTGAGCCGCGTGTACTCCAGGCGCATCTGGCGGATCGCTTCCAGGAACGGGAGGCTCTCGATATCGCCCACCGTGCCGCCGATCTCGACGATGGCGACGTCGACCTGCTGGCGGCGGGTCGGCGCCAGCATGCGCGCCTTGATCTCGTCGGTGACGTGCGGAATGACCTGCACGGTGCGGCCCAGGTAGTCGCCGCGCCGTTCCTTCTGGATGATCGTGTCGTAGATCTGCCCCGCCGTGACGCTGTTGGCCTTCCCCATGGAGACGCCGAGGAAACGCTCGTAATGCCCCACGTCGAGATCGGTCTCGGCGCCGTCGTCGGTGACGTAGACCTCCCCGTGCTGATAGGGGCTCATCGTTCCCGGATCGACGTTCAGATACGGGTCGAGCTTTTGCAGCGAGACTTTGAGACCGCGGCTCTTCAAGAGTGTGCCGATCGAGGACGCCGCGATCCCCTTCCCCAGCGACGAGACGACGCCCCCCGTCACGAAGATGAATTTGGTCATGAGATCCCTCTCCCTTCCCGGAAACGCGTGCGGGCCCGAGCGAGATCCTCGGGAGTGTCGATGCCGAAGGCATGCCAGTCGCCGACGGCCACATGGATCGGAATGCCGTGCCAGAGCGCTCGAAGCTGCTCCAGTCGCTCCGCCCGCTCGAGCGGCGCCACCGGGAGCCGCGCGAGCTGGAGGAGCGTGTCGCGCCGATAGGCGTAGATGCCGAGATGAAGCAGCGCCGGCGTCTCGCCGCCGTGGCCCGCGGGGATCGGCGCGCGGGAGAAATAGAGCGCGCGGCCCTCCCGATCGAGCACCACCTTCACGCGGCTCAGGTCCTGGACGTCGCCGTCCGGGAACGGAGCCGCCAGCGTCGCCATCCGGACCTCCGGGCGCTCGAAGAGAGCGACCAGATGGTCGACCGCTCCGGGCTCCACGAACGGCTCGTCACCTTGTAGATTCACGAAGATCGCCCGGGGATCGGATTCCGGCGCGTCGGACAGCAATTGCGCCGCCTCCGCCACGCGGTCGAGACCCGCCGGATGATCGGCGCGCGTCATCAGCGCCTGCCCGCCCGCCTCGCGCACCACCGCCGCGATCCGCTCGCTATCGGTCGCCACCCAGAGGTCGCGAAGCGACGAGGCCGCGCGCGCCTGTTCCCACACGCGAACGACGAGCGGCTTCCCGCCGAGGTCTTGTAAGGGCTTTTCGGGGAGTCTTGTGGAGCGGAGTCTCGCCGGGATGATCCCGACGGCGCTGAGCCGCGGTCGCACAGTCGCGTCGCGCGTCTCGGTGGGGGACGAGAGACGATGCACAAGTCATGCTAGCAATCGGGGCGGAGAGAGTCAAGCAGGGGTGAGGCTCTTGCTTTAGCTACACGATTATGTCACCCCCTAACGGCTACGTGAAACTGTCACCCCTATGGGGACCATCACGATGAGCCGTAAGGAAGCCCGGCGGCCGGGCCCGTGGGGCCCTAGACTGATCTGACTGGGGTGCGTGTTGACGCCGTGGCGGTCTCAGCCATGCGCATAGAACACCTCCGCTGGCGTGCGTCCCTGGAGCCGATAGCCTGGACGGGAGCGCCCGAAGGAGTCCCCGCCGTCGGTTACGCTGGCGGCCCCTCCGGCGGCCCCGAACCAGGGACCGCTCTTCCGCAGAGAAACTTCAGGGACGCACGCATCCGCTCCTCCAGCGTGGCGCCGTGAAGGGTCTCCGAGAACTCAGCGGCACGACGCGCCTGGTCGGCTCGGCATCCGAGGCCGCGCAGCCCGGCGAGCACGTCCAAAGTCTGCTCCTTGGCCACCGCCCGCGCTCGTGCTTCGGTCGCGGCGAGCCGCGCCTCCTGTCGCTTGCGCCTCATGAACCCCGCCCCGAACGCTTGCTCCGCCTCGTACTGGTTATGGGTGCGACATCGAAGCCGCATTCCCTCCACCGTCGCCTTCCCCCCCCCGCGCCACCGGCTCGACATGGTCGAATTGGAGAAACCTCCGCGCCCCGCAGCGGTGTCCCGTAGTGCCGACGAAGGTGCATTGGCCCTGGTCCCGCTCCCACACGGCGCGCCGTACCTGTGCCGGGACGTACCGCTTCCGGACGGTCGTGTATTGCGGGTGCGGCAGATGGGTAGTGCGCCGGCGCGACCGCCGGGTGCTCGCGCCGAGCTTCCGTTTCTCGAGATCCGCAATCAGAGCATTTAGTGCCCGGTCGAGGACCTGAGCCACGTCTCCCGTGGGAACCGCGTGGCTGAGAAGGGACTGGGCGTACCGCAGCTTCTCATGGGTGCTCTTGCCGATTGTCACCTCAAGGAAGAATCGCTCGGGCGAAGGGAGTGCCGACTTCTCTTTCGCGTCCTCAACATCAGCTTCTAGGGCGTGGTCGGCGGGGGCACCTCCCGGGGCCTCCGTTCCAACTTGCCCCGGGGCAAGTTGCGGGACGGATCCATCAGAAATCGGCAGAACGGTCCGTATCATCGCCGTCACTTCCGTACCCGCGAAACGCCGAACAAGAAACCCCTCGATCTCGGCCTTGCGCCTGTAGGTTGCCGCCTCGATCAGTTCCTCGGCGTTCTCCGCCGTGAGATGGGGTGCCAGCAGGCACACCGCGGAGAGATGGAGCCAGCCCTCGGCCAGCGCGGCGAAGAGTGCCGGGTGCTGCCGTGCCGCCCGTGCCGCCTGGATCCTCTTGTAGGCCGCGTCCTCCGACAGGCGCAGCTCCTCAACACAGTACGCATGCATGGACGCGTAGCCTTGAGGGACGTACAAGCGACGGGTGTCCACCTCGGCGATGTGAGCCAGGAGGGTCGCGGTGGTGACGCGATCCTGAGCGAGGAGCGCAGCCAGGTTGAGAAGGAGAACCTCGTCACGGAGGTGAGCCAACGTGTACTCGCGCATGGGAAGACCTGTTCACGGGGCGGTTCATTCGAATGGCCCGGCTCCGCGGCCGGGCTTTGCTGGGGGATCTTTCTCTTGTACCACGAGGTATCTCGGCACCCATAGGGGCCCGCAGGGTGCACGGGAGGATGTTCTAGGATTGGTCACGACCCCACGCTCACGATCGGGCGTGCCGGCCCCTCCCAAGCGGGCTCAGCGCCCTCTTCCATGCGCGAATGCCGTGCGTATGCGACGTGAGCCCTCGAATTCGTCAAGGAGATTCTCACGGGCAGCGCGCTTTTCTGCCGCGCCCGCACGCGCGGCGCGCGATTCTCGCTTCGGCGCAGAACAGAGCCGCGCGGCCGACGACAGCGGCCGACGGTATTCGAACGGGTTCACCCGGGCGTCGTCTCGCAAGCAATCCAGCGGAGGTGTTCCATGCGCCCGGCTGAGGTGGTGGAACGAGTCGACACGCGACCCAACCAGGACAGGCTAGAAGTGGAAGTCGAACCTCATTCCGTACCAGGCGGGGATCGGGTTGCCGCGCTGATCCCTCGCCGGTTCGAAGGTCCAACCCTTAACGGCATTCAGGGCGAGTTCATTCAGGCCGGTTACCCCGTTGACGACCATTGCGCTCCTCACCAGTCCATCCGGCCCCACGAGGACGTGGACCCAGACGAGTCCCTGGAGCATCGCATCGCGCGCGAAGGACGAGTATTCCGGCACGACGGTCCCCTTGGGGGATGGGCTCGGACCAGACGGAATCGGACCGTGGGGCGGGAGCCCTGTAGAAGTTCACGGCCCCCTTCCGCTCTTGCCGAGCGGCGATCGCGGCGTCGGTCGTGGTTTTCCACGCGCGTGTCGGAAATCGTTCCGAGTTCAGCACGCTCGGGCCGACTTGCCACGTCTTGTGATCGGCCTCCTGGACCGAGTCAAGCGACCAACGGCCGTCCGATCGTCTCCACGTCTCCAGGTAGTCGACCCATCCAATCTCAGGTGCGGACGGGGAATCCAACCCCGCGGCGACCCGACGCGCTAGCCAGTGACGGCACTGAAGAACCGCTTGTGCCCCACCGAGTCGGCTCACCTGGAACGTGATTGCCATGGAATCAACGATCAACGTATGAGACACCTCTCCCAGGAGGCGCTTCTCATACGCCGTTCGGTCCGCCGCGCTCGAATCGGGTCGGGACGAGCGCCGTGCGAGGAGAGTTGGATCTCGACGACGCCACGCCTGCATCACCCCGATGGCGTTATCGCGCGCTGCGGCAACGACCCCCCCCCATCTCGGTGCTGTGCCACACCCATTCGCACCCTTCCCACGAGCCATCCCAATAGACCGTCGCCGAGCAAACATCGCGATCATCCGGCGGAATTTCGGATGTCGCGAGGGCTCCCGACGCGAGTCCGAGGAGAATCGCCCCAGCGAGACCGATCCCCCAAGCCCAATGCCCGACGGTGTCCCGGCCCTCGAGACGGCTGCTACTCGGGGCCAAGCGAAACTCGGTCGCGGCGAATCCGGCGGCGAAATGACCGAGGAGCATGGGGTCAGCCTCCCAAGGCGGGAACGGGGATCCCAAGCCGTATCCAGGTGTGCACGGGACGCTTTCCAATCATCGCCGGGTAGTAGCTGTGTTTCTTCACGAACTCCACGACGACCGAGTCAACTCTCCCCCCGACTCCGTTGAGGATATTCACGGGATGGGGCATTCCCCTGAGTGGAATTCTGGCTTCGAGCCAAACGGTGTCGGCGGGCGTGCCCGGCCGGATCAACAATTCAATCGGAGTATCCGGGCGACGGCGGAGCCTCGGGGCCTGGTCGGCGGTGGTTGAATCAAGACGGTCGTGAAAGTCACCCGGACGGTGGGTTGGGGACACGAAGCGCCAGCCGATAAGACCGCCCAACTCGGACAAGATAGGGTCATGACCGGCGGCCAGGATTGGAAGCCCCTTCGCGCTGAACCACAGATACCCCTCCGATAGGACTCCCCAAACTAAGAGCGTGTCCGTTTCGGAAGTGAATCGAACGACGAAGTCCGTTGGGGCGATGGTTAGCTTCGGTCGGCAACGCCCGATCGCACCCGGCCTGGACAATAACGCCACGAGGCTATCCCGCTGGCTGGACGTGACGGATGGGATCTGGCGAACGATCTCATGGCAGGCGATCATCGCGGCGGCGCGAACAGGGTACTTTTCGCACTCCGGCTCTGCCATCGCTACTGCATACAGGGAGACCGACGGACAGTGGGCGATCCGAGCGAGATAGTGCGAGAGCAAGAGCGAATCGGCACTCGCCAATCGATACCGCGGGTCACCCGCCCCCCCCCGAACGGGCGAGCTGGAAAGAAGCAGCGCAAGCCCCAAGGCGACGAGAACGGCTGGACGCATACGCGGGAGAGTACGCCCGAGGCGGACGCCTGTCTGCAGTCGGATGTCGGCCGCCAAGCGGGCCCTCGGCATGATGTAAAATGGCCCCCGGACACGTTCCGGAGGGCGCCTCCGCAGCCCGCGCGAAGCGCGAGCGAGGACAGCGCCCGGAGGAACGTGCCCGGGGGCCTACTGCGTAATGCCGGTCGGGATTATTTCGCGACCGTCTCCACCGAGAGATCCGCGATCCCCTTCCGCACTTCCTCCGCCGAGTTGGCCAGCGCGACCTTCTCCTCGGCCGAGAGCGGAACCTCGACGATCTTCTCGATCCCCTTCGCGCCGAGAATACAAGGCACGCCGAGGTAGATTTCCTTGAAGCCGTACTCGCCGTTCAGATACGCACAGCACGGCAGGAGGCGCTTCTTGTCGCGCAGGATCGACTCCGCCATCTGCACCGCCGACGAGGCGGGCGCGTAGAAGGCGCTCCCCGTCTGCAGCAACTTGACGATCTCGGCGCCGCCGTCGCGCGTACGCTGCACGATTTCGGCTAGGCGCTCCTTCTTGATGAAGTTGGTGATCGGGATCCCGGAGATGGTGGAGCAGGAGAGAAGCGGCACCATGGTGTCGCCGTGCCCGCCCAGGACCATCGCCTGGATGTCCTCGACCGACACCCCCGCTTCCATCGCGAGGAACGCGCGGAACCGGGCGGAATCGAGGACGCCGGCCATTCCCATCACGCGCTCGCGCGGGAAGCCGGTGATCTTGTACATGAGGTAGGTCATCACGTCGAGCGGGTTCGTCACCATGATGACGAACGCCTTCGGCGCGTGGTCGCGGATCGCCTGGGCGACGCCGCGGATGATCTCCGCGTTCGCCTTCAGAAGATCGAGACGCGACATGCCCGGCTTCCGCGCCAGGCCAGCCGTGACGATGATGAGATCGCTTCCGGCCACTGCCTTGATGTCGCCGCTGCCCTCCACGAACGAGTCGTAGCCCTGGACCGGCCCGGCCTCCAAGAGGTCGAGAGCCTTCCCCTTCGCGACACCTTCGACGATGTCGATCAGGGTGACATCGCCCAGTTCCTTCTCCGCCGCATAGAGCGCGGCGGAGGCGCCGACGTTGCCGGCGCCGACGACCGAAATCTTAGGCATGAGCCGCCTCGGTGGCGGGCTTGACCGGCTCCACATGGATCTGCATGCCGCTCTTGCCGCGCCGTTTGAAGACCACGAAACCGTCCGCGAGCGCGAACAGCGTGTCGTCCTTGCCCCGGCCGACGTTCAGGCCGGGATGGACGGCGGTGCCCCGCTGACGAATGAGAATGTTGCCGGCACGAACCTTCTCGCCGCCGAACTTCTTCACGCCCAGCCGCTGCGACTGCGAATCGCGGCCGTTGCGGGAACTCGATACACCCTTTTTATGAGCCATCCGCTTCCGCTCCTTCCCGCGCCGTTACGCGCGGATGTCCAGGATCCGCACCCGAGTGAGCGAATCCCGATATCCGATCTTCCGGCGGAACTTGTGCCGCCGCTTGTAGAGGCCGATGCTGATCTTCTCGCCCTTCTCGTCGCCCAAGACCTGCGCGCGGACCGACGCACCCTCCACGGTCGGCTGGCCGAGCTTCAGGCCGTTGCCGTCCGATACCAGCAGGACGCGGTCGAACGTGATCTCCTCGCCCGCGGCCGCCTTGAGCTTCGGCAGGACATGCTCCTCCGAAGGCGAGACGCGGAACTGCAACCCGCCCGCCTGAATGATGGCGTACTTCTGATCGCTCATGAGACTCCTTCCCTTTCGTACGGCGCCCGGCCGGGGCCGACTCTACTGTGCGAACTGCTTGGTGATTTCCTCGAACGTCCGGCCCCTGAAAAGACGGATCTCGTCGCGCCGGAGCGACGGATCGTCGCGAATCTCTACCCTCAACTTGTACTGCCGTTCCAGCCGCTCCAGGCGGCCGGCTTCCTGCTCCACCAGATAGACCGCCACGTCCGGATGGACGCGGAGGATCAACGCCTTTTCCTTCGAGCGCTGCCCCACGCGGTGGAGCATCCGCTCGATCTTCAGCGCCGCCGACGAGAGCGACAGGACCCGCGACGCGCCCTCGCATTCCGGGCAGGGCTCCGTGAAGTAGTTCGAGAGGCTCGGCCGCTGCCGCTGCCGGGTCATCTCGATGAGACCGAGCTCGCTCACCGCGAACGACTTGGTGCGCGAGCGATCCCGCTTCAGGTGCTGCCGCAGTGTGTCCGACACCGACCGGCGGTTCGCCTCCTCCTCCATGTCGATGAAGTCGAGGACGATGATCCCGCCCAAGTCCCGCAACCGGAGCTGCCGCGCGATCTCCGCGGCGGCTTCCAGGTTCGTCTTGAGAATCGTCTCCTCTTGGTTCTTCTTTCCGACGAAGCGGCCCGTGTTCACGTCGATCGCCACGAGCGCCTCTGTCTGGTCGATCGTGATGTAGCCGCCCTTCTTCAGCCAGACCTTCCGCTCCATCGTCTTCTCGATCTCGGCCTCGATGCCGAAATGGTCGAAGATGGGCGCCTGGCCCCGATAGAGCTTCACGCGCTGCTTCAGATCGGGCGCGTACGTCGCCAGATACTTGAGAATGTTCTTGTGCTCTTCCTTGGAGTCGATGACCAGCTGGTCCACGTCCTCCTTGAAGATGTCGCGGATCAGCCCGGTCGTGAACTCCATCTCCTGGTGGAGGATCGCCGGCGCCTTCGACTTCTGCGCCTGCTTCTCGATCTTGTCCCAGAGCGATTCCAGATGCCGGACGTCGGCCTCGAACTCCTTGGCGCTTTGCTCCGCCCCGACCGTCCGGATGATGATCCCGGCGTTCTTCGGGCGAATCTGCCGCGCGATTTCCTTCAGCCGCTGGCGCTCGCCGCGATCCTCGATCTTCCGGGAGATCCCGACGTGCTCGTGCCCCGGCATGTAGACCAGGAACCTTCCGGGGAGCGACACCTGCGTCGTGACGCGAGGCCCCTTGGTCCCGATCGGCTCTTTCGTGATCTGGACCAGGATCTCCTGGCCCTTCTTCAGCGCGTCCTCGATTCGCGGCGCCGGCTCTTCCCGGCGGCCGCCGCGGCCGCCCCGGCCCCCGCGTCCCCCACCCTTCGGTTCTTCGGCTTCCTCTTCCTCGAAGAGGTCCTCGACATCCGTGGGCGGAGTCAGATCCGACGCGTGCAGGAAGGCGCTCTTCTCAAGTCCCAGGTCGACGAACGCCGCCTGCATTCCCGGCAGCACCGCGTTCACTCGTCCCTTGTAGATGTCCCCGACGCGGCGCACGGCCTCCGGCCGTTCCACCAGGATCTCGGCGACTTCCTTGTCCTCGAGAATCGCGATCCGCGTTTCGCGCGGAGCGGCGTTAATGATGATCTCTCGGCGCATCCACCTCCAGGGCAGCATCCGTCGTGTCCGCACCGTCGCGATCCACGGGTACCGCCCGCCAGAACGACGATTCCTCCAGCGCCTCGAGAGGCGAGAGGAGCGTCGTTCCCCGCTCCACGCAGAGAGCCTCGCGGCTGATCTGGAGGAGACGGGAATCGAAATCAAACGATGGCAGCAGGCTGCGGAGCAGGAGATCCGGGCGAACGTAGCCCGTCGCCTGGAGGCGCGTCGCGACACGCACGCCGGGGTTCGGACCCTCGGCGTCCAGCTCCAGCGAGATCACGGCGGGGCGCGCGTTCACGATCTTGGCCGCACCCTGGCTCGGCTTCGTCACGAGCCACTCCGTCGCCGCGCGAAACGCCGTGGCGTTCCGATCCAGCTCCTGCCGCACGCGGTGTACGTCTTCGCCGCGCGCCAGCCGGTCCATCAGCGATCCGGTGAACAGCACGCGGTAGTCCGCGCGCGTGATCACCGACATGAGCGAATCCACGTTGCGCGAGAACGGCCGCCCTTCCAGGATGCAGTAACCCTCCGGAAGAACGTCGTTCAGCGCCTCGATGGTGTTCCAGGGAACCGCCTGCGCCAGTTCCAGATCAAAGTACTCGGCCTTGCTCGTCGCCCCGAGCGAGAGCGGCGGCCCGTACGCGATCTTCGCGTGGCGGTTGAAACCCTGTGTGTAGGCCATCGGGATCTTCGTCACGCGGAGCGCGCGATCGAAGATCCGCACGAGATCGAGGTGCGAGGTGAAGCGCGCCGATCCCACTTTCTCGAATGCCACACGGTAGCGCGTCGCCTGGGCGCCCTTCTGCGCCGTCGGCCAGTTGCGCCGCCGGCGGCCGAAGGTGCGGGAGATCAGATTGCCACCCGCCTCGGTTGCCCCGTTGCCATTGCCGTTACCGTTGCCGTTACCGTTGCCGTCACCGGGACCATGACCGTTCGCCGCCGCGTCTCCGGCAATTCCCTCCGGCGCGATCGCGTGGCCGTTCATGGAGTGGCCGTTCGTGGCCGCGACGTTCGTTTCCGACGCCGGCGCCGCCTTCAGCCCGTCGATCGGGGCCGACTTGAGCTCGATCATCCGCGCGCGAATTTCCTCGGTCGTGACGTCGGCCGGAATGGCGAACGCGAGCGACGCGGGGTCGCTCCCCTGCCCCGGCGCCATCTGGAGCGAAACGCGACGCCCCTCGCGCGCCTTCGGCGTGAAGCAGGGCGCCCCGCAGCGGTAGCAGGCGTGGTCGCGGCAGTCTGGCGTCAGTGCCGCGGCGTAGGCCTTCCCCCGTTCGGCCAGGAGAAACTTCTTCACGACCGGCGTGCGGATGTGGTCCCACGGAAGCTGCTCGTCGAGATCGCGCGGGCGCAGGTAGACGTTCGGCTCGATGCCCACCTGCTCGAACGCGCGCATCCATAGGTCGAAGTCGAAGCACTCCGACCAGCCGTCGAAGCGGGCGCCCAGCCGCCAGGCGGCCTCGAGCGCGTCGGCCGTCCGCACGTCGCCGCGCGCGAAGACCCCTTCGAGCAGCGTCGTCTTGGGATCCCGCCACTTGAGCCGCACGTTGTTCATGCCACGGAAGCCCAGCTTCAGCCGGTCAATCTTTTTCCAAAGGGTCGCCATGTCGTCCTGGACTTCCCACTGGAACGGCGTGTGCGGCTTCGGAACATGCGGCGAGATGCCGACATTGAAGTGCATCCGCTTGTTGCCGCCCTTCGCCCAGACCTGCGACTTCCGGAGCACGTCGGCGATGCCGTCGATGTCGGCCTCTGTCTCGGTCGGCAGCCCGATCATGAAGTAGAACTTGATGCCGCCCCACCCCTGGTCGCGCGCCAGCTTCACCGAGTACTCCAGTTCCGCCTCGTCGATCCCCTTGTTGATGACGTCGCGCATCCGCTGCGTTCCCGCCTCGGGCGCGAACGTGATGCTCCCCTTCCGGCCCTGGCCGATCTTCTCGGCCACCGAGGGCGCCAGCGTTCCGACGCGGGTCGACGGGAGCGAGATCGAAACGCCGTACTCGTTCGTGAAGCGGTCGAGCTCGTGGAGCACGACGGGGAGCTGCTTGTAATCGGTGGTCGAGAGCGACAGGAGCGACACCTCGTCCCAGCCGGCGTGGACGATCCCGCACTGCACCTCGTTCGTCACCTGGTCGGCGCGCTTCTCGCGAAGCGGGCGGTTCATGTAACCGGCCAGGCAGAAGCGGCAGCCGCGCGTGCAGCCCCGCATCACCTCGACTCCCAGACGGTCGTGCGTGACCTCGGTCGGCGAGATGAGCGGCTTCTCCGGGTAGTAGGCGGGATCGAGCGACGGCACCCAGCGGAATCGGGGGCGCGAGATGGGCGTTCCCTCCATGGCCTCCCGGGCAACGAAGCCGTACGGGTTCATCACCTCGGCGAAGAGCGACGGAACGTAGACCCCTTCCAGCGCGGCGAGGCGGCGAAGCATCTCGGCGCGCGGCATTCCGCTCGCGCGGCGCTCCGCGACCAGATCGCAGACCTCCTTCATGATCTCCTCGCCGTCTCCGATCACCACGGCGTCCACGAAGGGCGAGAAGGGTTCCGGATTCACAGTGCAGAGCCCGCCCGCGATGACGATCGGGTCGTCCTCGCGCCGATCCTTCGCCCGGAGTGGAATTCCCGCGAGGTCGATCATCGTCAGCATGTTGGTATAGGCGAGCTCGTACTGGAGCGAGAAGCCCATCACGTCGAACTCACGCGCGGGCGTGCGCGACTCGAGCGAGTAGAGGGGAATCCCCTCCGCTCGCATGAGCCGCTCCATGTCGCCCCACGGCGTGAAGCAGAGTTCCGCCAGGCCGTCCGGCCGGCCGTTCACGATGTGATAGAGAATCTTCAGCCCCAGGTACGACATTCCGATCTCGTAGAGATCGGGGAAGCAAAGGAGCACACGAACTTTGGCCTGCGCCGGGTCCTTCCGCGCCGCGTGGAGAAAGCTCCCCACGTAACGGCTCGGCTTGGTCACCAGCGGCAGGTACGCCTCGTCCAGCAGACGTAGCTTGTCCATGCCCCTCCCTCGATCTCGATCAGTCGTGGCAAGTGGTTCGGAAATTTATCGTTAGAGGCAGTGTAGGGACAGGCCTCCCCTATTCCGCCAAGCCTGAGACTCTAGCACACGCCCCCGGGAGCCGCAACCTTCACATGGGCCGTGGATTGCGTCCCTTCCGGATCGCCTCCGTGCGCGGCGGAGAGGGAGAGGATCCAGGATGGCGACGCCTCTTCGAGAACTTGCGCGGCGGAAAGGAGCGTGGCACCGGTCGTGGCGACGTCGTCCACGAGCAGAAGAGGCCGACCCCGCGCGAGCGCTTCGGCCCCCGGCCGCAGCCGGAAAGCGCCGTCCACATTTTCACGGCGCGCCGCCGGATCGAGCCGCGCCTGGGGAGGGGTTTCGCGCCGGCGATCGAGAAGCGCCGCCACCGGAACGCCCCACCAGCGTCCCAGGCATTCGGCGAGGAGGTGGGACTGATCGAATCCGCGCGACGCCCGCCGCGCGGGGTGCAGCGGGACCGGCACGAGGAGCGATTCGCGGCCGAACGATTCGCGGAGCGCCGGAGGAGTCGGAACGAGCGAGGCGATCCAGGCGGCGAGGTGCGAGTTTCCCTCGTACTTGAACGCGCGGACGATCGCGTCGAGCGGCGCCTCGTAGGCGGGACCAGCCAGGAGGAGTCGATCCGAGCCGTGCCGCGGACAGGCGCCCTCGCCCGGCGCGGCGGTTCGCGCCGCATCGCCTTCCCCGCCGCCGTGGAGGCAGCGAAGACAGAGCACACTGCCGAGCCGGCCGATCGAGGCGTCGCACCCGGCGCAGACGGGCTGCCGCCGCTCCGCGGGGCCACGGCAGCCCGCGCAGCGCCGGTCGGTCACCGCATCGAGCCAATCGGCCGTCGATTCCTCCACCATTCGGCGCGCCGCTCCGAGCGCGCGCTTCCATCCATCACCCACCGCCCCCTCCTCCCTATCCACGCTCCCTACCCCGGCACCGCCCGCGACAGCGCGCGTCGCATCGCCTCCAGCGGCGCTTCTCTCCCCGTCCAGTACGTGAAGGAAAGCGCTCCCTGATGGAGCAGCATGCCAAGGCCGTCCTCGAACGGACGGCCGGACTCCTTCGCCGCGCGCCGGATCACCTCCGCGCGCTCGCCATAGTTGAGATCGATCACAGGGGCGGCGTCGGTCAGGCGGCGCCACCACGCTGCTTCTCCGGCAGCGAGCTCCGGCACCGAGAGCGCGCGGACCAGGAGATCGAATTCCCCGTCCTCCGCCGCCGCGTCGAGCGACGCCGCGTTCCACGCGGTCCCTCCGTTTCGCCGCTCGCCGAACGCGGTCACCGACGCGGCGCGTGAGGAGTCGCGGGCCGCGACCGTGACCGCCGAGGCGCCGAGCGCCGCCAGATAGGGCGCCACCGCGCGCGCCGCCCCGCCGGAACCGAGGAGGAGCACGCGGGCTCCCGAGAGGGGGAGACGGAGTTCGCGTGCCCACGCCGAAAATCCGAGCCCGTCCGTCGCGTGCCCTTCCCAGCCGCCTTCGATCCGTTTCAAGGTGTTCACCGACCGAAGCATCTCGGCCTCCGGCGTGGCGCGCGCGAGGAGCGGCCATACCGCCTCCTTCAGCGGCGCCGTGAGATTCAGCCCCGCGAAACCCTCCGCGTGAAGCGCCGGGAGCGCGGAGCGGAGATCCTCCGCTGCCAGCTCGCGTGCCTCGTAGAGGGCCACGATCCCCGCCGCGACGAACGCGGCATTCTGCAGCGCGGGCGAGAGGGAGTGGGAGACGGGCGTTCCGAGAACCGCGTACCGCACGGCGCTATCCCGTGGGCGCGGAGCCCGGAACGTCGGGGGCGGCTCCGCGCGCGGACACCGAGAGGGCGTCGGGGGCGGCCGGGCGCCGCGCGAGGGTGGCGAGCATCGCCAGCGACAGGAGGATCAATCCGCCGCTCAGGACCTGGTTCATGTTGAAGGAGAGTCCGCCGAACGAGCCGATGGCGCTCGAGGAGTCGTAGTAGCGCGTGAAGTCGAGGAGGAAACGAAACGCCGCGTCGATCGCGATGTAGGTCCAGAAGAGCCACCCCTCGAAACGCGGCTTTCGATCCGCCGCAAGGAGCCAGATGAAGATACCCACGCCGGCCAGCGAGAGGTAGAGCTGCGACGGGTGGAGCGGCGCGCCCGGGAACATGGTGGAGGGAACGCTCTCCGCCGGGAAGTGGACGCCCCACGGCAGCGTCGTCGGAAGTCCGAAGCAGCAGCCGTTCATGAAACATCCCAGCCGTCCGATCCCGATGCCGAGCGCCATGCTCGGCGCCGCGGCGTCTCCGACGCGCCAGACGCGGATTCCACGCCGCCGCAGGTAGAGGATGCCCCCCGCGATCGCGAAGACGTATCCGCCGTAGAGGATCAGCCCGCCTTCCCAGAGACGGAGGATGGCGAGCGGATCGGAGGCGTAGTCGGCCCAGTGCGTGACCACGAATAGGGCGCGCGCACCGACGATGGCGAGCACAAGGAGCCAGAGCGAGAGCGTCTGCATCGGCTCCTCCGGGACCCCCCGCGCTCGAGCGCGCGACACGAAGATCTGGATCCCGAGGAGAAACGCGATGGCGAGGAGGAGCCCGTAGCTATGAAGCTCGAGGCCCTGGAACTTCCATAGGGTTGGATGCACGTCGGTCCCGGGTCAGTACTCCCGCCATCGCATGGCGACGTTTTGGATC
>JBBTHR010000064.1:0-11635 GCA_038060295.1 Candidatus Eiseniibacteriota bacterium
GACCCCCTCCTTTCCTTCCGGATCGGTCAGCGATCCCCCGCGCACGTACGCGCTCAACGCGACGAGCGGCACGTCGTGGCGCTCGGCCAGGAAGATCCGCGTTCCGTTCGGAAGCGTGATGTCGCGGATCTCGGGAAGCCGGATGGCCTGCGCCCCCGCGGGCGGAGCCGCGACGGCCGCGCCAAGGAGCGCCCCGCCGAGAACCATCGCGAGGGAGGCGCGCCGGATCTTCATCGCGCGCCTCCCTTCGGGGAAGCGGCGACCGCCTCGTTCTCGGGAATGAAGATTCCGACCGTGCGGTTCTTCTCGTCGAAGAGCCGCTTCGCGGTGGCTTGGATCTCCCGGGCCGTCACCCGCGCGTAGCGATCGGGCGCGGCGAAGGCGTCGCGCCAATCGCCCCGAAAGACCTGGGCGTCGCCGAGCGTCGCCGCCTTTCCGTCGATCGTCGCCATGCGACGCCAGAAATTCGCGACGGAGATCTTCTTCGCCTTCTTCAACTCGGCCTCGGTGACGCCATCGCGGCCGACGCGGGCCAGCTCGTCGAAGAGCGCCGACTCGCACGCCTCGACTCCCTTGTCGGGCGAGACGGTGACCAGGATCCGGTAGAGACCCGGGTCGAAGCCACGGAGCATGTAGTCGTAGAGACCGATGGCCACCTGATCCCGATCGACGAGCCGCCGGTAAAGCCGGCTCGATTCGCCTCCGGTCAGAATCGTGCTCAGCAGATCGAGCGTCTCCACGTCGGGGTCGTTCGCGCGCCCGGCGTGGAAGGCAACCTGGAGGAACGGCACTTTCCCCGGCCGGCGGACGATCACGCGCCGTTCTCCCAGCTGCGCGGGCTCCACGGTGCGGACGGCTGGCGGCGGCGGCTGCGCCGGAATCCCCTCCAGATGCCGGGCCGCGAGAGCGAATATCTCATCGGGGGTCACGTCGCCCGCGACGACCATCGTCGCGTTGTTGGGCGCGTAGTTGGTCCGGAAATATTCTCGGAGATCCCGCTGCGACCAGCGTTCGATGTCGCTCGGCCACCCGATGACGGGGAACCCGTACGGGTGGGCGGTGAAGGCGGCGGCCTGCACCTGCTCGTCCAGGAACGATTCGTTGTTGTTGTCGGTCGTCGTGCGCCGTTCGGAGTAGACGACCCCACGTTCGCTCTCAACGCTGAGCGAGTCGAGCGAGAGGCAGCAGATGCGATCGGCTTCCAGCCGGAAGATGGTGTCGAGCGCGCTCTTCGGGATCCAGTTCTGGTAGGCGGTGACGTTCTCGCTCGTGTAGGCGTTGTTGCTGCCGCCCGCGGCCTCGAGAAGGCGGTCGTAATCGCCCGCCGGATAGTTCTTCGAACCGTTGAACATCATGTGTTCGAAGAAGTGGGAAATCCCCGTGATCCCGGGGCGCTCGTTTCGGCTCCCGGCCCGGTAGAGCGTGATCATCGCGACGTTCGGCACGTCGTGGTCGGGCCAGACGATCACGGTCAGCCCGTTCTTCAAGGTCTTGACCGCGATCTCTTTCGCCAGCTCCGGCTTCGCCTCGCGCGTGACGCGCTTCTCGCGCGGCTGCGCCGGCGCGGTGGCGGCGGAGAGGGCCATCAGAACGACGGCAATCGCCGCCAGGACATGAGAGACGCTTGGGTTACGGGGCATCGCACCTCCTCGTGAAACTCCGGGGACCGAATCGCCGTAAGAATGGTAGTTTTGAGCGCAGGTGACAAGGGCCCGTCGGTTCGGGCGCCGTAACCCCGGGAGGCAACCGCCATGGCGACGATGCACGAAGTGGATTACGAGATTCTGGGCGACGACATGCAGTTCGTGCGGGTTCTTCTCGATCCGGGTGAAGCGGCCATCGCCGAAGCGGGCGGAATGATGTACCTGGAGCAGGGGATCGAGATGGACACGATCTTCGGCGACGGGTCGGCGCAGCAACAAGGCTTCATGGGCAAACTCGTCGGCGCCGGCAAGCGGCTCCTGACGGGCGAGTCGCTATTCATGACGGTGTTCCACAACGAGTCGTCCGAGCGGAGGGCGGCGGCGTTCGCGGCCCCCTACCCCGGCAAGATCCAGCCGCTCCACCTGAAGGAACTTGGCGGCGAACTCATCGCGCAGAAGGACTCCTTCCTGGCGGCCGCCAAGGGCGTATCGATCGGGATCGCCTTCAACCGCCGCTTCGGCGGCGGCCTCTTCGGCGGCGAGGGGTTCATCATGCAGCGCCTGACCGGCGACGGCTGGGTCTTCTGCCACGCCGGCGGGACCCTCGAGGAAAAGACGCTCGGACCCTCGGACGTGCTTCGGGTCGACACGGGGTGCATCGTGGCGATGCAGCCGAGCGTTTCGTACGACATCCAGTACGTCGGAAAACTGAAGAGCGCGCTCTTCGGCGGCGAGGGACTCTTTTTCGCGACGCTCCGCGGCCCCGGCCGGATTTGGCTCCAGTCGCTCCCCTTCAGCCGGCTCGCCAGCCGTATCTACGCGGCGGCTCCTCAGAGAGGAGGCGGACGGCGCGAGGAGGGGTCGATCCTGGGTGGCCTGGGCAATCTGCTCGATGGCGACGGGAAGTAGAACCTCAATAACGAATTGCAACTCTCGCCCAGACACACCACCGAGACATTATTATCTTGTAACATTTTCTAATCTTGTTATATTTTGTACCGAGAATATGGATACCAGGTCAAGACGCGAGCGGGAGAAGGAAGTAACTCAGCGACGGATCCTCGATGCCGCGCGGGAACTCTTTGCCTTGGAGGGGTTTGAGGCGGTCACGATGCGAAAGATAGCAGAGCGGGTGGAGTACACCCCAACGGCTCTCTACTTCCACTTCAAGGACAAGCGGGAACTCTTCCGGCGCCTCTGCGCCGAGGACCTCGGAGCCCTGACGGCCCGCTTCCAGGTCCTGTCGCGTGTCCCCGACCCGCTGGAGCGGCTCCGCATGCTGGGCCGCGGCTACATCGCGTTCGCCCTGGAGCACCCCCACCACTACCGGCTGATGTTCATGACTCCGGGCGCCCCGCTCGAATCCGAGTCCGAGGAGCCCGCGTCAGGGCGCGAACGCCCCGAGCAAGGCGTCCACGCGTTCCTGCTCAAGGCCTGCGACGAGGCGATCGCCGCGGGACGGCTTCGCCCCGAGTTCATCGATCCCCACCTGGTCGCCCAGACGCTCTGGGCGGGCACTCATGGCGTCGCCGCGCTCGCCATCGCCAGGCAGCACGACTCGTGGGTCGACTGGCGGCCGATCGAGGAGCGAGCAGGCGCCATGGTCGACTCTCTTCTCCGGGGCCTCGCCCGGGAGAAGTAGCGCCACGGCGCCGCGCCCGGCCCCCGACGCTACTTGTCGGTGTTGAGGATGATCGGGAGGCCGTCTTTCCCGCCCACGATCACGATCTTCGTGTTGGAAGAGGTCGCGATCTTCTCGGTCGCCTCGATTCCCTTCCAGGTCAGGAGCGCCGGCGAGATCCCCGCCGTGACGATCCGCTGGAAATCGGAAATGCCCTGCGCCTCGATCCGCTTCCGTTCTGCTTCCTTCGACTCCTTGCGAAGCACGAATTCCATCTGCTGCGCCTGCTGATCGGCGGCCAGCTTGGCCTCCACCGCCTTGGCGACCTGCGCGGGAAGCTCGATGTTCCGGAGGAGGACCGCCTCGATGTTCACGCCGCGATCCTTCATCCGGTCGCGCATGAGCTCGAGCATTTTGCGGCCCACTTCCTCGCGGCGGCCCGAATAGAGATCGACGGCATTGAAACCGGCCGTGACGTCCCGGACCACGCTGCGGAATTCCGGCACCAGGACGTTCGCCACGAGACCGTCCAGGCCGCCGTACCGCCCGTAGATGTCCTTGGCGGTCGTCGGCTCGGGGTGATAGACGATGCTGACGTCGAGCCCGACGACGAGGCCTTCGCTTGTCGGTGTGGAGGTGCGCTCCTCGATCTGGCTGGTGCGGCAGTTGATGCGGTGGACGCCCGTCCAGGGAAGCCAGAGATGGAGGCCCGGCCCCCAGGTGGTTTCGTAAATCTTGCCAAACGACTCGATGACGCCGATGTGCTGCGCCGGGACCGCGGCACAACCGGTTCCCAGAAGACCGGCAAGCGCGAGGATGGCGACGAACCGCGAAGAGGCTCCGAGCATGGACGGGACTCCTCCTTCCTTGGAGTGGGGCCCGGGCGCGATCAGGCGGCGGTGTATCCGCCGTCCACGAACACATCCGAGCCGGTCCTAGTGGAGGCATGATACGCGATCGACCCGCCCGTGCCAGGCCTCCCTTTAGAGCCGCATCCTCTTGACTTTCTGTGCTATCCTTATGGGCTATGATAACCGCAATGAAAAGAACCGATCGTCGCGCTATCGCCATCGTCGCGCACGTGGACCATGGCAAGACCACGCTCGTGGACGCCCTCCTCCGTCAGAGTGGGACGTTCCGCGAAAACCAGCATGTCGCCGAGTGCGTCATGGACTCGGGTGACCTGGAGCGCGAGCGCGGCATCACGATTCTCGCGAAGAACACCGCCATCCGCTTCGGCGAGACCGTGATCAACATCGTCGACACCCCGGGCCACCGTGATTTCGGTTCCGAGGTCGAGCGAATCCTCACGATGGTGGAGGGGGTGCTCCTCCTCGTGGACGCGGCCGAGGGCCCGCTCCCCCAGACACGCTTCGTGCTGAAGAAGGCGCTGGAGAGCGGCAAGCGGCCGATCGTTCTGATCAACAAGATCGACCGCTCCGACGCGCGTCCGCTGGAAGTGGAGGAGGAGATCCACGATCTCTTCCTGTCGCTCGCGACGCACGACGATCATCTCGACTTTCCCGTGCTCTACGGATCGGGACGGATCGGCTTCGTCTCCAAGGATCCCACGGCGACGAGCGGCGACCTCCGGCCGCTCCTCGAGACGATCATGAGCATCGTTCCGCCGCCGGTCATCGAGGACTCTCCGTTCAAACTGATCGTCGCGAACATCGACTATTCCGACTATTTCGGCCGCCTGGCGGTCGGGCGCATTCACTCGGGCGAGTTGACGCACGCCACGCCGCTGGCGGCCGTAAAGCCGGACGGAACCATGCTGGAGCGCGGGCGCGCCGCCAAGATCTATCTCTTCGAGGGAATTCATCGCGTGGAGGTGCAGCGCGCGGCGGCCGGTGACATCGTCGTCATCTCCGGGTTCCCCAAGATCGAGATCGGGCAGACGATTCTCGACCCGCAAGATCCGAATCCGCTCGCCGGGATCCGCGTCGACGAGCCGACTCTATCGATGGAGTTCCGCGTGAACGATTCGCCGTTCGCGGGGCTCTCCGGGAAGTACCTGACGAGCCGCCACATTCTCGAGCGGCTGGAGCGGGAGCTGGAGCGAAACGTCGGGCTGCTGATGGAACGGCATCCCGAGACCGATTCCTTCATGGTTCTCGGGCGGGGTGAACTCTCGCTCTCGATCCTGGCGGAGACGATGCGGCGCGAAGGGTTCGAGTTCGCCCTCGGCCGGCCGCAGGTGATCTTTCACCGCGACGCCTCCGGCCATCTCCTGGAGCCGTACGAGGAACTGGTGATCGACTGCGACCAGGCCTACACCGGCGCGGTCATCTCCGCGCTGGGCGAGCGGCGAGGAGAGCTACAGCACCTCGGCAAGCACGGCGACCGGGCCCGCATGGAATTCTCGATCCCGTCGCGCGGCCTCCTGGGATTCCGCACCGAGTTCCTGACGCTGACGAAGGGAACGGGGCTCCTCAATCACATGTTCGACGAGTACGGCCCGCACCGCGGATCGCTACCGAACCGCAAGCGTGGCGCGATGGTCGTGAAGGAAGGCGGCGACGTCACCGCCTACGCGCTGGACGCGCTCGACGACCGCGGCATCTTCTTCATCAAGCCTACCGAGAAGGTCTACGCGGGCCAGGTGGCCGGCGAGCAGGTGAAGGACGGCGACATGGTGGTCCAGACGTGCCGGAAGAAGCACCTGACCAACATGCGCGCGTCGGGCTCCGAGAAGGGAATGCTGCTGACGCCTCCCCGCGAGCTGACGATCGAGACGGCGATCGAGTGGATCAACGACGACGAGCTGGTGGAGGTGACGCCCGACGCGATCCGCGTGCGGAAGCGGGTGCTCGACCACAACAAGCGGAAGCCCGCGGAGGGATAGCGCGCGGCGGCCTCGACCCTGCTCGCCGCGGAAACGACGGGGACCGCAAGACTCGAGAAGCGAAGAACGCCCGCTCCGGCCTAGGCCGGGGTGGGCGTTTCGTTTTGGCCGCGGTCCTGGCCCCGGCCGCCGAACATGCGGCGCCAGATCGCGCGCACGAAGCGGAAGAGAACCACGAGGATCACGATCGAGGCGACGAGGAGAACCGCCACGACGCCAATCGCGATGGCGGGGTGCGTGACGGCAAGCCACGAGAGGCCGATCGCCAAGAGGTCCTCGGCGAAGCTAACGGCCGCGGTGCTGAACGGCTCCGGGCTGGCGTTGACGGCGCCTCGAGTCGCGGCCTTCGTGGAGTGCGCGGTCAGGGCGATTGTGCCCGCGAGAAGCGCCGCCGCGATCCGCCACACTTCGGGAACCGAGCCCGCGGCCGGCGCCACCGCCGCGTAGGCGAGGAGTGCCGCCGCCGGCGGGCGGATGAAGGTGTGGATGGCGTCCCAGACGTGGTCGACCGCGGGGATCTTGTCGGCGACGAACTCGACCAGGTAGAGCGCGATCGCCAGTCCCAGGACGACGGGATGCGCCAGGACGGCGAGCGAGGGCGGAAGCGCGATCGCCTCGAACCGGTGGAGCAGCCCAAGTGTCGCGACCGTCGCGTAGAGATTGATGCCCGACGCGAACGACGCGCCGAGAAGAAGTCCGATCGTGCCGAGGTTCATGGTTCGAGGGTACTACGCGCCTCGCCGGCCGGGGGTTCCCCGATTTGGAGAACCCCCTGAGGCGGCAGCGGTTACCTGAGGATCACCAATCTCCCGGAGACGGTCTCCTCCCGTGTTTCCAAACGGTAGAAGTAAATGCCCGAGGCGATCCGCCGCGCGGAGAGCGCCCGGCCCACGGAGACAGAATGCGGCCCCGCCGGGAGCGCTCGTTCGTCGAGAAGTTGCAGGATTTTTCTCCCGTGCAGATCGAACATCGTCACGCGCGCGAACCCCGTGGCTGACGTCGTGAAGGTCAGCTTCGTATCGGGATTGAACGGGTTCGGATGAATCGAGGCCTGAAGCCCAGCCAATCGCAGAAGCTCCGGCCCGCCCGGCTCCGGTTCACCCTCGCGAATGGAGTTCGTTGTGCCGGCCGAGTCGATGCAGACGGTCGCATGGGTCGTATCGGCTCGCTCCCCGGGCGCTGCCGCCACGAAATCGATGCGATGAAGTCCGACCTGTTCGGCCAGGGGTGTCCACGAGAACGGAATCATCTCGCCATTCCTCGGAAGGAACGTGGCGCCATCGGGCAGATTCGGAGACGTCACCGTTCCGAGCACGGCCGCGGATCCCCGGAGCCGAATCTCGAGCGAGACGGGGAGGCCGACTGTCCCCTTCACGCGGCTGGGTGCGATCGCGAAGACCGGGAGTCGTGCGTTGAATCGCACCTCCCCCGCGAGCACCCAACTCCAATTCGCGCAGCGCTGTTCGAACGTCGCCCAGAACGTCTCCACCTTCCCCTGCGCGTCGTAGGTGGCCTCGCGGACCTCGAACGTCGAATTGGAAACGCCGCAGTCCCCGATGTTCGGACAGTAGGGCCGCACGAAGAGGCGCGGCAGCGAGGGCCCGCCCAGGGCGGTCGCGCCTTGATAAAGCCCGGGCATGAGCGATTGGCCGGCGGGCGGCGCGAAGGTCAGCGACCACGTGTTCGTCTGATCGCTCATGCACTGGGGGCGGATCGCGGGCGTGCAGGCGAGCTCGATCCAAGGCCCGTACGCCGGCTGATAGCCCGATGGGTCGGGCGTATCGAAGACGACGGTGACCCCGTCGCCAGCATTGCCGCTGGCCGTGAAGGAGCCCTCCTGGCCGTTGAATTGAAGTTCGTCCCAGGGCGTGAAGTAGGCCTTCGGGTCGCTGCGAAGGAGCAGTTTCCGCGATCCCGGGTAGGCTGAAAGAACGGTGATTCCGAACTCGCGGTCGTCCACGAGGATGCCGTCGGTAGCCCGGATCGAACCGGACCAAACGCCGGCGTGGCTGGCGTCGGGGGTCGCGAGAAGTCGCGCCAGCTCCAGGCCCTCTCGCCGATAGGTTTCGTCCACGCGGACGAAGGGAATGATGTCGAGTTGTTGGACGGTGATGATCTCCACGTCCGGGTCGGTCGCCCGAAGGTCCTGCGCCGCGGACTCTCCCACGACCACAACCATGTCGGCCACGGGCTCCAAGGTCGGCGGGTGTTTTGTCCCGTACACCGTCACGCGCAACGATTTCTCGTCGAAGGCCGCCCCATCGGTGGCCCGCAGGGTGACGACGTATTCCGACGCGGGCGTCGTGGGGGGAGGATCGGCGACGAAGCGAGCGGGGGGAACGACGCCGACGAACCATGGGCCGGAGACGACGACGACGCGCGTGTCCCCGTCCGGGTCGTTCAGGGCGAGATCCTGCTCTTCACGAGTGCCCGCCTCGACGAGCATGTCATCGGGCTGTCCCAGGCTCGGCGGACGGTTGGTGTTCGTCACCGTGATTTCGAGCGTGGAGGGGCCTGACGTGAGGATTTCGTCCGTGGCCTCGAAGGTCGCTAGCGACGACCCGGCGGCGGAGTAGCCGGGCGTCAGACGGATCTCGGCGGTCGCGCTCCCCGCCGTGCTGGTCAGCGGCGCGAACGACATGTAGGGCGGCCCCGACGTCCTGGTGAGTTGAATCGGATCGCCGTCGAGATCGCTCGCACCGAGAACTTGGGTGGCGACGGAGCCCTCCGCGACCGTCATCGGCGCGATGGTCGCGATGGTCGGGACGCGGTTCTCTTGCCCCCCGTATGGGAGTCCGTCGGCGTCGGCCCAGTCGAGCGTGAATTCCACCGAGCCGGTGTAGCCGGCGCCCGGACAGTCCGAACCGAATCCCGTGACCAGGAACGGCGTTGAGGAACTGCCCGGCGCGAAGGAGAGACGAGGCGTCCCAAGCGTCGTCTGGCCGGAAACGCTGGCGAGGCGATATCGGCCGGCCGGCAGTGCCGCCGCCCCCTCCGCGAAGAAGGAGAGTTCCTGGGACATGACCGAGCCGAGAGGCGGAAGGGTGAAGGAGGCGACCCGATTGACAGGAGTCGAGAACTGAATTCGCCCGTTGAAAACGAGAAGGACGAACGAATAGCTCCGGAGGTTGAGCGAAGTGCCCGGAGACTGAGCGCAGGTCGCCGCGCTGCCGTCCCGATTGCGGTCGGTCACCAGCCAGACGTCGAACGTCACCGTCCCGCTCACGGGGACGACGTCCGCGTCGGTGTGTACCCCGTCGCCGTTGGCGTCGAGGTACATGTACTGGGCGGCGGTGGGTGTCGGTTGAACCGCCGTGCTGCCGAGAAGGACCGCTAGGAAGAGGAAAGCACGAACGACGCGGAAGTATCCATGTCCCATAGGCTCCTACCTTGCGCCCCCGGTTCCGGCTGAACGATTGTGCTCACGGGTTGAAGATTCCCCACCCGCATGGGGATTCGCCGTTCGCCACGATCCAGGTCGCGCCGAAGGCAACTACCATCAGCAATAGGAGCAAGACCCCCGCTCCCGCCCGACGCCGCTCGCGCGTCACTTTGCGCTCCCTTCGCCGCGGCGCGCTTCCGCCCGGCGCGTGATGGCGAAGGCGATCAACGCCACCACGAAGAAGACGAGGAGCGCCCAGGCAACGCCCTGGAGAACCTGGATGATTGTTCGGTAGACCTCGAGCGCGATCGACGACGCATCGAGGGTCAACGTGACGGCCTTCCCCTCGGGACCGACCGACTGCGGATGGACGTATTGCTCCAACTTCCAGATCTGAACGCCGGAGGAGACGCCGACCACATAGACGGCGAAGAGGAGGAAGCGCTGCCACCCCTCGGCGATCTCCTCGCCGATGATCCGGTCGAGGATCTGGCGGATCGGCTTCTTGAAGCAGAGGACGACGATCGCCGAGGTCAGAAGGGCGACGCCGAGCGTCGTGACGAGGAGCAGCAGAAACATCGAGGGTTGCCTCCCTGGCGCGAGACATCGCGCTCTTCCAAGAGTCTACGCCTCCGCGAGGGACTTTCGGGGCCGGGAATCGCGATTCCGCGCAGCGAGCAATAGACAGAATAATCGTCTTGTAACTACCAACGAGAACGTATTATATTCTGTTCAAAGGAGGTTTGCCCGATGCTTGATTCTTCCGACCGCACCATCCTCGCTCTCCTCCAAGAAAACGCGCGCACGCCGAATTCCGAGATCGCGCGCCGCGTCGGCCTCGCCCCTTCCGCCGTGCTGGAGCGGATCCGCAAACTGGAGCGCACCGGCGTCATCCAGGGCTATGAGCCGCGCATCGACCCACGCGCCCTCGATGCCGGCCTCCTCGCCTTCATCTTCGTCCATGCCGAGGAGCGGATCGGCGGCCTGGAGGCAGGGCGCGCGATCGCATGCCTCCCCGAAGTCCAGGAGGTCCACCAGGTCGCGGGCGAGGACTGCTATCTGGTGAAAGTCCGGGTCGCCGGAACCGAGGCGCTCGGAGCGCTCCTGCGCGACGGCATCGGCACGATCAAGAGCATCCGCTCCACGCGCACGACCATCGTTCTCTCCACCGTGAAGGAGCACGCTCCTCTTCCGACGGGCGCGGAGTTCGAGAGCAAGGAACGGAGCGCGCGCCGCAAGCGCTCGCGCTAGGTTTCCCGCATGAACGCCGTCACGACTCGCGCCTCCGCCCCGACCACCCTGGTCGTGCTGGCGTTCGCCTGCATCTACCTGATCTGGGGCTCCACGTATCTCGCGATCCGATTCGCGATCGAGACGATGCCCCCGTTTCTGATGGTGGGGGCCCGCTATCTCGTCGCGGGAGGAATTCTGTATGCGTGGGTCGCCTGGCGCGGGGAGGCGGCGCGCCCGACTGCGGCGCAATGGCGCGCGGCGTTACTCCTCGGCGGTTGCTTCTTCCTGATGGGAAACGGCGGGGTCTCGTGGGCCGAGACGCGCATCCCCTCGGGCATCACGGCGCTCCTCATCGCCATGGTGCCGCTCTGGATGACGCTGATGGAAACGTATCTCCGTCGGTGGTCGCGTCCGACTCCAGTGGCGACCGCGGGGCTCGTCCTCGGTTTTCTGGGCGTGGCGTTCCTCATCGGCCCGGGCGAGTCGCTCACCAAGGCCGCCGTCGACCCGTTGGGCGCGGCGGCTCTGGTGCTCGCCACACTCGGCTGGGCGTACGGCTCGGTCCACGCCAAGGACGCGGCGCAACCGCCGTCGCTCCTCCAGACCGCGGCCATGCAGATGCTCTGCGGCGGAGCGCTCGCCGTCGGCATGGGCTTCTTCGTGGGCGAGTGGCGCGCGGTCAACGTGGGGGCGATCTCCGCGCGCTCGGCCCTCGCCTTCGCCTATCTCGTGACCTTCGGTTCGATCGTGGCCTTCTCGGCCTACGCCTGGCTCCTCCAAGTCACGCGGCCGACGCGCGTCGCCACGTACGCGTTCGTGAATCCGATCGTCGCCGTCTTCCTTGGCTGGGCGCTCGGCGGCGAGGAGGTCACGGGAAGAACGCTCTCCGCCGGCGCCGTCGTCATCGC
>JBBTHR010000065.1:0-11018 GCA_038060295.1 Candidatus Eiseniibacteriota bacterium
CGCGCGTCCGAGCCGCCGCTCCATGCCAGCCAGAGATTCACGCGCGGCGCGCGCGATTCCCCGGCGGTCGTTTCATCGACGCTGCCAACGTCCTCGTCGTCCACCGCGATGCCGCACCGCCAGACGCCGAGGCCGATCCATCCACGCGCCGCGGCGCGAAGCCCGCTGCGCGTGCGCGCACGGAGCGATCCGCCTCCGGCGACGTCGAAACCCGGACCGTACGAGCCCGCGCCATCCTCGGCGCGCACCACTTCGGCCGTCAAGGTGAAGGACGCGCGATGGCGCCGTTCGATCTCGAGCACGGCTCCCATCGCGCGGCCCCGCCGCCATCGCTCGCCCGCCTGCACCGCGCGGTCACCCGCCGTGAGGCGAAGGGTGCGGCCGGGCTCCCGCGCGACGACGAGATCGCCGACCGCGTAGCGCTCCCCGCCCGCCCCATCCGCCTGCGTCGGGCGCGTGCCGAGCCGGAGCCGGAACGCCCCGATGCCGCCGCGCCCCGCGCGGAGATCGACCTCCGCGCGCCCATCGTCGGCGCCGCCGCGCGCGGCGCCCGAGGAGGCCGTCCCGGGGGACGCCCCCTGGCTCCACGACCGCCAGCGAAAGCGCGCCGCCGCCTCACGGGCGACCCACGCCGCCTCGAGGTCGAGCGTGGCCGGACGTTCCCGCCCATGCTCGTAGCGCCACCGCGCGCTTCCACCGAGCGGCCCCAGACGGGCCGCGGCATCGATTCGCGCCGCCACCCCCTCCGGGCCCGCCGCCGCTTCCAGCGCGACGCGATTCGCCGGCGGTCCGGCGGCGATCGCGAAGCCGCCGCGCGCCACGGTCCGATTCTCGCGCCGAACCAGGACGCAACGGGCCGTGCTCCCCTCGCGGCGAACCTCCAGCGCGAGGACATCGCCTTCCGCGCGCCGCAGCCCTCCGATGGCGATCCGGATGACGTCGCGCCACGCGATCGCCGCGCCGTCCACGTCGGCACCGCTCCCCAGCGCGGCGCGCATCGCGCGATCGCGGGACGAAGCGCCGACGGCGCCGAACCCGCGCTCCCGTCGAACGAGGCCCGACGCCTCTCCGGGCAATCCGAAGTTCGGGACCGCCAGAGCGCCGGCGCCAAGCCGTAGCGCGCCCGCGCCCCAGAGGGCGCCTCCCTCTGTGCGCATCCGATCGTTCGTGAGCGCCACTTCCTCGAGCCCGAGACGACTGCCGCCGCTCCACCAAATCCGGCCGAGCGCCGGCGTGGCGCCTCCCCATCCCGCTTGCGCGCGGACGCGCCAGCACTCCGGTGGCTCGTCGCGCCGCTCGGGCGCATCGATCGTCTCCACCGGGTCGGGAAGCCACGCCGCCGCGCTCTCCGCAGGCGCGGCCGCCATCGATTCCAGGCGCCCCTCGGCCGCCGCGGCCGGCCCCGGCGCCAGGAGAACCGAGGCCGCGAGCCGGAGCCAGCGCCAGCGCCGTATTCTCCTATGCCGTCGCATGATAGCAGAGCGGTTTGCCCCCCACAACGCCGCGCCCGCCTCGAGAGCAGGGGGAGGCTTCGTCTTCGCGGGGAGCGCCGGCGAGGTCTTCGCCGGAAGTGTGCGCGGCCATTCCGCGCGAGGACCCACGGCGGCGCTCCGGTCCGGCCGGTGGCGTCCCGCAAGTGACGGCGGCAGACGGTTTTTCGTGGCCACGGAGCCCCAAATGAGATATACTAGTGAGCACGTTTCCCGCTGTCCCTCTCCGGCCACGGAGGCCGGGCGGCGGCTGTCGCGACATCTTTGCTTTTTTGGCTCGTGTGAGGCGACATGGTCGGTCCTGGATCTCGCGTTTCTCTCTCCATCGCGCGGAAGAGTCGGCGCCCCTACTCGCGTCCTGGACCTCGAACCCTCTAGCTCCCGGAGGAATCCCCGCATGCGACTTCGCTCCCCGCTCCTTCTGATCGTTTCGTGTCTGATGGCGGCCTCGTTCGGCACCGCCCCGGCCGCGAACCAGCCGCCGGCCGGATCCGGCGAGCCGGCGAACGCCGCGCTGATTCCGACTCAAGAAGTGGGGGAGACTCCGACCGGGACGGCCGTGCAGCGGACGCGCGGCGTGAACCGAGCGCCCGCCGCCGGGGAGACGGTCTACGTCTACAGCACGACGCTTGAGAGTCTCTCGAGCCCCTCCAACGAGGGCGGCTGGACGCACAAGGATCTTTCGTTGCAGCCGACCGCGTGGCACATCGATTCCCTCCTCGCGTGCGCCGGGCAGGGGAAGCAGTGGTGGTGCGGCTTCGTCGACTCCAGTTGGATCTACGATTCGAACCGCGCCGGCTACGACAACGACTGGACGCAGTATCTGGAAAACGCCGTCGATCTGACCGGAATCCCGCTCGGGCAGGTCGTCACCATCGGGTTCCGCCACAAGTTCGACGCCGAGCCGGGCTACGACTACGGCTTCGTGGAAGTCCTCGACCTCGATCAGACCTGGCTTCCCCTGGCCACCTTCACGGGGAAGATCCCGAACGGCGCGGGGTGCGACACCTTCACGGTCGTGCTTCCCGATACGGTTCGCGCGAAGTACGATCCGGGCATTCCGGTCCCGTTCCGCTTCACCTTCACGTCCGACGTCGGCTATTCGTCGGCCGACGGCCTCTACGACGGCGATGGTTGGACGATCGACAACATCACGGTCAAGTCGGGGACCGACGTTCGCTTCTTCGACGACGCCGGCGGCGGCCCGGGCGGCTGGTACGTCTCGACGTTCCCGGGCGTGGGCGACTACTACACGATCCGACAGAACGTCTTCACCGAGGACATCTGCACGGCGAACGCGTCGAGGGTCTGGAGCGCGTTCGACCCCGTGATCCTGACCCTGGTACCGCGGATCAACAACGTGGTCATCACGCCTCCCATCGCCACGGCCCGGGCGAACGTGGTCTTCATGGAATTCGACGTCTACCGGAATCTGCCGCTGAACGGCTGCTTCTTCTACGAGCCGGAGTACCGTTCGAAGAACGCCGGCGACGGCGACTGGAGCCTCTGGAGCAATCCGACGAACTTCGTCTACTACGGCGGCTCGAAGGACTGGGCGCGGCAGCGGATCTCCCTCCCCGGAGCGGGCAACCGGGATTCGGTCCAGTACCGCCTCGGCCTGAAGGACCTCTCCGCCTCGTACTGCGACGGGGTATCGGCTTACAGCAACACCTACGCGCTCTTCGACAACCTCTCCCTCGGCGTGATCGGCACGGCGCCGCCCTCGATCATCACGCGCGACATCGACCTCTACAACGACACCTTCAAGACCACCGCGTTCTTCGTGAACGACAACTTCAACAGCCCGCTCGGGGACAGCGCCGTCGTGCAGGTGAGCGCGTCGCGCGGTTACAAGAGCGGGTTCATGCACTACCGGATGAACGGCGGCTCGTTCGCCAGCGCCCCGCTCACGCCGTCGGTGGCCGCGCTGCCGACGTTCCGCTACGCCGACGTTCCGGCGGCGGACTACCCCGCGAACACGACGCTCGAGTACTACTTCGCCGTGACCGACAGCCTCGACCAGACCTCCTACGCGCCGGCCAACGCGCCGACCGCGCAGAAGTACTTCTCGGCCTCGATCCTGCCGGTGAAAACCGCCACGAATCCGGCACTCTCCTGTTTCGACAGTCTCTCGACGATCCTCTTCGTGAACCACTTCGCCGGTCGCGAGTCGAGCGCGAAGATCTCCGACGCGCTGAAGTCGCTCGGCTACAAGTTCGACACGTGGGAGGTGAACGGCCCCAGCAGCGGCATCGGCAACTCCCTCGGCGGCTCCTCGCCGACCGACCCGATGTACCGGTGGCCCGTCACCGACGTGAACTCCATCATCCAGTACAAGACGATCATCTGGCACTCGGGCGACCTCTCCGCGTTCAACATCACGGTCGAGGACCAGCAGGTCATCCAGTCGTGGATCCAGCAGTCGGGCAAGGACCGGAATTTCTGGATCTCCGGCGACGACGTCGCCTACGAGCTGGGCCAGCTGGGCGTCGACTACAACAGCTTCTTCAGCTTCACCTGCGGCGCCCGCTTCGTGCGCGACATCTGGGAGAACGTCCCACAAGATACGCTCCACCCGGTCGTCTCGGGCGTTCTGGGGAGCCCCACGGCGGGCCGGTCGATGCACGTGAACGGAGACTGCCCGCTCATCAGCCGTTTCGACATGGTGCAGCAGTCGGCTTCGGCCCAGACGGGCGGAAAGTCGGGCATCTTCCTCAAGTACCCGAACAACCAGCCGGCGGCCACGCGCTACGCGACGAAGTACTCTCCCGTCGGGCTCGACAGCGCGCGCGCCGTCTTCATGGGCTTCAGCTTCAACTCCATCGAAGAGGGCGGCGAGCGGATCCAGCTCATGAAGAACATCGTGAACAACTATTTCAAGGAGGACGCCTGCTACGCCGCGACGGGGGTTGAGGAGTCGGATGCCTCCGCCTCGCCGCGCTACCGGAGCGAGCTCTTCCAGAACGCCCCGAACCCCTTCAATCCCGAGACCACGATCCGCTACGCGGTCTCGCAGCGGGGGGCCGTCACGATCGACATCTTCAACGTGAACGGCGCGCGCGTGAGGACGCTCGTCGAGCGGGCTCACGATCCCGGCTTCTATTCGATCCGCTGGAACGGCACGGACGATTCCGGCCGGCACGTGGCGAGCGGCGTCTACTTCTACCAGTTGCGCACGCCCGGCTTCGCCGATTCGAAGAAGCTGATCCTGCTCAAGTAACTCCGGCGGCGCCTCCGGGCGTCCCGCTCTCGGTTCGAACGAACGGCCCGCGGCCTCCGCGGGCCGTTTCGCGTCGGGGCGCCGCGCGTACGCGATCTCCACGGCGCCGATCGTCGCGGCGCTGGCGTCGTCGAGCCTGCCCGCGCTCACCAGCCAGTTTCCGCGCCGGACGGCGAGCGCGATGCCGACTCGGGCCGGCGCGCTCCCACGCCCGACGCGCAGCCGCGCCGCCGCGCCGAGCGGAATCTCCACGCTGACGCGGGGGCTACTCTCCCCTCGGGTTCCCCACCGGTCGGCCGCGGCGAGCCGCACTCCTCCCGAGGCGATCGACGCGCGGAGTTCCAGTTCCGGTCTCGCGCCGAGCGACGCCAGCCCCTCGCTCCGCGCGGCCCGCGCGGCGATCGCGTCGATCGTCCCCTCGCAGGGGCCGCGGCGCCAGCACCCCGCCACGCCGACGTCCAGCGCCCACCCACCGCGCGACGGCGAGTCGGGGAGGAGCAGGTCGAGGCGCTCCAGCCCGGCGCGCAGCGACACGGCCCGGGCACGCCGCTCGGAGAGCGAGAGCCGGAGTGTCCGTTCGCGAAGCGGTCCCGCGCCGACGAAGAGGACGTCGAACTCGGCGACGACGGGGCCGCGGGCCGCCACGACCGAGATGGAATTGGCCGAGAGATCGGGCGCCGCGAAGAGCGTCGCGCGGGAGAAGGCGACCGCCGCGCCGCCGGGGCGTTCGTCGCCGGGGCGCTCGGGAAGGAGCCACCGGCGCGTTCCCTCCAGCGAGACCGCGCCGAGCGACCCCGGCGAGGCATCCCCCAATTCGAACGCGGCCCGCGCGGGCGGGCAGGCGGCCGCGACGAGGAGCAGACAGAGCGGCAGAAGCGTCGCGCGTCGAGTCATCGGGCCGCTCCCGTCGGCGCGGCGACCGCGATCGCCACCGACGCGCGCCGCGGCGCTCCCTCGGTGGAGGAGGCTTCGAGTCGCGCGACGTAGAGCCCCGGCTCGACCTGGCGGCCCTGATCGTCGCGACCGTCCCAGAGGATGGCGCCGCCGCCGCCGAAGCGCTCCCCCGCCGCCAGGAGGCGCCGTACGCGGCCGCGCAGGTCGAGGATGGCGAGTCGCACCGTCCGGTCGGCGACGGCCGGCCCCAGTTCCAGCACGAGGGCGCCGGACTCCCCCGCTCCGTCGCGGCGAAGCACGCGGGCGGGGACGGCCAGAAGCACCGAGGGCGCCGGGGGGCCGTCTCGGTAGGCCGCGACGGAATTCGGAGCGCCGGGAGTTCCTCCCGCCGCCGCCACGGATTCGGCCCAGCTCCGACTCGACGCGCTCGGGAGGAGCGGCGAGAGCCGCTCCACGCTTCCGCCGCGCGCGCTCCACCCCTCTTCGTAGAGAACCGCGTCGCTCGGCACGCCGCCGCCGCCGATCACCCGTACGGCGTCGGCGTACGGGGCGATCGCCGTGGCGCTGGAGGCGCCGTCGTTCAGCGCCGACCACCCCCGCTCGGTCGCGAGGAGGAGGCTTTCGGGGATGGCGAAGCGCGCGGAGAAGCGCGCGGGGTCGGAGGCGGCCACCCGCCGCTCCCCCGCGCGGGCCCCTCGGCTCCCCCCGCGCGTGAGGAGGCGCCGCGGCGCGCTTCCCGCGTCTCCGAGGGAGAACGCGTCCCAGGCGGCGATATCGGTCGTGGCCAGGAGTTCGACCCACTCACCGGCACCCTCGTCGCGGTAGGCGAACTCCTCGATCGCGATCGGCCCGACGCCGCCTCGCGCCACGACCAGCGCCGAGTCGGGCGTCAGGGAAGCCGCGACGCCGACCGCCGTGGACGCCGGCCCCGCCACGAGGCGGCATTCGAACGGACCGGCCCGATCGGGCAGGAACGCATGGCGGACCCGCGCGCTGTCGCCGGCGGCCAGGGCAGGTCCCGCGATGCGCCCCACTTCGATCCAGGACGTGACGAGATCCGGCGGCGCTTCGTCGCCAGGAGAACGAATCGAAACCGCGATCTCCCACGCGCCCGCCTCGAGCGCGCGCGTCCCCCGGTTCTCGACGCTGGCGCGGGCCGCGCATTCCGCGCCGGGCCAGACCACTTCGGGGCGAAGCGCCGATCCGGAGAGCACGACGCGATAGGGGGGATGGTTCGCGACGCCGGGTGTCGGCCTGGCTCCCTCCCAATCGGAGTCGTTCCGATCGGTGTCGAGCCCGTCGCCGCGGCGCGACAGGCTCTCGCCCGAGGCCACGTCGAGCGCCGGCGCCCCCTCATAGAACTCCGCGGCATCGAGCGATCCGAATCCGACCCGGTCGAGCACGCCACCGCCGCGCGTGAGGCGGATCGCGTCGGGACCGTTCTGGATCGCCCCCAGAAGTCGCGTGGCGCCGACGAGAAACGCCGCGAGGGGTGGGACCGTGTCGCCGGCGCTTCCCGTGAAGATCGCGCTCCACGATCCGGGCTGCGCGCCGTCTCCCGCTTCGATCGCGACCCCTTCGAGTGGTTCGGGAGACAGGGAGCCGTTCCAAAGCTCCACGAACTCCGCGCCGGCGTCCTCCCCCGCCGGATCGTAGAGCACTTCGTTGAGAACGAGCGCCGACCCGGCGCCCATGGCATCGCGCGCGCCGGAACCGGCGAGCGCGGCGAGCAGCAATGCGGCGACGACCGCCTTGGAGCGAAGAAGCGTAGGCACGGTGGATCCCTCCCGGGGTTACGGGAGGCGAGGGGGAGCAATCGTGACGAGAAGCCGCGATCGGGGCGCGGCGCGTGAATCAGTCCGGGGAGGTCGGGTCGCCGGCCGGCATCTTCTTCAGGGCGCTAGAGGAGATGAAAGCGTTTTCGAAGCGCCCACTCCACCGTGAGCGCGAGAATCAGGAACGCAAAGAGAAACGGATTGTGGAAGAGGTCGATCTCCGCCAGGCGCGCGCGCGCGGAATCGGGGCGCTTCAGCCGCTCCACCACGGGCTCCGGCCGCTCGAGCGACGCCGCCATGCCGCCCGATCCGGCGGCGAGACGCTCCATCGTGGCCGGCTCGGCCGCGAGCGCTTCGTACTCCAGCCCTCCCGCGCCGACGGCCACGCGAACACTGTCGCGTCCGACCACGCGCCCCCCGCGTTCCAGCGTCGCGCGGACGCGGTGCACGCCGGGCGCGAGCGGAAGCGAACCGGTGAACGTCCCCTCTCCCGATGGCTCCAGTCGTGCCGCGACGGCGGCTCCGCCCGTTTCCGAAACGATCGAGACGTTCGCCGTCGCCCCCGGCGTTCCCTCCGACGTGACGAGCCGGATCGGAACGCCGGCCCCCTCGGCGCTCACGTCCGGGGCCTCGATCCGCACCGGCCGGTCGTTCCCCGCCGATTCGAGCCATCGGCAGAGTCCCCCGAAGAAGGCCCCCTCCACTCCGCCCGCGCTCAGCCCGCCGGCGGTGAGCCCCCAGCGGTAGACGCCCGCTGCGTTCAGCACCGCGACCCGTCCGGCGCCGATTCGGCCTGTAAGCAGGAGCGGCACCGATTCCTCTCCGATTCGTCCCAGGAGAATCGGCGTTAGGAGCGATCCATGCCCGATGCCGATGATCGGCGCCACGGGCGGGAGCGCGCTCCACGCCGCGGTCGCGCTCGCCGCGTCACCGCCGAGCAGCGCGACCTCGCTGGTGCGGCCGGCCGGAGCGAGTTCCACGGCCGCGGAGACGCCGGGCGCGTCGGCCCAGTTCCTCCAGACGATGCCGAGCGCTCTCGTCAGCGGCCCCTCGCTCGGAGGGGCTCCGCCCGGCTCGATCCAGAGCAGCGCGCCGCCACCCCGCTCCACGTGACGGAGGAGGGCCGCGGCGCGCTCGGGATTCAGCGCCCTCGCGTCGTAACGAATCGCCACCGCTGACGCCCGCTCGAGCACCTGCTCGAACGCCATCGGCGATCCCCCTCCCACAATCGGCGCCACGTCCCGGCCGGCGGCGGGGCCGAACCGCGCCACCGACCAGGACGTGTCCTCCGTGGCCCCGCGCGCCAGCGACCGAAGGTCCCAGTCCCAGCGGGACGCCAGGATCGCCAGCTGCCGGGTGGAGGCGCGCGCGTGGACGGCGATGAGCCGCGTCTTGTTCTCCCGAAGCGGATCTCCCACGACGCTGTCGATCATCACCTGTAAGAAATGAGCGCCGGGGCTCGCCGGCGTGTAGGGAAGCGAGAGCGTAGCGGTGGCCCCGGGGGCGCCGAGCGCGAACCTGGCGCGCGCGCGCTCGACGCCGTCCTCGAGGAGCCGGACGGTCCCCTCCGTCGCCGGACGATTTCCCTGGCGAATCCGGACCGAGACCGGCGCGGGCCGGCCGGCCACCGCCTCGGGCGGGGCCTCGACCCCGGCGAGACTGACCGACGCCGGATCCTCGCTCGCGCCGGTCCAGAGCGCGTAGGCGGGCACCGCGCCGCCGAGGGCACGGTCGGGATCCTCGCCGCGATTGACGGCCCCGTCGCTCAGCACGAGGAGCGCCGCGACCGAGTCGGGGTCGTTCCGCTCCAGCGCGGCGCGGATCGCGTCGCCGAGCGCCGTTTCCCCTCCGTCGACCCGTGCCGAAGGGGGAGCCACGCCGCCGCGCGCGAATGGGCCGAGCTTCGCCCCGAATGCGGCCACCCGGACGTCGTACCGCCCGCCGAGCGACGTGGCGATCGCGGCCGCGGCGCTGTCGGCCGCCTCCCGGCGCGTCCTCCCGCCCGAGGCGTCGCGGACAGTCATGCTCCCCGAGTGGTCGACGAGCACGAGGAGACGGTTCCGCGCCTTTCCAGCGATCGGAACCGAAAGCACGGGGGCGAAGGCGGCGATCAGGAGGCCCGTGAGGGCCGCCAGCCGCGCCGCGAGGAGGATGCCGCGCTCCCGGGGAGCGAGCGCCTCGTAGCGCGTGAGATAGGCCCACGCGGCCACGGCGATCGCTCCTCCGATCAGGAGCAGCGCGATCCAGTTCGGCGATAGGTCGAGCGAGAGGTTCATGAGCGCCTGCGATCGCGATGGGGACTTGGATTTGGCACGGGGATGGCACCGGACCGATGAGACGCGGGGGGAAACGCATCGTGGGGAGCCGTGCCGAAACGGTACGGGCTCCCCACGGTCGGGTCAAGCGGTTTCGCGCGCCTCCGTCTCGTGCGCGGCCCGCGGCGCGGACTCAGCCGCGCGTCGGCGAATCTAGGCGTTCTTCGCGGCTTCGGACGAACCGCTCTGCGCGTAGGCGAGGCGGCGTTCGCGGGTGTCGAGCTCCAGCTTGCGCAGGAGGACGTAGAGCTGCACCGGATTGAGCTCGCGGCCGCCATGCTCCGCGCGGCGAAGCTCCTTCTGAATCCGCATGAGGCCGTACTCGGGATGCTTCCGCGCGATCTCTCGAACGAGATCCTCGTCGGTGAGCACCGTCTCGCTCCGCTGCGGGCCGCTCGGGGCGCTCGTCCCCGTGCCGGAACCTTGTCCGTCCGAGCCCTGCGAATCGGTTCCCGGCGTGTTCGCGGGAACGATGGGGCCGAACGACGACACGGCCAGCTCGGCGTCGGGATACGATTGCAGGATATTCTCGAACTCCAGCAGATCGAAGACCTCGCGCACGTCGGGGATCATCCCGGCCAGCTTCAGGTCGCCGCCGTGCTCGCGGATCTCGCGGATCTCGCTGATGAAGATGCCCCACCCGGCGCTCGAGATGTACTCCACCCGCGCCAGATCGACGACGACGTGGTAGCGCCTCTCGCGAAGGAGCGCCTGAAGGCGTCGCTCGAGATCGGGGCTCGTGGTTGTGTCGACATACCCCGAGACGCGAAGCAGCGACACGCCCCGGTTCTGGGCGGCTTCTTCGACGTAGACGTCGATTCCCTTCATGCTCCCCCTCCTTCAGAATCCTTGGGCTGGGCCGGAGGCGTGCTCTGAAGTGCTCCCGCCAGCCTCGCCATACGGTTATCGGACTTGTTCTCGCCCATCTGGAGTCTTTTTTCCCGGGTGTTGAGCCCATGACGGCGCAGGACGTCATAAACACCGCGCTCCGAAAGCTCTGAACGACAACGGCTTGCGACCTTCAGCGCGTCCAGGATTTTCTTGGCCCCCGCCAGGGGGTCGAGGCGGACCTGCTCGAGGATCGCCCCCTCCTCCTCCAGGCTCGCGCGGGCGAAGCGGAAGCGCCCGGTCGGCTCGTGGAGGATCGCCTCTCCATGCGATTCCACGCGGCGCTTCATGCGGTACCAGGTGGACGACGCGACGTGGAGCCGCGCGCACGCCTCGGCCACCGGAACGCCCTCCTGCTCGATCAGCCGGAAGAGTTCGCGGCGCTTCTCCTCCAGCCGCTCCTCGACCGCCACGCGCTCCTTCACCGCCACGAGCG
>JBBTHR010000066.1:0-36853 GCA_038060295.1 Candidatus Eiseniibacteriota bacterium
TCGGCGGCGAGGAGGTCACGGGAAGAACGCTCTCCGCCGGCGCCGTCGTCATCGCGGGCGTCATTCTCATCCTGCGATCGCGCGCGCGGGCCGCCGCGCCATAGCGGCCCGCGCACCGACCTATTTCGCCACGACCACCCTTCCGGTCCTGGTCCCGTCCCGGCTCGTCACCTGCAGGAAGTAGACCCCCGAAGCGAGAGTCACCCCGCCGTCGTCCCGCGCGTCGAACACCAGATCGTGCCGCCCCGCCTGCATCGGCTCGCCGCGGAGGATCGTCTTCACCCGCCGTCCCCGAATGTCGAAGAGTCGCGCGCTCATCGGCCCGTCCACGCGCGTGTGGAGGATGATGTGCGCCGTCGGGTTGAAGGGGTTCGGGGTGACGGTGACGTCGAAGGAGTTCGAGCGAACGAAGGTCGCCTCGAACGGCCCGGCGTAGCCTCCGCCGCGATGGAGACCTCCGGTCAGCGTCAGGTCCGTCCGCCCGCGAAGGTCGCCGGCGGCCAGCATCTCGCGGAATCGCTCGCGCGGGAAGAGAGCCACGAACTCGGCCACGCCGTCGCCGTCGCTGTCGTCGTGCTGGATGGCCGCGCCATGCGCCGGCGCCCTCCCCCGAACCTCGAAACCGCCGACCCGGCCAAGGTCGTAGCGTATACACTCCCGGCCCATGAGCGAACGATCCACGGGCCGGCTCCAAGTACTGGCCGCGGCCCTGATCTTCTCGGCCGGCGGCGCGGGAATCAAGGCGTGCGGCCTGACCCCCTGGCAGGTGGCGTCGTTCCGCTCCGGCATCGCGGCCCTGGTGGTCCTGCTCCTGATGCCCGAGGCGCGCCGCGGATCGTCGTGGCGCGTCGTCGTCGCAGGACTTCCCTATGCCGCGACGGTCCTCCTCTTCGTCCTCGCCAACAGGCTCACGACCTCCGCGAACACGATTTTCCTACAATCGACGGCGCCCCTCTACATCCTCATCGTGGCACCGTGGCTCCTCCGGGAACGGAATCGCCCGCTCGACTTCGCCGTCATGGGGCTCATCGGGGCGGGTCTCGCGCTCTTCTTCGTGAGCGTCGACGCTCCGATGCGCACGGCTCCCGATCCGGCCGCTGGAAACATCCTCGCGGTGCTGAGCGGCGTGGCGTGGGCCTTCACCATCATGTCGCTCCGGTGGATGGGGCGCGCCTCCGGAGAATACCGCGGCTCCGCGGCGGGAGCGGTCGTGAGCGGGAACATCACGGCGTTTCTCATCGGGCTTCCGCTGGCACTACCCGTCGCGCGCTTCACGCCGACTGATGGGGCGGTGCTGGCGGGGCTGGGGGTCGTTCAGCTGGGGCTCGGCTACGTCTTCCTGACAAAGGCGTCGCGCCACGTCCCGGCATTCGAGACCTCCGTGCTTCTCCTGCTGGAACCGGCGCTCAATCCGCTCCTGGCGCTCGTCGTGAACGGGGAGATTCCGGGTCCCTGGTCGCTGGCGGGAGGCGGCGTGATCCTCGCCGCCACGGTTCTCAAGACGTGGTCGGATTCGTTCGCGTCTGGCCGAGGTAGCGCACGGCCATCACCGTGACGTCATCACGAAGGCGAGGAGGTGGAGAGGCTCTTCCGCGCTCGGTGCGCGCGAATGGCCCGGACGACCTCCCTCAGCTCGGCGCGATCCCACGGGGGGACCGCCACAAAGAGAGGACGGTACTCCCGGAGCATCCGCTCCATCTCCAGCGTGGCGTCGCGCGCCACGATGATGAGCGGCGTGTCCGGAAGAAGTCGGCGGAGCAGGCGGAGAAGGGCCGGTTCCAGCGAACCGGGAGGCGCGAAGCCGAAGACCACCGCGTCGACGGGGCTTCGGACAACCTCCTCCAGGAGCGATTCGTGCGAGGAGCAGTGGACGGTGACGCAGCCCTCGTTCTCGAGGAACTGGGTGAGCGCGTCGGCGCCCGGGGCCGCGCAGGCGCACGCGACGACGCGGAGGATGGTGTGATCGGGGTGTCGTGGAGCGTGCATGGCGACCTCGTGCCAATAACCCAAGGGGCGGGACGCCACGGCCCAGCATGCCCTCGGTTGGGGTGGACCGTGCGGCCCATATCCCCGGCATGCTGACGGAGGACTCCCGCCCCAGGTACCCGCACGCCGGACCCTCGACAAAGCGACAGCCGCGTGACGGCGTTTGGGTTCAACTGGTTCCACCGTCGCCATGTGCGACGGGGGCGGCTGCCGAGCGCACTCCTACTGCATTGGCCATGCCTCGCTCCGGACCGGGGCGGCCGCGGCGCTAAGTCCTTGATTTGGTTGAGAGAGATGGCGCTCGAGGGAGCGGGCGGGGGGGTGCTAGGCGCGGCCGGGCCTGACGGTTCCGACAGGAAGCCCTGCTCGCGATGTCAGGAACGCGGCAAGCGGGTCGCGCTTGTCAGGAGTGAATGGCCTCGCGCTGCCCGCTCATCCCGAACTGTTTCAGCTTGCGATAGAGGTTTCGCTCGCTGATTCCGAGGATCGTGGCGGCCTTCTGACGGTGCCCCCCACACTCGTCCAGCACCTGGAGGATATAGCGGCGCTCCGCCTCCTCCAGCGTCGGCCTCCGCCCGCCGTTCGACGGCATGGTCTCCGGCGTCGAGCGGCGGATTCCGATCGGGAGGCTCTCCGGAAGGAGCCTATCGCCCTCGCAGAGGATGAGCGCCCGCTCGACCACGTTGGCCAGTTCGCGCGCGTTTCCGGGCCAGGGATAGCGAATGAGGACATCCATCGCGTCGGCGGAGATCTCGACGTTGCGCTTCGGCACGATGGCCGAGTTTCGGATGAAATGGGCCACCAGCAGCGGAATGTCCTCGCGCCGCTCACGCAGCGGGGGGATCGGAATCGTGAAGACGTTCAGCCGGTAGTAGAGATCCTCCCGGAACGCTCCCGCCTGCATCATATTCTCCAGCGCTCGGTTCGTCGCGGCGATGACCCGCACGTCCACCCGGACGTCGGCGGTTCCACCGACGCGCCGGAAAATGCCCGTCTCGAGCACCCGGAGGAGCTTCACCTGGAGCGGCGGCGTCACCTCGCCGATCTCGTCGAGGAAGATCGTGCCGCGGTCGGCCACCTCGAAGAGGCCGTGCTTCAGACGAACCGCGCCCGTGTAGGCGCCCTTCTCGTGGCCGAACAGCTCGCTCTGGAGCAGGTTCTCGTGGAGCGAGGCGCAGTCGACGACGACGAACGGCTGCTTCGTCCGCTTGCTCTGCCGGTGGACGGCGCGGGCGACGAGTTCCTTCCCGACGCCGCTTTCGCCGCGGATGAGAACGGTGGAGTCGGTCTGCGCGACCCGTTCGATGAGGCGGTGGACTTCACGGATCCCCGGCGTTTCGCCCACGATCCGCTCGCTCGGCTGCAGCCGCTCTAGGTCGCGCTGCAATACGGCGTGCCCGCGTTCCAGCGACTGGACCTCGAGTGCCTTCTCGATCACCGCCTCGATCTCGCCGAGCTTGCACGGCTTCGAGAGGAAGTCGAAGGCGCCGTGCTTCATGGCGCGGATCGCCTCCTGCACGGTACCGAACGCGGTGAGGATCACGACCTGTGTCGCCGGGAGCGATTGCCTGATGTCTTGCAGGAGATCGATGCCGCTCCCGTCGGGCAGCCGCACGTCCAGCAGGACGACGTGATAGCTCTGCTGCGCCAGCGAGCGGCGCGCCTCCTCCACCATGCCGGCCTCGTCCACGTGATAGCCGGCGCGGCGCAGTTCGCGGCCGACGATCAGCCGGAACGATTCCTCGTCGTCGACCAGAAGGATGCGCGACTCAGACACCTTCGCCTCCCGGCCCCATCACGGGGAGTTCCACGGTGAACCGCGCGCCACCTTCGGCCCGGTTCTCCGCGGTGATGTGCCCCGCGTGGCGCGTGACGACGCGCTGCGTGATGGAGAGCCCAAGTCCCGTGCCGGAGCCCGGCGGTTTGGTCGTGAAGAAAGGATCCCAGATGCGATCGATGAGCTCGGGCGCGATCCCGGTCCCCGTGTCGGCGATCTCGAGAACGACGTGATTTCCCGCCGCGGCGGTCCGGACGCGGAGCGTTCCTCCGTTCGGCATCGCCTGCACGGCGTTCAGCATCAGGTTCATGCAGACGCTCCGCATGCCGCTCTCGCGCGCCCAGATGGCGGGGAGCCCCGGATCGAGCGATTCCTCCGCCGTGACTCCCTGCCGCTTCATGGCATAGCGAAGGAGCGCGAGCGTGTCGCACACCGAGTGGTTCAGGTCGACCCACGCGCTCGGCCCCGTGGGCGGTTGCGCGAGAAGGGTCAGCTTGTCGGAAATGTCCCGGCAACGGCGCGTCTCCCGCTCCATGACGTCGAGTAGTTCGAGAATCTCGGGATCGGGGGTGCAGGCGCCCTCGACCTCGCTTCCGGCGGCCAGACGGCGCTGCACCGACTCGACCGCGACGAGCACCGACGCGAGAGGATTGTTGATCTCGTGCGCGACTCCGGCCGCCAGGATTCCGAGCGACGCGAGCCGCTCGCTGTGGCTCAGCTGGCTCTCGAGTCGCGATCGCTCCGAGACGTCGCGCCAGACTTCCACGACGTGCGTGACCTCGCCCTTGGCGTCGAGCACGGGACTCATCGTCCCCTCCCAGCGGCGGGAAATCCCCCGCGGGTCCGGAACGAGCCGGAGGCGGCGGGTCGGCCGGCGCGTCTCGATGACGTCGCACGCGCCGCAGTGGGTCGCCTCGTCGCGGTTCGGGTCGCCTCCGAGGATTCGGTCGGGACAGCGTTTCGCGTCGCAGACCGGTCCTCCCAGCCCGAACACGTCGACGTAGCGGCGGTTCGCCGCGACGACCCGCTGTTCGTGATCGACGACGAGGACCGCCTCGTCGAGCGAGTCGATGAGTTGCGGGAGAATCGGCTGGACCCTTTGGAGGTCGAGCCGCTCGGACGCGGGGATGGTCATGCCGCGGGAGGCGACGATGACGCGAGAGGCGGCGGCGGCGCTCGGCGGCGACGACGGAGCGCGGAGCGGCTTCGAAGCGGACGCGCTTCGCGGTTTGGCGCCCTTCTTTGCCGGGGCCCGGCGGCGCTCGGTTGGTCTTCCGCGTCCTGTCATGCATTCCCCTCCTACCTGACAGCTTGGCAGCGACGAATCGCCGCCACAATGATGCCGAGGTAGCAGTGGGGAGGGTCCCGGAGGGTAACCCCTTGGACCAGGGATGGTTGTCGCGGCTTCCCCGACCTGCCGCGGAGGGCCGCTCCGTGGCACGGGGTGTGCACCACGGCGTATGACGCACCTCTCGGCCCGCAGGAGTGGGGCCGGGCCCCGCGATAGAACGACGGCGGCCCCGCGTCGCGGAGGAAATTCTCCAGGGCCGCACGAGGAGAACACCATGAGAGCGCTCGTTCCGTCGAACGGCGTGACCGCCCTGAAGAAGGAAATGGATCGGATCTTCGATCGGATCTGGGAACCCGATCTTCCGACGCCGGCGGTCTTCGGGGAGTGGACACCCGTCATCGACGTGCTCGAGGCCAAGGACGAAATCATCGTGAAGGTGGAAGTCCCCGGCATCGAGCCGAAGGAGATCAACGTGCAGCTGGCGGATCAGATTCTCACGATCAGCGGCGAGAAGAAGTACGAGAAGGAAGAGAAGGACGAGAAGTTCTACCGGATGGAGCGCGCCATGGGCGGTTTCAGCCGGAGCGTCCGGCTCCCCACGGCGGTCGATATCGGCAAGGTCATCGCCGCCTTCAAGAACGGGCTGCTGACGGTGACGCTGCCGAAGACCAAGGAAGTGAAAGGCACTTCGATTCCGATCAAGATCGAATAGGGGTCGAGGCGCCATGGACAACCCGCGGCGGCCAACGGGGGCCAGGGAACGGGGAGCAGCGGCCGCGACCGCGCTCCCAGGCTCCGCCCTGGAGCGATGGGGATTGGTCTCACCCGAGCTTCGAGGCATCCCTCCTCCCTGCGCCGTCGCGGGCCTCTGTCGAAGGAAAGGAGTCGGCCCATGCGTGTTCAAGACCTGATGACGTGGGATCCAGAGTCCTGCACTCCACATCACGACCTGGCCCACGCCGCGATGATCATGTGGCGGCGAGACTGCGGTATCGTTCCCGTCGTCGAAGGCGGCACCAACAGGTTGATCGGCGTCATCACGGACCGTGACATCTGCATGGCGGCGGCAACGAAGGGCAGAGCGCCCGCCGCGATCACCGTCGGAGACGTCATGAGCAAGAAGCCCAAGACCTGCCTTCCGGGCGACGACCTCAAGACGGCCCTTGGCAAGATGGGCGAGGCCCAGGTGCGCCGGCTGCCGGTGGCTGACACCCAGGGCAATCTCCGGGGAATCGTGGCGTTGAACGATCTGGTCCTTCACGCCGAGAAAACCGACCGGCACGGCGAAGCGCCGGTGACCTACGCGGATGTGATGAGCGTCCTGCGGGCGGTGTCCAAACACCGCGCCGAGACGGCGATCACGACAGCCCGGTAGGAATCGAGCCGAGCCGCTGACGAGCGCGGCAGCGCGTCGGAGGGATGCACGCAACTCCTCCGCCGCCTGCCGCGTTTCCTTTGACGCCGGAGCCGAGCCCGGAGCGCGGCGGCCCGGAGCGCGGCGGCCGTTGACTTCGGGAAATTCGAGGCAGAAACTCGTTCCTCCAGCGCAACCGGACGGAGGGAGGCCTCGATGGCGGCGGAATCGAAAATCTCGGACGAAGCGGTGGAGACCCGGACCGGCAAGAGCTGGTCTCGGTGGTTTCGCGTCCTCGACCGGTGGGGTGCCGCCGGGAAGGGACACAAGGCCACCGCCGCATGGCTCCACGAAACTCACGAACTCTCACCCTGGTGGGCCCAGACGGTCACCGTTCGGCATGAACGGGAGCGCGGCTTGCGCGACAAGCACGAGAAGCCGACCGGCTACGAGATTTCGGCGAGTCGCCTCGTGGCGGCCGCGGCGGCGCGCGCCTTCGACGCGCTCAGCAAACCCGCCGATCTCTCCCACTGGTTCACGCGCGGCGCCCGGGCGAATCTGGAAGTGGGCGGCTCGTACTCGAATGGCGATGGCGACCGCGGACGGTTTCTCGCGGTGGCACGCCCGCGCCGCCTCCGCATGACGTGGGAGAACGAGAAGCACGCGCCGGGAACGATCGTCGAGTTCACGATCGCGGCCAGCGGCGGCGGCAAGTCGCGAATCGCGGTCACGCACTCCCGCCTCGCGACGCGGCGCGACGCCGAGAAGATGAAGGAGGCGTGGTCGTGGGCGCTCGATTCGCTCCGGTCCTACCTCGAGGCGGGGAAACCGATCTCCGTCGAGGCGTGGGAAGAGGAGCGGAGGAAGAAGGCGAAGGCGAAGCCGCGATCCAAGCCGGCGGCGGCGAAGCGGCCGGCGGCGAAGCGCGTGGCGGCTGGCGCGCCGGCGAGGAAGCGACTCCGGGCAAGCGCGTAGCGGCCCGCTTCGGACGTCGCCCGGTATCCGCGCCGAGTTACTGGTGGGAGGGGAATTCCGTCTCCACCGACGCGGTGCAGTGAATCAAGGCGCGGTTCGCCCCCGCGTGCCGCAAGAGCGCGATCGAATCGCCGTCGACCTTCATCTTTCCCGTCAGGATGGCCGTGGCCGCGAGGGTGCGGCGCTCGAGGATATCGCGCCATGCGGGGAACGGCGCGCGGAGCGTGAAACCCGCCTCGGGGTGCGACGGACCGGCCACGAACTCGGCGCCGTCGCAGCGCCCCCCCGCAAGCCGGAGCAGGAGGTAGAGCGGCGCAGCCAGCCCTCCTCCCGCCTCGAAGGCGAAGAGCAAGTTGCCGTTGAACCCCACACCCCACTTCGCCGCGGCGTTCCGGTATTCGCTCGATCCGTTCACCGCTGCGAGCAGCGCCTCACACCACTCGCGCGTGCCGAACCGCACCGCCGCCGCCACCGTCAGCGCCCTCCCGCCGCGGGCCGGCCGCCCTTCGATCCCCGCCCACCGTCGCCCAGCGGCACGAAGCCCGGATTCAGCACGCCGTCGGGATCCCACCGCCGCTTCGCCGCCACGAACGGCTCCCACATCGGGCCGAAGTGCTCGCGCCACTCCTCCGGAGTGAACGCGACGTAGCCGGAGAGGTAGCGCTTCCCTCCCATCGCCACGCTCAGCCGGCTCGCCATGTCGAGCATCGGCTTCGCTTCCTCCCAGAAACGCGGCGGAACCGCGGGGAGAAGACCGAATCCCATGAGGTCTTCCCCCGGAGGGCGCATGAAGAGCCGAGAGCGCGACGAGTTCCCCTTCGCCGGCCAGAGGAGGACGTGGCCTCCAACCAGGATCGACGGCGGCAGGTCGGGCATGAGCGCCTCGATCATCGCCGGAGCGGTCTCCCACGGGAGGACGGTCTCCATCCAGGGATGGACGTGCTCCCAGGTCCCACCACGCTTCCAAAGTTCGAACACCGGCGCCAGGCGATCGAGGAAATCGAGGATCGGCAGGTCGTCGGTGTAGAGCACCTCGTAGGGACGGTAGCCCTCGAGCATCGCGCGATCGTCGGGCGGCGCGCCAGGCTCGAACTCCACCGTCAGGTGCGACGGATAGAACCAGCGCGCGAAGACCTGCCGCCGCCCGTTCACCGGCTTCGTCCCCTGCGGGCAGGGCGAAGTCCACGATTCGATGTGATCCCAGCGACCGTCGTCCATGGCGCGCTTCGAGTCCTGGAAGAAGCGGGCCGTGTCGTCGTAGAGAAGATAGTAGGTCCGGGTCATCGGCTTCGCGCGCCGGAGTCGAAGCCGCGCGCGGACGATCACCCCGACCTGCCCCAGCCCCGAGATGACCGACCAGTAGAGGTCGGGATCGCGATCGGGCGCGCAGGTGACCAGTTCCCCTTCGCCGGTCACGACGTCGAGCTCGGCGACCTGGTCGCCCTGCGTGCCGTGGCGGAACGACGCCACGCCGATCCCCGCGATCGAGAGCGTCCCCCCGACCGTCACGTTCAGGTTGTTCGTCAGGACGGGAGGAATCAGGAGTTCGCTGATCGTCGCCGCGACCACGTCGCGCCAGATGGCGCCCCCCTCGACGTCGATGGTGAGGGCGTCGCCGTCGACGCGGAGACAGCGGCCCAGCGACGTCATGTCGAGGAGGATCCCGCCGTCGCTCACGCCGAGGTGGCTCTGGCTGTGCGCCGCGCCGCGCGTCGCGACGTGAAGTCGCTCGGCTCGGGCGAAGCGGACTGCCTCGATGACGTCGTCCACCGTGGCCGGGCGCAGGAGGACACGCGGCGTCGCGTCGACGATGTGCCCGAAGTTGCTCCGGAACTCCGCCGGCGCGGCGGCGCCCTCCATGACCGGGCCCCGCACGCGTTCGGCCAGCGCGCGGACGAGCGGATCAGCCACGCGCCTTCGCGTCCCGGTAGAGATGGCGCAGAAGGAGGATCTGCCCATAGTGCCCCGAGAAGTGCTCGAGGACGTGATAGAGATACCATCGCCCCGCAATGCCGACCTCCGTGCCGTCGGCGCGCTTCCGCACCGTTTCGGCCACGAGATCCTGCTCCGCCATCCCGGCCGCCATCTTCGTGAAGTAGGCGCGCGCCTTCGCGTGGAGGTCGCGGTAGAAAGCGAGATCCTTCCCGTCGAGGAGCGCGATCGGCTTCGCGCCGGCCTTGATCGGCATCCCGTCGTCGTCATCCCCAATTCCCAGGATGGGGTGGACTTCGGCCGGGTCCGCCTTCGCCACGACAAGGAGGGTCCACCACGCCTCGACGATGGCCATGTGGGCGAGGAGCATCCCGATCGTGTTCATCCCGGGTTGCGGCTGCCACTGCAATTCCTCTGGCGTGGCCCCTTCCAGGTCCCGGAAGAGGAGCTGGCTCTGATCGTCCAGCGAGGCGACGACCAGCGCGGCGTCCGGGGAACGGAAGCCGGGGGGGATGCCGATCGTTCGGTGCGTCATCGTAGCCATCGTTCTCGACTCCTTGGTGGGGGCAATCGGTTCGCAGCGGCACGCGGGCGCCGCCCCGAAAAGGATATCACGGACCGCCTCTTCGCCTACGACCCGCCCCGAAGATACAAATCGCGCGCGACCTTGACCACGAGGGCGAGCGCGACGAGGACGGCGACCAGACGTATGAATCGGTTCCCCCCTCGCACGGCGAGGTGGGCGCCGGTCCAGCCGCCGGCCATCTGCGCCACGAGCATCGGCGCCGCGAGCGACCACACCACCACGCCCTGCGTCATGAAGACCGCCAGCGCCGCCAGGTTCGAGGCGCAGTTCACGACCTTGGCGTCGGCCGACGCGCGGGTGAGCGAGATGCCGAGAAACGCGACGTACCCCGCGATGAGAAAGGTCCCCGTTCCCGGTCCGAAGAAGCCATCGTAGGCGCCGACGACGAACGCGATGGTGCCGAGGATCGCGGCGGAGCGGTGGCGCGGCCGTTCCTCGGCGGTGGCCGGCACGCGGACGAGCGCGATGAAGATCGCCGCCACGACTAGGAGGACGAGAACGAGAGGGCGCAGCGCGTCCGGCTTGATCTGGAGCACGAGGAGGGCGCCCAGCGCCGAGCCCGCCAGCGCGAGCGGAAACGACCGGAGCGCCGACCGGCGATCGATGAGCCCCGCGCGGGCGTAGCGGACGATGGCGGCGGCCGATCCCCAGACCGCCTGTCCCTTGTTGGTGCCGAGCGCGAAGTGCGGCGGGAGCCCCACGGCCAGGAGCGCCGGCAGCGTGATGATCCCGCCGCCTCCGGCGATCGCGTCGACCGTGCCGCCGACGTAGGCGGCGAGGCAGAGGAGGGCGGTCTCCGTGGGGGTGACGTGGATCATCCGGCGAGCGTCGCCACGATCCGCAACCCCGCCGCCGCGATGTCGCGCTCGCGCACCAGGCGGCTCTCCACCTCGAAGATCTGTCGGACGGCGCGCTCCGCGGCTTCCCCCCGAACGGCGCGCTCGTGGGCGTAACGGTAGAGGTAGGGCGCCTCCTGGGCGGGCCCGGTCTCGAAGCGCTCCCGGACCGCGGCGAGCATGTCGTGGCCGCTCGCGAGCGGCGGATCGTGCGCGTGCTCCTGGCGCCAGCGGCCGAGCGGATTGCGCACGGCGGCCAGCGCGGGATCGGGAGGCGTCAGGATGCCGGCCGCGACGAGAATCGATTCCAGGTCGTACCACCAGCGCGCCGTCGGAAGGGTCACGCGGTCGAAGGCGAACTCCTCGGCGAGGAGCCGGCCGCCGGGACGGAGAAGCGCGGCGGCGCGGTCGAGCGCGCGATCGAGCGGCGCGACGTGGTGGAGCGAGCGGGTGAAGAGCACGGCGTCGAACGGCTTCCCGTCGGCGGCCCCGTCGTAGAAGAGAAAATTCGACTCCACCCACGTCACGGGCGCGGCCGCGGACGAGACGGTGACCGCTAGCGACTCGTCGAGCGCGGTCACCGCGTATCCGCGCTCCGCGAGCGCCGCGGCTATCGTTCCGTCCCCGCAGCCGACCTCCAGCAAGAGCGCCGGCGCGGGAGGGAGCGCGCGCTCCAGGAAGCGGAGCGTCTCCTCGGCCGGGAGCGGCAGCGAGAACGATCCGCTCATCCCCGCTCCCGCATCTGGACCGGCGACGCCGGAAGGAGGTCGAGCGCGATCGTCTTCCCGGCGCGATCGACGCGGCCGAACGTGAGGACCCCGGTGGGACACGACTGGACGCAGGCGGAGCAGCGGACGCACTCCGGGTCGTTCATCGGCGCCCCCTTGTTCGCGAACGACATCACGTCGATCCCCTGGTGGCAGACCGACGTGCAGACGTTGCAGGAGATGCACTTCTTCTTCTCGGCCACGATGGCGAATCGGCTGAATCGCGCGTAGACGTGCATCAGCGCGGCCAGCGGGCAGAAGAAGCGGCACCAGACGCGGCCCGAGTACCAGAAGTAGAAGCCGTAGCCGACGACGCCGGCCAGCGCCACGTCGACGATCCACTTGTACGACGACTTCAGCCAGGGATCGAAGACCGCGTCGATCGCGTTCCCGTCGGGGAGGATCCATCCCGCGACGCGCAGGATCAGGAGAACCACCGCCACGCCGAGAATCCCCTGTCCCGCGAGATTCAGCCGGTTCCAACCGGGGCCGTGCGGCATCTTCTGGCGATGCGTGTCGCCGAGCGTCTCCGCCAGCGCGCCGCACGAGCAGATCCAGCCGCAGTAGACGCCCTTCCCGAAGAAGTAGATGCCGAGCGGGATGAGGACCAGCGTCTGCACGACCGAGATGGCGAGCCACCACCCTAGCGGTTCGTGCGTGAAGACATTGTAGACGTTGAGCGGCCACGCGAGGATCAGCCCGTAGGCGCGCCAGTACTCCCGTCCATGCCCGTAGGTCACCGAGGGAAAGAGCGCGTCGGCGATTCCGGCGGGGAGAAGCCCGTGCCGGCCCAGGAGCGGCAGGATCACTTCCGGTGACAGGAAAAGCGGCACGACCTGGATCGCCATGAGCGTCAGCGTCTGCGCCGTAATGTAGGGAGTGCGGCGCCGCCGGATGCGGCGAACGCCGAAGATCGCGACGACGAGCGAATAGGAGAGCGTGTACCAGAACGCGGGGCCCGAGGCGCTGATGGCGAGCGTGCCGAGCAGCGTCTTCGGATCGCTCGCCCAGGCGGCCACTCCCCCACCGGCCGCGGCGAGGAGATCGGGGAGGTTGAAGGGGAACCAGTGCCGCTCCGCCCACCACGCCGACGCCGACCCGCCCGACTTCCAGTTGTAGAGCCACGTGCAGAAGAGGACGAAGAGTCCCATGGCGGCCCACGAGGCGGGACGCATCTCCCCTTTGATGGCGATCCCCGAGCGACGGAAGAACTCGAGCGGGGCCTCGCGGCCGATCATGGTGAAGACGTTGTCGTTCGGGATCGAAGTCTCCCGGCCCGCGCGGTCGATCAGGACGACGCGCTCGCCGATAATCTCCTTCACGCGCGTCTCGAGAAGAACGGCGGCGGCGCGCCCCGCCTGCTCCACGTTCTCCGGCTTCGGCCGCGCGAACTCCCGTCCTCGATGGGCCAGCGTGACGCGGGCCCCCGCGCGTCCCAGCGCAATCGCGGTCTCGAGCGCGGAGTCGCCGCCGCCCACCACGAGCACGTCCTTCCCCGCGTAGTCGGCCGGGTCGTGGAGTCGGTTCGAGACCTTGTCGAGATCCTCACCCGGAACGCCGAGCCGGCGATAGTCGCCACTTCGCCCGATCGCGATCACGACGCGACGCGCCCGGATCGGCGCCGAGCCCTCGCCCTCGAGATGGACGACTAGCCCGCCGTCCTGCCGCTCGATCCGCTCCGCGCGCCCCGGCGTGATCTCGATCGACGAGGCCCGCGCCTGCTCGCGAAGCTCCTCGAGGAGAGGCTCCTTCACGTCGGCGCGCACCTGCAGGCGCCCCGCGGGCGTCATCGCCTTCGGGTAGGTGAAAATCGGCTTCTTCCGCGGAAAATTGGCGATTGTCGAGAAGGGCTCGGCGGCCTCGATCGGCGTGAAGCGGAGCCCGCGCGCCTTCGCCTCGACGGCGGCGGCCATTCCCGCGACGCCGGCGCCGAGGATCGCGATGTCGACGGCATCGTCGGCGGCGCCCCGCCCCGAACGGTCGGCCGCGAGCTCGGCGGCGATCCGCTCCACGACGCGCGCGCCCGTATCGAGGGCGAACTTGAGGAGCGGAAGCCCCGCCAGATCGCCGACCACGTAGACTCCGGGAATCTCGGTGCTTCCATCCTCGCGGATGTCGGGGAGCGGCTCCACGCGGCCAGCGGGCCAGCGGAGGTGGAGCCAGGAGGCGTATCGATCGAAATAGCCGCGCATCAACCCATGATACAGGCGTGGCGCCGATCCGTGACCAAGAGTCCGGCGCTAGGAACGGCGCCTTCGAGGGGAGAGAGTCGGGTCAGTGCCGGTAGTGCGCGTCCATCTCGCCCGCACGGATCGCCACCTGGAGCCGGTTCGCGTGCGGGGGGATGGGGCAGTTGTAGTGCTCCGAGTAGGCGCATGCCGGGTTGTAGCAGCGGTTGAAGTCGAGCACGTAGCGGCCGTCCGGCAGCGGCGCGGCCTCGAGATAGCGCCCCACGCCATAGCTCTCCCTACCGGTCGTGGCGTCGGTGAAGTAGAGCCCGAAGTCCTTCTCCCCGACCCCCGGCTCGAGCAGGCGCGTGGCCTCGAGGCGACAGGGGGTGCCCTTCACCTTGAATTCGAACCAGCCCACCCGGACGGCGCGCCGCTGGCTGCTGCGGGTGGACAGGATGACGGTCGTGTCCGGCTTCGGATTGGGCGTGAGTGCCGCGACGATGCGGTAGGAGAGGTCGGGCGGGAAGTACCGCATGCCCTTGTAGAGCTTGAACCGAGGGCTCCGCGGATCGAACACGATGATGGCCGGAAAGCGCTGGTGCGACAGCCGGAGCGAGAAGCGCCCCACCTTGATGCCGCTCGGCGGCAAAGTCGCCGAGGTCATCTCGACATCCTTCACCTGGAAGTGCGCCCCGGGGTCGAGCGTCTCGACGCGGAACGAATCCCGCACCACGGTGACGCGGAGATGCCGCGACCGGACGCCGGGATCGTCGATGCGCACGTCGTTGCCGGGGGCGCTGCCCACGGTGAGCGAGACGCGGTCCTCGAAGTCGCGACGTAGGATCGTGGCGAGGTACGAGGTCGGCGAGCTCTTCAGCCACGCCCTGGTCTCCGCACGGTCCTTGGCGTAGGACCGGAGCAGCGTGTCGGCCTCGACCGCGCTCATGCCCGACGGGTGCTCCGCGCCCGCGCGTGTCGCGGCGGTTCCGCCCCTGGCCGAGCCGGCCAGCAGGCCCGCGAGCAGCAGCAGCGTCAGCGGGATCGGGGGAAACGCGCGGCGCGCGTCCTCACGAGTGGCCATCCTGTTTGCTCCTACGGCGCCCGGGTCGATCGGGCCGCGGCGTAGGCCTGGGCCAGCCAGGCGGCCACGCGCTCGACCTTGGCCGTCGCGGCGGCGTCGAAGGCGTTCACCGTGTGGCTGTCGATGTCGATCTGCGCGAAGATCGTCTCCCCCTCGCGGATGAGCACGACCAGCTCGGAGCGCGTCTGGAGCGAGCAGGCGAGATAGTTCCCGACCTCCCGCACGTCGGGAATGTTCAGGTCGCGTTTCTCCGCCACCGCCGTGCCGCAGATTCCGCGACCGACAGGAATCTCGGTGTGCTCGGTCGCGGCGCCGACGTAGGGCCCCAGATGGAGAATACCGTCGGATCCGAGTTCGTAGATGCCGGTCCAGTCGAAGCGATTGTCGCTCTCGTGGAGGCCCCGGACGGCGGCCTGGAGGAGCGCCGGCAATGGCGCCCCTTCCGCCTTCCTCGCGTCGAGCGACGCGAGGAGCGCGTCGATCGTAGCGTCGTGGTTCGTCATTTTCCGTAGTGGGCGGCCAGGCGTGCCCAGTCGGCCGGAGCGATCTGCGCGAGGAGCTTCCACCGATCGCTCCCGTTCGGCTGGATCAGGAGCGCTTCCCCTTCCTTGAGTTGATCGCGCTGGAACTTGAAGATCGGGATGTAGGGATCCTCGTGCGTCACGAGCACCAGGAGCGCGCCGTCGGCGAGCGGCGTGCTCAGCCACTTCACGCGAACGTCGCGGCTCTCCTTCGACTTCACGAAGAGATGACGCGTGGTGTCCGCATGCCCGAAGGCGATCTCCGCCGTATCGCGGCAGCGGAACATCGGGCTCGAGTGGACCTGCCCGATCTTCAGCCCGAGCGCCTTCACGGCCTTGCCGATCGAGTCGGACTGCGCGCGGCCGACCTCGCTCAGGTTCCGCTGTGCCGCGCGGTCCTCGTAGTTCACGAGGTCGGCGTCACGCTGGCCCCAGTCGGTGGCCGCGTGGCGGAAGAGCAGCACGTGGTTCCCCTGCCGCAGGAGATAGACGAGCATCGAATCGGAGGGCGTCGGCACCTCGATCGGATAGCGCTTGGCCGCCACGCTGTCGGGGCGCGCCTTGACGGCGCTGTCGGGCGCGGAAACCGCGTGCGCCGAGACCGTCGGCGCCGCGGGCGGCTCGGCCGCGGCCCTGGCCGAGGGGGCGGCGGACGCCAGGAACGCGAAGGCGAACGATAACGTCAGACCGGCCATCGTGACTCGTTTCATGCTCGACTCCCGTGGGGCGCCGCCGTCCCTGTGGCCGGCGGCGAGGCGCTCTCGCGGGCCGACTGCCACTGGAGGAAGAGCGCCAGCGCTAGAGGACAGGCGTAGGAGCCGCCCCGCTCGATGAACTCGAAGATCGGGTGGAGCGGTGGGATTCCGGTAACGGGATAGAGTACCTCTCGCGCGAGCTTCCACGCGGTGATGAAGTAGAGCACAACCGGAAAGGGGCGGATCAACGTGGCGACGCCGAGGGCGATTTCGAACCAGCCGATCGCCGGCAGAAGCGTGCCCGGCCCGAACAGATCGGGCCCGACCCCGATCGCGGCCAGCTGTTTGGCGAGGATTTCTTTGTGAACGAACGCCCCGTATCCACCATGTCCGATCAGGAGAAACCCCGTGGCGAGGCGAAGGGTCCAGGCGAAGGCGTTCACGCTCGCCGGAGGAAGCGACCAGTTCCGAACGCGCGCGAACCACTCCCTTCCCGATCGGGGGCGACCGGCCAGGAGGAAGAGAGCGAACGGCATCCCGTAGTTCCCGCCCCGATCGAGGACTTCCCACCACGACTCTCCCGTGAGCGGGCGAAGGAGCGCCGTCCAGAGACCCCAGATCGCGCCCCAGAGCAGGAAGGCGCGGGTGGGCGCGAAGAGCACGCCGAACGCCAGGATGTAGTCGTGCACTCCGATCACCGGAAGGAGGTGGATCCCCACGTCGGGAGGGATGCCGACGACGCCGAGGTACTTCGCGAAGCTCGCCTTCTGGAGAAACCCATAGGCGCCATGGCCGAGGAAATCCATGACGAAGGCGATGCGGAGAATCCAGTGGAGGGCGAGGACGTGCTGGGGGGTGGTCGTCGTGAGCTTGGCGCGATTCATGGCTCTCTTCGGGCTGCTCCGACCTCCACGGCGACATGCGGATCGTAGCCCAAAACGCTATGAACTGCAAGGACTTAGATCAACGCTCCTTTCGCAACAGACTCTTCAGAACGAATCCGAGGTTCGCCGGTCTTTCAGCCAGGCGCCGCATGAAGTAGGGCACCCACTCGGTCCCGAACGTGACGTAGACGCGCATGCGGTAACCGTCCCGCACCAGCTGATCTTGCAGGTCGCGGCGGATGCCGTGGAGCATCTGCACTTCCCAGCTGTCGGGGGCGCGGTTGAACTCCTTCGCCAGCGCGCGCGCTTCGGCGATCATCCGCTCGTCGTGACTCCCGATCGCGGGCGTGAATCCGTCGGCGAAGAGAATCCTCATCAGCTTGATGAAGTTCTGGTCGACATCGCTCTTCGCGGCGAAGGCGACGCTGGCCGGTTCCAGATAAGCCCCCTTCACCAGCCGGATCTTGGGGCGAAGCGGCTGGAGCCGTTTCAGGTCGGCTTCGGTCCGGAAGAGGTACGCCTGCACGGCCAGTCCGACGTTGTCGTGGTCGCGCCGCACTCCCTCGTAGAGCGCCAGCGTGGCGTCCACGGTCGGGGAGTCCTCCATGTCGATCTCGAAGAAGTTTCCCCGGGCGGCGGCATCGGCCACCAGGCGGCGCGTCAGGTCGAGGCAGAGCGCCGGATCGATTCCCAGTCCCAGCTGCGTCGGCTTCACCGTGACGAAGGCGTTCAGTTTTCGATCGGCGATCTCGCGGAGCATCCGCTGGTAGGAAACGAACGACGCCTCGGCCGCGGCGCGGTCGGCGACGTGCTCCCCCAACTGGTTCAGGATGACGAGGAGTCCCTTGGCGTTCAGCTCGGCGCTGGCGCGAAGGCCGTCCTCCAGCGTCTCGCCGGCGATGAAGCGGCGCGCGAAGCCGAGCCGCATGCCGGTGCCGCCGATGGCGCGCGTGAAGGCGCGGCGATTGGAGAGCCAGGTGATGAACGATCGGGCCAGCGACACGGAACCGAAGCTCCTCCATGGACGTGAATTCGAGGCGGAGCCACTATAGCGGATCGTCCGCGCCCCTGCTAGGCTGAGCCGTTCCGAAAGGAGGGTCCCCCCATGGGCCGTGCATGGTTCATCGCGTTCGGAGTTCTGGTCGTCCTCGCTTCTCCGCCGGTCGCGCCTACCGTGTCGGCGCAGCACCAGCACGGAAATGGCCGTGCCGCCGCCACGAGCGACGTTCCGATCTTCCGGGGCGTCGCCGTTCATCACAAGATCGCCACGCGCTCGGCCACCGCGCAGCGGCTCTTCGACCAGGGACTGGGCCTCTGCTTCGCCTTCAACCACGACGAGGCGATTCGCTCGTTCGAAGCCGCGGCCCGCGCCGATTCGTCGTCGCCGATGCCGTGGTGGGGCGTGGCGCTCGCGCTGGGTCCGAACATCAACATGCCGATGTCGCCCGAGGCGGAGCAGCGCGCCCTCGACGCCCTGGCCAAGGCGCGCGCACGGGCCGCGGGGGCGCCGCGCGCGGAGCGCGACTACGTGGAGGCCGTCGCCAGGCGCTACGCCGCTCCCGTGGGCGAGAGCCGCGCGGCGCGCGACTCGGCCTACGCCGACGCGATGCGGGCGCTCGTCAAGACGTACCCGGCCGATGCGAACGCCGCCGTCCTCTGCGCCGAGGCGCTGATGGATCTTCGCCCCTGGGATCTCTGGACGCCCGGGGGGGAGCCGAAGCTTGGCGCGACCGAGATCGTGTCGCGGCTGGAGGCGGCGATGAAGCGCGCGCCGGATCACATCGGGGCGCTCCATCTCTACATTCACACGCTCGAGGCCTCGCCCTACCCGCAACGCGCCGAGGCGGCCGCCGACCGCTTGCGGAAGATTTCCCCCGAGGCGGGGCACCTGATCCACATGCCGACGCACATCTACCTCCGCGTCGGACGCTACGAGGAGGGGGCGGCGGAGAACCAGCGCGCCATGGACGTCGATCGCGCCTACATCGACCGATGGAAGGTCGAGGGCATCTATCCGATGATGTACGCGAACCACAACATCCACATGCGCTGGTCGGCGCTCTGCTCCATGGGACGGAGCGCGGACGCCGTCGCGGCCGGCCGCCTGCTTCAAGAACGCGCGCCGTTCGAGATGGCCCGGCAGATGCAGCCGATGGAGCTCTTCACCGGGTCGCCGTTCCTGACGCTGCCGCGCTTCGGCCGCTGGGCGGAAATCCTGGATCAACCCGCCCCGCCCGCGGACCTTTGCCTCACGAACGGCGCCTGGCGGTTCGCGCGGAGCCTCGCCTACGCGGCCACACGCTGTCCGGCGGAAGCGGCCGTGGAGCGCGACAGCCTGGCGGCGATCGCGGCATCGGCGGAGGGGCTCTACTGGGGTCTGGCGGCGGGGCCGACGCTCATGAAATTCGCGCTCACGTTCCTGGATGGCGAACTGGCCGCGCGGGGAGGGCGCACGGAGGAGGCGATCGCGCTCCTGGGGCGCGCCGCGGGAATGCAGGACTCGCTGCAGTACGACGAGCCGCCGCCGTGGAGCATGACAGCGCGCCAGTCGCTGGGCGCTGTTCTCCTGGAGGTGAGTCGCGCCGCGGAGGCCGAAGCCGTCTACCGCGAGGATCTGAAGCTCTTCCCCGAGAACGGATGGTCGCTGCGCGGTCTGGCCGACGCGCTGCGCGCGCAGGGAAAGAGCGTGGAGGCCGATGCCGCGGAGGCACGCTTCCGGAGGACATGGGCGGCCTCGGACGTGAAACTCACCTCGTCGAGATTCTAGCGCGATCGAGTGCGCACGCTACGTCGCGGCGTAGTGGCGCGCGCACTCCTCTTCCCTTCCGCGCACGATCCGCTTCCCCCGGAGCGGCCCGCGCGCGCTGGTGATGACCGTGCACTGGCGCTCGCCGTCTCCCTCGTCGACGTAGAGGACTACCCAGTCTCCCGTCTTTCCCAGCTCGTGCGCGCGCGCCGTGTTGGAGAAGAGGGCGGTGTAGTGCCGCTCCTCCCGCGTCGAGTGGAGAATGGGGAGCCACGCCTCTCCCTCGGGATTGAAGCGGCGCGGCGCGATCCTCCGCAACTCTCCCGCCTTGGCGCGGGTCCGGTACTCGCGGTCGACGTCGAGGATCTCCGCGATCGGCGGAAGCGATTCGGCGGCGGGCGCGGTGGCGCCCCGCCCGCCCGAAGCCCGTTCGCCACGGCGCGCCCCCGCGGCGCCGCGGCGAAAGCGGCCCAGCCTGGATTCGAGCGTGTCCATGATCGCCGCGATTCGCTTCGGCCCGAATCCGGCGAAGGTGGCCAGCCTCCCGTCGTGAGCCGCCTGCTCCAACTCTTCCAGGGTGCCGATGCCGAGATCGTGGTGGAGCCGGTCGGCCGTGGCGCGGCCGATGCCCGGAACCGTTCGCAGGATCTCTTCGGGATCGGAGGCGCCGCGGAGCCGGGCGAGCATCGGAAGGCGCCCCGTCTGCGCGATGTCGCGGATGGAGCGCGCGAGGCTGGGGCCGATTCCGGGAAGCGCGTCGAGCCCCGCGATCCCCTCTCGCGCCAGGATCTCCTCCACGGGGCGTTCCAGGCGCCGGAGGATCTCCGCGGCACGGCGGTAGGCGCGGACCCGAAACGGGTTCGCCGCCTGTTCCTCCAGGAGGGCGGCGACCTCGTCGAAGCGCCGCGCGATCTTCAAGTTCATCTCCGAGGCCATCGCCCTCTCCCTCGGGCCTGCCAGCGGCAGCCGTTGCCTGCCACCTTGTCAGGATTTCCGCGCCTGGCCGGAGCCGCCCGCGAGAGCCGAACTTTGCAACCGACCGCCATCAGCGCGCTTGGCCGAACCGCTCCCCAGCATCTCATCAGGCACGGTGTGTGCCAACAATACAGAGTGGAATCGGGTGGCGGTCCAACGCCCGATGGAGGGATGAGCGGTGTAATGGACCGGTTTCAACCCAACGGCAGCCGGAAAGAGTCCCTGCGGCGGTCGTGAAGTCGCCGAAGAACTGAACCTAGCGAACGTCTCGAGGAGCTGCCCGCCCCGCGCCAACGCGCGGACACGCCTGTGGCTCCACTCTGAAACTTCGAGGCCAGTTCCTTCCGCGTCACGACGTCGGCGGGGTTCATCCGGCTGCTACTATTTTTGCCCTCGTCGCTCGGTTTCTAAGGCAGGTAATCGACGTCGGGCCCACCCATCACAACGTACGGATAGATCCACGCCTTCGAGTCGTACGCCGCCGCGTCGTCAAAGAGCGTTCCGTGCGCCAGCGCGTTCACGCCGAAGTGGCGCCATCCGGAGAAGAGCCCCGCCCGGAACTTCCCGCTGTAGGTCCCATCTCCGTTATTCGTGAGTCGTCCCCGCCGGTCGTGATGGTAGAGAAGCACGACGTCGTCGGTCCGAGGCGTGGTGACGGTGATGGTCACGGTGTCTTCCGGCGCGAAGCGGAGAACGCGGCGGAGATGAATGAAGGCCATCGGGTCGGTAAGCGTCGTGTCGCTCGTGGCGGTCTGAACGCGGACGCTCGTGATGAGGGTCGTGGCGTCCTTCGAGGTCACCTCGACCGCCGAAGAGGCGGCGAGCCTCCAGAACGGGCGCATCCCCGGGCCGAGCGCCACCCGCTTCATGAGGAACCGGCGAACCCAGCGGTCCTCCAGCGGCTTCTCGACCACCTGGTCGGAGTCGGGCAGCTCGGGATTCGCGGGATCGCGCGGCACGATGTTGAAGGTCCCCGTGAGCGTGCGGCGGAGCGTGACGACGGCCGTGGTCGGGCGACCGGTCGAGTCGCTGTCGGAGAAGGCGAACTCGAACGCCCGCGTTCGGCCGGTGATCGAACGCCAGAAGGTGAACGGCTCGATGGCGACGTCGGCCGCGCCGGGAGCGGCATGTGGGGCGCGCAAGGAGGGGGCCAAATTCGTGGAGGCGCCCGCGTCGAAGAGGCCGTCGTCCATGAACTCGGGCGCGGCGGCGAGACTGCCGGTGATGGCCGCCTCCTCCCCGGTCACCTGTGCCTTCGGGTTCACAGGGGTGTCCGAACAGCCTGCAACAAGGGCCGCCACGATGGCCACGGCCAGGAACGGCGCAATGCGCGTAGTCTTCATAAGTTCACCTCTATCAATGTGTTGGCATCCCAGCACCACATTCGCTCCGGACTTCCCGCCCGGGCACCCCGGCAAGTACCGTCACTATTGCAGACACCGTGCCAGCGCGGGGTAGGCGCGCCGCGCCTCCTACTGAATCGCGCCCTTCTTCCCCGCCATTCGCCGCAGCAGCGCGATTTGCCCCGCGTGATACGACTCGTGGAAATGAAGGAAGTGAACCGCCTGCCTGGCTGTGCCGAAGTTCGGAACGGCTTCGTTCCATTTCTCTTCCGTCGCGTTCGCAATGCCTCGCAGGAGCCGCTCCTGCGATGTCGCGAGGTCGACAAGCAGCTGGGAGAGCGGCAGGCCGTCGCCCTCGCTCGTGATGGGGACGGTGCCGCGCTTGTAGCGCGCGGCCGCTTCGGGCTGAAGAACCGGCGGCTCGCCGAGGAGCTTCAGCATCCCCTCGCGCGATTCCACGATGTGTCCGACGACCCAGTTCATGCAGTTGCCGCCGGGTTGCGGCTGGATCAGCGCCTCCGCATCGGTGACGCCCTCCGCGTTGGCGCGGATGGCGGAGAGGCTGATCTCGAATAGGGGAGTCAGTGTCTTGGCGATCATGGGCGGAGCTCCTTGATGTGAGGGACGCGGGGGCGCCGGACCCGGGCGCGGCGCTACGTGCCGGCCGGTTCCCAGCGGAGAATGTCGTCGGAGAGGGAGTGGCGATATCCGGAATGCGCCGCCGCCAGGCGGGCGCGAATCGCCTCCACCGTCGGGTAGCTTCCGGAGCCGAGAAGGCGCGCGTCGTCCACCAGCACGACGTCGCCGGGGCGGCGGCGCGCGGCGATCGCCTCGATCTCTTCCACGAGCGGCGTCTCCTTCGCGCCGTGGGCCGTCCCCTCGCCCGAGTAGTGCCCGTCGAGCCAGAAGAGAACCGGCTCCCCGATCCGCTCGAGCAGCGGCGGCAGCACGGTCGCGCTGTCTCCCGTGTGGACGTGGATCCACGGCCAGCGCCCCAGCCGGCGCGCCGCGCGCTCGGCAAGACCGGCGTCGAGTTCAATCGTGTGAATCTCCCGGAACCCATCCCGGCACTTCCGGGCCATCTCCCCCTCGAACGTCCCCGTCTCGATCAGGACGGCGGTCCCGTGGCGCTCCGCGTACTCCAGCACCGCGCGCGTTTTCACGACGTGCGGCGGAGGAAGCGTGGGCGCCCGGCGGTAGGCGCTCCAGTCGCGCGCGTCCTTCCACGACGACTTGGCGGCGCTTAGGCGTTCTCGAAGCCCGTCGGGGAGGAGCGAGGCGATGGCGGAGGACATGGCCGGGAGTATACTCAACCGCGCCATGAACGGACCTCGCCTCTTCCTCGGCGGCCTCGCGGCTGGACTTCTCCTCCTGGCGACCGGCATCGCGCTGGGGCACGGCGTGCTCGGCGCGGAATACGTTCGTGCCTTCGCGTCCCACCGCGCGCACCCCGTGAATGCGATTACCGTCCTCGAGAACACGACGCTCCGGCTCGCCTACGGCTTCCTGGCCGTATTTCTCTACGCCGCGACCCGACCGCGCTTCGGCGCCGGGCCGCGCACGGCTGCCTTCGCCGCACTCATCCTCTGGGTGGCCGCCTTCCTTCCCCGCCACCTGCTCCTGTCTGAGTTCGGCATCCTGGATGGACGGCAGCTCGTCCTCAGCCTTTCGTGGAGTGTCGCCGAGGTCGTGCTCGCCACGCTCCTCGGCGCGTCGATCTATCGAGAGCGACCCGCCACGCGGCCGGAGGCGACTTCTACCTGAGAGCGCGCCAACCGTAACTATGATACGCGGCCGGGGATTCCCTTCCCCGGCCGCTCGGTGTTTCAGGCTGGAGCGCCCGGCCCTACTTCACCTTCACCACCTGCCGGACCAGGCGCGTGTCGCCCGCCTGGATCGCGGTCCAATAGATCCCCGTGCTCGCCTCCCCACCGCTCGCGCCACGTCCATCCCAGGTGATGCGGTGGGCGCCGCCGCCGAGTGTCCCGTACTCCTGTGCCGTCCCGCCGGTCCACGACTGCCCGCCGTTCGGTGTCGTCACTTCCACGGCCGGGGGCACGGTGTCGCCGCCCAGCATCGGAACGAGATAGTTGAGGATGTCGTTCACGTCGCCGTTCGTCACCTGGCTCACGTTCGTGCTGTTGAGTCCGGGAAACGTCGGCGTGTTCGTGTAGAGGGTCCGGTCGAGAACCTCGGTCTTGCTGATGACCCCATCGCCGTCCTGGTCGATCCGCCGACGTATAGGCGGCGAAGAAGGAGGCGCGGATCGTCGGTCTGCCGTAGGCGCTCCTCGGCATCATCAGGAGAAGGAAGGCGAGGGCCGCGAGGAGCAGGAGGAGCAGGAGATAAGGGTGGTGGGTGAGCGTCTGTTTCACGGGACGCCTCCGGGAGTGGCGCAACGTAACTGAATCTGGCAGGACTCCTCCGCCGGGGTGTGGCGGCCTCGGCGGAGGGAAACGCTAAGGAGGTTGTGACGTCGTTCTCTATCGCAGGGAGCGTGCCGCGGGGGAGGCGGAATCGTGGCAGAGGACAGGTGCCTGCGCTACCGTGGGTTAGAATGCCGTTCGGGGATCGGGCGCGGTGTAGCGGACGGCTCCGCTCTGTCAATCTGTCAGGAATGAACGGCGCCCGTCAGTCAGCCACCGCTTCCAGCGGGTCACGAACGCTCGCCGAGAGCGTAGTGGAGAGCATGAAGACAACGCGCAAGAGATTTTCGAACCTGGTCGTCCTGGCGGCGGTGGTCGCGGCGGTCCTACTCCCCCTCTCCCGCGCGCGGGCGGCCAATGCGGCGGCGCCGAAGCGTCCCCTCCCCACGATCGAGAAAGCCGTCTTCGCGGGGGGCTGCTTCTGGTGTGTCGAAGCCGCGTTCGAGGGGCTGCCCGGCGTGAAGACGGTCGAGTCGGGATTTTCGGGCGGCGCCGAGGAGCGTCCCACCTACGAGCAGGTCTCCTCGGGACGCACCGGGCACGCCGAAGTGGTGGAGATCACCTTCGACCCGACCGCCATTTCCCACAAGAAGCTCCTCGACGTCTTCTGGCACAACATCGATCCGACGCAGGCGGGCGCCCAGTTCTGCGATCACGGCGAGCAGTACCGTTCCGCGATCTTCTACGCGAGCGACGCGCAGCGGCGGGCCGCGCTAGAGTCGCTGAAACGCCTTGAGCGATCGAACATCTTGAAGAAGCCGATCGTGACGCAGATCGTGGCGCTCACCCGCTTCTGGCCGGCCGAGGAGTATCACCAGGACTACTACAAGAAGAATCCGGCCCACTATCAGGCGTACCGCCTGGGTTGTGGGCGCGACCGCCGCCTCCGAGAGCTCTGGGGCGCAGACGCGGGCCGGCACTAGTCAGCCAGTGCCCAGGCCATAGGGCACGGGGGCCTCCCCCACGCCTGCTACCGACGGACCACTGCCTGCACCCGGCCTCGCACCCTAGGCTGTTGAGGCCCCACATAGGAGCGTGCCGACATGCCGATTCCCGTCCCGACGTACGAGCCTCACAAGATCAAGACCGTCCGCCTCGTCTCGTTCCCCACGCTGGAGGAGCGCAAGCGCCACCTGGCCGCCGCTCATTTCAACACCTTCAATCTCACTCCAACCCAGGTGAACTTCGACCTCACGTCCTACGGGACGAGCGCCGTCACGCAGGAACAGCATGCCGGCGAGATGGTGGGTGACGAGGCGTACGCCGGAGCGAAGAACTTCGAGAACCTCGAGCGGGCGGTGAACCGCATCCTGGGGCACACGTACGTCTGCCCGACGCACAACCTCCTCGGCTGCCTGAAGCTGGTGGTCGCGACGATGGTCCCCGCGGGGGCGACGGTCGCGAGCAATTCCCAGTGGCTGGCCGACCTGCTGGCTCCGCGCTCCATCGCCGTGGCCGACGTCCGCACGCAGGAGGACGCCGTCTTCACGGGAAACGTCGACCTGGAGCGGCTCCGCGGCGCCCTGGCGACCGGCGCGGTCGCGCTGATCGAACTCCAGGCCTTCGCCGATGGGATGCACCCGTTCAGCCTGGCGAACTTGAAGGCCGTGCGCGCCCTGGCGGACCAGCGCGGCGTGAGGCTGGTGCTGGACGGCTCGCGCATCATCGAGAACGCCTGGTACATCCAGCGTCACGAGCCGGGCATGTCCGACCGGCCGGTGGCCGACCTGGTGAAGCAGATGGTGAAGACGGCGCACATCTTTCTTCTGGACGGAGCGCAAGACCCCAAGTGCCCCACCGGCGGCATCCTCACGACCGACCATCCCGGCGACCACGAGAAATTCGTGAATGAAGTGGTCGTCTACGAAGGGCTCCACACCTACGGCGGCATGTCGGGGCGGACCATGGAAGTCCTCGCGCGCGGGATCGAGGAGATGTGCGACGAGTCCGAGGTCCAGTGGGCGATGCGCGAGAGCGAGCAGTTCACGGCGCGCCTGCGCGAGGCGGGGATCCCGCTGGAGCGCGGCTGCGACGGCGCCTACATCGAGGCCGACAAGTTCCTCCCGCACGTGAGCGTCTTCCCCGCCCATGCCCTCGCCTGCGCGCTCTATCAGTCGAGCGGCGCGCGCGCGCTGGTCCCCGGCATGGTGGGCCGCAATCACTACCTCCCCATCCAGGTTCCGCGCCTCGCCATGACGACCTGGCAATTGAACCAGGTGGTGGAAGCGATCGCGAATCTCTGGAAGCAGCGTGACCGGATCGCGCCGCTCGAACTTCAGACCGGAGGCGACTGGAACGACGAGCTGAACTTCCGCTCGGTCTTCGCGAACCTCTCGACCTACGAGTTCGACTGCTACCCCTTCGTCATCCACACCCTGGAACGCATCCCGAGCACCACGATAGAACACCGGCTCCGAGCCATTCGCGAGGCGGGCTTCAACACCTTCCTCCTGCGCTCCGCCGACGTGACGATCGATCTCCTCACTGACTCCGGAACCTCCGCGATGAGCACCGATCAGTGGGCGGCCTACGAGGCTGCCCGCGCGACGAGCGCCACCAGCGACGCCTATCTCCGCTTCGTCGAGGTGATCCGCGAGGCCTACGGCTACGAACACGTGATCCCGACACACCAGGGCCGCGTCGCGGAGCACATCCTCAGCCAGACGCGCATCCGCCCCGGCCAGTGGGTGCCGGGCAACATGTACTTCACGACCACCAAGGTTCACCAGGAGCTGGCGGGCGGGGTCTTCGTCGACGTGATCGTCGACGCGGCGCACGACCCGCAGAACGACTTTCCCTGGAAGGGCAACATCGACCTGGCCAAGTTGAAGGGAGTGATCGACGAGCACGGCGCCGCGAACGTGGCGTATGTTTCCTTCGAGCACTCCGTCAACATGGCCGGCGGCCAACCGGTGAGCATGGACAACATGCGCGAGGTCTACACCTATTGCAGCGGGCTCGGCGTCCCCGTCTTCTACGACGCCACGCGGGCGGTGGAGAACGCCTACTTCATCCAGAAGCGCGACCCGCGCTACCACCACGTCCAAATCCGCGACATCCTGCGCGAGATGATGATGTACGGAGACGGTTGCACCGTTTCCGCGAAGAAGGACTTCCTGGTGAACATCGGCGGCCTCCTGGCGTTCAAGGACAACGCCGAGTGGAAGAAGGAAGCCGAGGCGATGCTCCGGGTCTACGAGGGGGGCCGCGCCGATGGCGGCCTGTCCGCGTCGGACCTGGCGGCGATGGCCCGCGGGGTCGAGGAGATGCTGGACGACCGCTACATCCGCACGCGCGTCGAGCAGTCGGCGTTCCTGGGCCGGCTACTCTCGGACGCCGGCGTCCCGATCGTGCAGCCCTCCGGGAGCCACGCCATCTTCATCGACGCGAAGCGCTTCCTGCCGCACGTCGACCAGGACGAGTACCCCGCGCAGCGCCTGGCCGCCGAGATCTATCTCGAAACGGGCGTGCGGGTGATGGAGCGCGGAAACGTCTCGAAGGGACGCGATCCGAAGTCGGGCGAGAACTACCGCCCCGCGCTGGAGTTGGTGCGGCTGACGATTCCGCGGCGGGTCTACACCAACGACCACATGCGCGAGGTGGCCGAGGGAATCGTTCGCGTCTGGAAGCGGCGGGAGACGATCAAGGGGCTCGCGTTCGTCTACGAGCCGCCGCACTTGCGGTTCTTCCAAGGCCGATTCGCGCCTCTGGAGGAAGTGCCGGCGGCGGCGGAGACGGCGACCGCCTAGCGGCGCGGCGCCTCCAGGACGGAGCGAGTCGCCCTCGGACCGTCACGCCCGCATCTTCATCGAGAGCTGCCGCCCCTGCTGCCGTTCCGCCCACGCCAGGAACGGGCCGCGTCCCCAGAGACGGGCGTAGTTACGGACTTGATAGAGCCCCCGCTCGGCGGCCTCGCGGCGCGTCCGGCTCCCCATCAGCGCGTGCTCCCGCGTGGCCCTGTCCATGGGCACCTCGATCAGCAGCCCGCCGTTCTCCGCCACGATCCGCGGCAGAAACGCGAGATGCGGGCTCAGGTCCGACACGGCAGGATCGTAGTACCACGAGGCTGATACGATGCCCCGTACGTTCGGCGCTCCGCGCATCAGGCGCGCGATCTCGAGGTGCGCGTGAATGAAGGCATCCTCCGTGAAGCGCACTCCCGGGGGGAGCACGGGGAGATGGTTCGACCAGACGGGGCGGAATCCCCCGAATCGCGTCAGGACGTAGCGCGCCAGCCGCGCGCGCGACGCCCCTCGCGCCTGGAGGAGCCAGCGCCGCGGAATTCCCGATCGCTCCCACCAGTAGAGCCCGACGCGAAAATAGGCGCGCAGCGACTTGACGACCGACGAAAGGGGGCGAGTCACCGGCATGATCGCCGCGTGCTCGATCAGGGGATGGCGGCGTTCCCCACCCTCCAGCACGGCCTCGGCATAGGGTCGCCAGAGCTCGGCGAACGTCTCGTGGTTCGGTTCCTCCCCGTCGTCGAGCGCGGCGAGGAAGAGGAGGACGTCGAGGAGATCGGCGGTTCCGTTCGGAAGCGATCGCGTCGCGCGGATGCGCGTGGCGGTGAGAACGCGAGGATCGGCGCGCGGAGGAAGCGGATCGCCCGGCGCGCCCAGGAGCCAGCGGCGAAGCTGCTTCCAGAGAAGGTGCCCCTCCGGGGACAACGCCGCCAGGGCGGTCTCCGCGCGGCCGTTCACATCCTGGGTCCAGCCCCTGTCCAGCACCGCGCCGCCCTCCTGGGAAACGACCCTCCGTGCCGGAACAAGTTTAGCACGCCGGGCCGGCATCGCTGCCCGGGAGCGGACCCGTTACCCCGTGGAACGATCCCCCTGCTGGGCGGGCCGGCGTCCGTGCGCGAGGGACGCCCTGAGGAAGTCGCGATTGAGGCGGGCGATGTTCGAGACCTGGATCTCCTTCGGGCAGGCCGCTTCGCACTCTCCATGATTCGTGCATCCGCCAAAGCCCTCTTCGTCCATCTGGGCCACCATGCGCCGGACCCGCTCGTCGCGTTCCGGCTGGCCCTGGGGAAGGAGCGCCAGGTGAGAAACCTTCGCGGCGGTGAAGAGCATGGCCGAGGCGTTCGGGCAGGCCGCCACGCAGGCGCCGCAGCCGATGCAGGCGGCGGCGTCCATGGCGAGCTCGGCGTTCTCCTTCCGGATCGGAAGCGAGTTCGCGTCCTGTGCGCTCCCGACGTTCGCCGAGATGTAGCCACCCGCGGCGATGATCCGGTCGAAGGCGCCCCGATCGACGACGAGATCGCGAAGCACCGGAAACGCGCCGGCCCGCCACGGCTCGATCGTGATCGAGTCACCGTCGCGGAAGGAACGCATGTGCAACTGGCAGGTGGTCGTGGCCTTCTTCGGTCCGTGCGGGGCCCCGTTGATCACGACGCCGCACATGCCGCAGATCCCCTCGCGGCAGTCGTGGTCGAAGGCGATCGGATCCTCGCCCTTCGCGGTCAGCCGCTCGTTCACGACGTCGAGCATCTCGAGGAACGACATGTCGGAGCTGATGTCGCCGGCCTGATAGGTGACGAACTTCCCCGGCGCCTTCGCGCTCTTCTGCCGCCAGACGTGGAGCGTCAGGTTCATTTGTAGCTCCGCTGAGCCAGGTGGACGTTTTCGAACGTCAGCGGCTCCCGATGGCGGACCGGCATCTTGCCGGCGCCCTGGTGCTCCCAGACCGCGACGTGGCAGAACTTCTCGTCGTTCCGGAGCGCCTCGCCGTCCTCGGTCTGGTATTCCTCGCGGAAGTGCCCGCCGCACGACTCCTCGCGTTCGAGCGCGTCGAGGCACATCAGCTCGGCCAGTTCCAGAAAGTCGGCCACGCGGCCCGCCTGTTCCAGCGCCTGGTTCAGTTCCATGCCGTCGCCCAGGACGTTCACGTTCTTCCAGAATTCCTCGCGAAGCGCGGGGATCTTCCGGAGCCCCACCTCCAGCCCGGCGCGGTTTCGCGCCATGCCGCAGTGCTCCCACATCAAGGTCCCCAGCTCCCGGTGGAACGACATCACGGTCCGCTTTCCCGAGATCGAGAGGAGCTTCTTCGTCCGCTCGGCCACCTCCGCCTCCGCGCGCTTCACCTCGGGATGGTCGGCGCCGATCTTCTCCAGCTTGGTCGAGGCGAGGTAGTTCCCGATGGTGTATGGGATGACGAAGTAGCCGTCCGCCAGCCCCTGCATCAGCGCGCTCGCCCCGAGACGGTTCGCGCCGTGGTCGGAGAAGTTCGCCTCGCCCAGTACGTGGAGCCCCGGGACCGTGCTCATCAGGTTGTAGTCGACCCAGAGCCCGCCCATCGTGTAGTGGGCGGCCGGGTAGATCCGCATCGGCACCTTGTAGGGATTCTCGTCGGTGATCCGCTCGTACATCTCGAAGAGGTTGCCGTACTTCTCGCGGATGGCGTCCTCTCCGAGACGCTTGATGGAGTCGGAGAAGTCGAGATAGACGCCCAGCCCGCCCGGCCCGACGCCGCGCCCGTCGTCGCACGCCTGCTTGGCGGCGCGGGAGGCGATGTCGCGGGGCGCGAGGTTTCCGTACGAGGGGTACTTTCGTTCCAGGTAGTAGTCGCGCTCGTCCTCCGGAATCTGATCGGGCGAGCGGGTGTCGCCCTTCTTCTTCGGCACCCAGATCCGTCCGTCGTTCCGGAGCGATTCGCTCATCAGGGTCAGCTTCGACTGATGGTCGCCGCTCACGGGGATGCAGGTCGGGTGGATCTGCGTGTAGCAGGGGTTGGCGAAACCCGCGCCCTTCTTGTGAGCGCGCCAGATGGCCGTCGCGTTCGAGCCCTTCGCGTAGGTGGCCAGGAACATCACGTTCCCGTAGCCCCCCGTCGCCAGGCAGACCGCGTCGGCCAGGTGCGACTCGACTTTACCGGTGATTAGATTCCGCGTCACGATGCCGCGCGCCCGGCCGTCGACCACGATCAGCTCGAGCATCTCCTCGCGCGGATGGAGCGTGACCGCTCCGGCGTCGACCTGCCGCATGAGCGCCGAGTAGGCGCCGAGCAGGAGCTGCTGCCCCGTCTGGCCGCGCGCGTAGAAGGTGCGTGAAACCTGCGCGCCGCCGAAGGAGCGATTGGCGAGGAGCCCGCCGTACTCGCGGGCGAAGGGAACGCCGAGCGCGACGCAGTGATCGATGATCTTCACCGAGATCTCGGACAGGCGGTGGACGTTCGCCTCGCGGGCGCGGAAGTCGCCCCCCTTGATCGTGTCGTAGAAGAGGCGGTGGATGCTGTCGCCGTCGTTCTGATAGTTCTTCGCCGCGTTGATGCCGCCCTGCGCCGCGATGGAGTGGGCGCGGCGCGGGCTGTCCTGGAAGCAGAAGGCGGAGACGTTGTAGCCGAGTTCGCCCATGCTGGCGGCCGCGGAGGCGCCGGCGAGGCCCGTGCCGACGACGATGACGTGGTACTTCCGCTTGTTCGCGGGATTCACCAGCTTCATCTCGAAGCGGTGCTTCTCCCACTTCTTGTCGATCGGCCCCGAGGGGATGCTGGCGTTCAGTTCCATGGTCACGATCCCCCGCTAGCGGACGATCCCGAGGAGCACCGCGATCGGGAAGGAGATATTGCCCAGGACAACCACGGTCGTGATCGTCCCCGCGAACGCGGCCCGAAGCGGATTCCACCGCGGATGCGAGAGCCCCAGCGTCTGGAGCATGCTCCAGACCCCGTGGTAGAGGTGAAGCCCCAGGCAGAGCATCGCCACGACGTAGAATGCGGAGACCGGTACGACGCGGAAGCCGGCCACGAAGTTGTGGTAGACGTCTCCCTCCACGAAGTTCGGATGGACGTTCCCGGTGGTGAGGTGGAGGAGGTGGTAGACGATGAAGAGCGCCAGGATCGGCCCCGACCAGACCATCGTCCGCGAGGCGTAGGTCGATTCCTCCCAGCGACGCTGCCGGTAGCCGACGGGGCGCGCGTTTCGGTTCTCGATCGTCAGGCCGACGGCGGCCCAGACGTGGAGGATGACGGCGAGGAGCAGTACGCCGCGCGCGATCCAGAGGCCGGCGCCGTGAAGGAGTCCACGGAGCCAGAGACCATAGGCGTTGAGCGACTCCGGCCCGAGGTAGGCCTGGAGATTTCCGATCATGTGAACGACGACGAAGCCGAAGAGAACCAGGCCGGTGGCGGCCATCACGGCTTTCTTGCCGACGGTTGCGTCGAGGAACGGTACCGCGCGGGGCATTCAGTCTCCCGGATCGACCGAAGAGGGATGCGATTCGGCGAAACGACGACTCAGCCGCGCATTGTAAGGCCGGCGGGGGCCGGTGGCAAGGACTGGGCGCACCACGAAAAACGCGCGGCCCCTCGCGAGGCCGCGCGTCGTACTGCCGGGGTAGACGACTACTTGAGAATTGTGAAGCGGCCCGTCTCGTTCAAGCCCGCGCCGTCGATTCGGTAGAAATAGACGCCGGAGCGGAGGGTCCGGCCCGCGGAGTCCTTGCCGTCGATGCGGACTTCGCTCGGACCCGCCGTCATGAATTTGCGTTCCAGGAGCGTTCGAACGAGTCGGCCATTCAGGTCGAAGAGCCGGACGGTCACCTCGCCCGCCCGAACTGGGCCAAAGCGGAGGGTTCCCTCCGGATTGAGCGGGTTGGGTTTGACACGGGCCGCCACGGTGCCTGACCCCTTCGCCACGATCGTCAGCGTCACGCGGGTGCAGAAACGCCGCCCATCCGCGAGCGACCCGTCGAGGGTCGTCATGATGCTCTGCTTACCATGAAGGAGGCTGAAAAGTTTCGAGACATCCGTCATCGCGAAGCTGACTGGCAATTCCTGAACGCTGTTCCCGTCCGTGTCTCCGACGACCGCGGACTTTGCCGTCGAAGCGAAGATACTCTCGACCGAGCCGGTTCCCGGTGACCTCAGCCGCACGCTGGCGGCATCCACGTCGGTGACGGTGAACGATGCCGCGACGGGCTCGAGGCGCAGATTCATCGTTGTCGAGGACTGCGTCGTTGGAATCGCGCGATTGGTGTTCTCCTGGTACGCGCGGGCATCCGCCGAAGGCGCGAATGGAGTCCGATTGATGACGACCGTCACGGTTCCATTGACAAGGACAAGATCCGGCCTGCCGTCATCGTTCATGTCGGTCGCCGTCACGTCTCGACCGCCCCCTGTTGAGCCGAGTGCAGGGGTATCCGCAAACGTACCGTTCCCCCGCCCGAGGTAGATTTGACTCGGGCCACTTTCCGTCGTGCTGTAGAGATCGAGATGCCCATCGGCGTTCCAGTCTGTCGCGACGATTGCGTCCGTGAACGATGGGCCCCGCACCAGCATGGACGGGACGGTGAATCCGCCGCGCCCGTCACCGAACACTCCGACGATTTGATCCCCGAAGGCAGCCGACGTCGCGATATCCAGTCTTCCGTCCTCATTGAAATCGCCGCTGCAAATCCCATACGGGTTGAATGCCAAGGGGATCGAGGAGGGTGATCCGAAGGTGCCGTCTCCCCTACCGCGGTAGAGGATCAAGCGGGACGGGGACCATCCGGCGAGAGCCACGTCCGGATATCCATCGGAGTCGAAGTCGCCAAGGCAGACGTCCTTCGTCATTCCACCCGCCGGGATTCGCGACGCTACGATCAATCCCGCGCCGCCGGTTCCCAGGAGAACGGCGGGGAGGGTCCCCTCCGAGCTCACCACCAGGTCGTCCCGCCCATCCCCGTTGACGTCGGCCCGACGGAGTCCGGACGCCCCCACGATTTCCGGATAGTCTACGGCTGGGGCGAACGCCCCTCCGCGGGCACCATAGAAGATCTTGAGCGGGCCGCTGCTGAACGATCCCGCAGCCAGATCGCAGCTACCGTCTGAGTTCCAATCACCGGACTCCAGCGTGCGATACGCCAAGCCGAGAGGATACTCGCCGATTGGGGTTAGCCCCCCTGCGCCGTCCCCTCGGAACACGACCATCGTTCCCACGACCGTCTCCCGGGCCACGGCTGCATCCTGAATGCCATCTCCGTCAAAATCTCCGGTGGCAACTCCCGCCCCCAAGGTCAAGGCCGGCGCCGGGGGGGCGGCAGTCGGAATGGATGCTGGGAGCACCTCGACGGACGTTCGCGCCTCCGCTGAGCCGTCAGCCGCGTCGCCGCGAATACTCAACGTCCACGTCCCGACATCACAGACGGTGGGGCGGAGATAGATCCGGCCCGCGGTTGCTGCGAGACCGGCGCCTTGGGTAATGACGCGAGCGAAGGCTGGACCTTCCGCCTTCGCGAAGGCGATCGGGTCGCCATCGGAATCCGATGCCGCGATTCGAAGGTCAAGGGCCGTCCCCGCAATCATCCGAATCTTCGGGGGAAGCAGCAGGACGGGGAGGTGCCCCGGTCCCTCGGTCACGCGGACGGAAACGGTTGCTGTCGACGCGGCCTCTTCGTCCGCAGCGGTCAGCGTCGCTGTGTAGTCGCCTGCGTCATGACGAAACGGTCGGGCATGGAGGCGTGCGGAGGCCGAACCTGGCGTCGAGCTGAGAAGTGCCAGCGTCGGAATCGGGGTCGTCGTCTGAAGCGAAAGCGACACGACATCGCCGTTCGGATCTACGGCCCCCACGTCTTGGGAGGTCACTTCCCCCGTCACAGCCGACATCGGGCTCACGGCGGCGATACTAGGGGGCGAGTTCGACGTTTCTCCAAGGGAGTAGACAAGACCGTCGGTATCGAACCAGTCCTGGCCGAGCTTGAGCGTGTTGTCGAAATCGAGGCCATCGCACTGCGACCCGAACTCCGTAACGCAGCTGGTGCTGGATAGGGTATTCGCCTGCGCGACAATTCCCAGCGATGGCGTCCCCGAAAGCGCGGAGACCGATACTCTGCAAAGCTTGTAGTCGCCGGGAGGGAGGATCGTGGGCCCTAAGAAGCCCATGTACATCTCGGTCGACGAAGGCGCGACTCGCGAGCCTAGATCGATAGACATCCCGGACTGTAGGTTGCTTCGGGCTCCCCAGGTGACCGTGCCGCCCGAAGCACGCACGACGACCTCGTACGAGTTGATCGTGAGCGGCCGTGTTCCGTTCGAACAGAGCGCATCAGAGCCATCGCGGCGCTTATCGGTGCGAAGCCACACGTCGAACGTGGTCGGGCCCGCCGCCGTGATCACGTCCGCTGCGGTGTTGACACCATCACCATTGGAGTCCAGATACATGTACTGGGCTTGCGCGGTTCGAACCGCGAGGAATCCAGGTAGAACCGTTGCAAGGAAAAGGGTGACGATGATGTCGGGGGAGATCGTTAGTCGCAGATTCGAGAATTGCCGGAGGAAGGTCGCGGGAAACATGGTGCGGAGACCCCCTTTCAATTGATGCTGGGCGCTGTGGGGCGGGAATGCCCTTCGGCACCCTGAACACTCGATGGGGAACCCCGGGGGACGGGTCAGGTTCCTCGAGAGGTGAACCGGGAGGAGTTGGGGACACCGGATGTAACAATGAACCGTTCTAGAGGCTAGCCCTCCCCCAGGCGGGAAGCAATGGTCCTTCGGCCGCATCAGTGGGGCGCGGGGCGGCCCCCGCTCTCGACTTTACGGCCTCGCGCCCCGATACCAGGCGTCGAGCGGCATGTGAAGATGGGCCGCGGCGAAGTCGGCATCGCTGATTCCCACGTCGTAGAGGACCGACTCGAAGTAGAGCTTCGTGTAGCTGGCATTGTCGCGTCCCCAGAGGGTCCGCTCCGTGATCGTGAGGTACTTGCGGCCTGCCGAAGAGGCGAATTCGCCCACCTTGTCGGTGGTGTAGGTCCGGAAGAGAGTACCCCGCCGATCCCGGAACTCCTGCTTCCAAGGGATGAATGTCGTGGTGTCGACCCAGGTCGTCATGCGCGTGTGCTCCACGGGCTTCTTCGGGACGCTCTCCACGACCCAGCAGGGGTGTCCCTCGTACAACTCGTAACGGTCGACCCGGTGCGCGTCGGCCGACGCGTCCCGGCCCGCGAATTCCTCGCGCGTGAAGTCGGAACCTAGGAATCGCGACCGTTCCGGCGCCGCCACGCGGCGGACCCGGTTCGCCGCCGGGACGAACATCCAGCGCTCGTCGTTCGCGTTGACGTGCTTCCAGACCATGCAGGTCATCCGCCGGACGTCGCCAGGCTCGTGGAAGTAGATGAGGTACCGCTGCTCTCCTCTGTCTCCCATATTTTTCCGGAGCATGGTCATGACCCGATAGCGTTTCTCTCCCTCGCGGTTGACGATCTCCATGCGGAGTTTCGCGATGGCGTCTGTTCCCGCGTAGTACCACGCCCTCACGCAGCGCTCCATCAGCGGATCCGCTGCGGGAAGCGTGAGCTTCTGCGCCGCCGCGGGCGACGCCAGGGCGGCGAGGAGGGCGACGCCGAGAAAGAGCCGTACCACGCGGCGGGCGATCATGCCAGGGCCCTCGCCCCCAGCACCCGGAGCAGCGCGGGCAGCACGAAAAGCGTCGCGATCGCTCCCGCGATCATGAGCCCGGCGAAGAGGAACCCCACCGTCACGTAGGGAGTCAGCGTCGCCACCACGCGCGGCAGGAACCCGAGCGAGATCACG
>JBBTHR010000067.1:0-13382 GCA_038060295.1 Candidatus Eiseniibacteriota bacterium
CGATGAACTTCCGGCGCGGCTCCACCTGGTCGCCCATGAGAATCGTGAACATGCGGTCGGCCTCGACCACGTCGTCGAGCGTCACCTTCATCACGGTCCGTTTCTCGGGGTCCATGGTGGTCGACCAGAGCTGATCGGGGTTCATCTCGCCCAGACCCTTGTAGCGCTGGAGCGTCGTTCCCTTCTTGCCCATGTCTTCCTGGTGCTTCGCCAGCTCCGCCTCGTTGTAGGCGTAGCGGACGTCCTTCCCCTTCTGCACGCGGTAGAGCGGCGGCATGGCGATGTAGACGTAGCCGCGCTCGATCAACGGCCGCATGTGCCGGAAGAGGAACGTGAGCAAGAGCGTGCGAATGTGCGCGCCGTCCACGTCGGCGTCGGTCATGAGGATGATCCGGTGATAACGCGCCTTGTCGGCGTCGAACTCGTCGTCGATCCCGGTGCCGAGCGCGGTGATGATCGTCCGGATTTCCTCGTTCCCGAGCATCTTGTCGAGCGAGGCCTTTTCCACGTTCAGGATCTTCCCCTTCAACGGGAGGATCGCCTGGAAGCGGCGGTCGCGACCCATCTTCGCCGAACCGCCGGCGGAGTCGCCCTCGACCATGTAGATCTCGCACTCGGCCGGATCGGTCAGCTGGCAGTCGGCCAGTTTTCCGGGGAGCGATCCCGAGTCGAGAATGCTCTTCCGCCGCGCTAGGTCGCGCGCCTTCCGCGCCGCCTCGCGCGCGCGGGCGCTCTGCACGCACTTCTCCACGACCTTCTTCGCGACGGCGGGATTCTCCTCGAAGTAGTTCCGGAGTCCCTCGCCGACGATCGACTCGACGGCCCCCTTCGCCTCCGTGGTGCCGAGCTTTCCCTTGGTCTGCCCCTCGAACTGCGGATCGGGGAGCTTGATGCTGATGACCGCGGTCAACCCTTCGCGCACGTCCTCACCGCCCAGGGAGACTTCCTTCAGCGACTTCATGAGCCCCGCGCGCTCCGCGTAGGTGTTGATGGTGCGCGTCAGGGCGGCGCGGAAGCCGACGAGGTGGGTGCCGCCCTCGATCGTGTTGATGTTGTTCACGAAGGAGAAGACGTTCTCCACGTAGCCGTCGTTGTACTGGAGGGCGAACTCGACGTTGATCTTCTCCTTGTCCTTCGAGTAGGAGATCGGGGTCGGGTGGAGGACCGTCTTGTTCTCGTTCAGGTACTTCACGAACGAGACGATGCCGCCCTGGTACTGGAAGTCGTGCTTGCGGCCGGTCCGCTCGTCCTGGAAGAGGAGGCGGATTCCCTTGTTGAGGAACGCCAGCTCGCGGAGCCGCTGCGAGAGGGTGTCGAAGTTGTAGTCGGTCGTCTCGAAGATCGTCGGATCGGGCTTCCAGTGGACCGTGGTGCCGGGCTCTTCGCTCGGGCCGAGTTCCTTCAGGTCGGTGGCGACGTCGCCGTGCTCGTATCGCTGCTGATAGCACTTCCCATCCCGGCGAACCTCGACTTCAAGCCACTCCGAGAGGGCGTTCACGACCGAGACGCCGACGCCGTGAAGCCCGCCCGAGACCTTGTAGCTGTTCTCGTCGAACTTGCCGCCCGCGTGGAGCGTGGTCATCACGACCTCGACCGCGGGGCGGTTCTGGGTCGGATGGGTGTCGACCGGAATGCCGCGGCCGTTGTCCCACACCGTCACGCTGGTGTCGGGGTGGATCGTGACCCGCACCTCGTTGCAGTAGCCGGCCAGCGCCTCGTCCACCGAGTTGTCGACGACCTCGTAGACGAGATGGTGGAGCCCGCTCTGCCCGGTCGAGCCGATGTACATGGCCGGGCGCTTGCGGACCCCCTCCAGGCCTTTCAGGACCTGGATGTTCCGCGCGTCGTACGAATGGCCATCCTTGGTCGGCGGCGTCATGGTTGCCGCATCGTCACCCGGTCGGCTCAAATCGAGAACCCTCCTTCCCCCTCATCGGAACCAGCCGAATGCCGCGCAACCGCGCTTCGGCCGGCAGCCGTCCGTTCACGTCGTCGAGAATTCCATGGCGTAGGACGGCAAGATGACCCATCCAGACCGCTCCCTGCACTTCCACCAGCAGTTCCCCGTCGCGCACGCCGACGGCGTGCGTGCGGCGTGCGACCTCGGGCCCGACCACCTCGGGCCAGAGATCGGTCGCCGCTGCCGTGGCCACGCGTTCCTCGATCTTCAACCCGCTCATGATCTGGTCGATCACCGACCCGACCACCACCGGCTGGCCGCCACGGCCCGTCGCTCCGGCTCCGATCCCGCGCTTCATGCCGCGCTTCCCTCCATCGCGAGCGATTCGATCGTCATCGCGTGAAACCGGGCCGGCGGCGCCGTCAGCGGGCGGCACGCGGTCACGATCGTCTGACTCCCCTCCGGCAAGAGGCCAAGCAGCTTTCCGATCCAGCGCGGATCGAGTTCCGACTCCGGATCGTCGAGGAGCACGACAGGTGGCTCGTGGAGCCGCTCGTCCAGCACCCTGGCCAGCGCCAGCCGGAGAAGGATCGAGTAAAGCCGCGAGTAGCCGCGCGAGGCACCGTCAGTCAGTTCCCGCCCCTGGATCGCGCACTCGATCCGCGCCCGGTGGGGACCGATGGATGTCCAGCCGAGGCGCCGGTCGCGCGGACGAAGCTCTTCCAGTTTGGCTGCACGCTCCACGGCGCTCGCCGCCGGAACGCCGTAGCCGAACCCCGGTTGAAGCTCGGGATCGACCCGCTCCGCCAACTCGCGCAGCCGCTCTCCCAGCGCCTCACAGAGGAGCGCGCGGCGCCGGTCGATCTCCACCCCCGCGCGGGCCAAGATATCCTCCCACGCCGCGCACTCCTCGTTTCGCGGAGCGCCGTCGCGGGCCGCCTCGACCAGGAGCCGATTCCGCTGCCGGAGCGCCGTCACGTAGTCGCGGAGCGCGCCGACGTAGGCCGGCTCCAACTGGCAGAGCGCCACGTCGAGGAAGCGGCGCCGTCCAGCCGGTTCGCCGTTCAGCACCGCCAGGTCCTCCACCGAGAAGTGGACCGTCGGAAAACGCCCCAGGAGATCGGTCAGGCGCTCGATCGGCGCCCCATCCACGATCACCTCTCGGGGCCCGCGGAGCGAGCCGCGCACGGAGAGCTCGCGCGGCGATCCCGCGCCCCCCTGGACGACCGCCCTCACCTCGAAGGCGTCGGCGCCGCGCCGCACCAGCTCCCGGTCGCGGGAGCCGCGGAAGGAGCGTCCGATCGATAGGAGCGCCGCGGCTTCGATCCAGTTCGTCTTCCCCGAGCCGTTTTCGCCGAGGAGGAGCGTCGGCCGTCCCTCCAGGTCCGCGCGGGCGTCCTGGTGGTTTCGAAAATTCCGAAGCTCGAGGCGAAGCAGGCGCACGCGCGCGCGATCAGCTCGCCAACCGAAGCGGCATCACCAGGCAGAGCAGATTTTCCACCGGCGGCGTCTTCGAGTCCCCGCTCGGCGCCGGAACCAGGAGACCGGCCGTGACGGGCGTGTTGAGCTGGAGGAGCACCTCGTCGCTCTCCATGGTCTTGAGAATGTCGAGGAGATAGACGGCGTTGTATCCGATGTCGAGGTCCTCGGAGTCGTACTTCGCCTCGAGATCCTCCGTCGCCTCGCCCTGGTCAGGGGTCTGCACCACCAGGCGGAGCCGATTCGTGGAAATGGCGAACTTCACCTGCTTGGTGAGGTTGTCCGAGAAGACCGAGACGCGATCGAGTGCCGCGGCTAGATCGTCCTTCTTCACCGAGAGATGCTTGTTGTTGTTCTTGGGGATGACCTGCTCATAGTTCGGGAACGGTCCCTCGATGAGTTTCGTTGTGAGGGTGGTCTTCCCGAGCACGAACCGGGCGTGAGTCTTCGAGAGTTCCACCGTCACTGTCTCCCCGCAGTCGGGAAGTAGCCGCGTCAGGTGGTTCATCGCCTTGAGTGGGAGAATTACGTCGCTCTTCAAGGTCCCCTTTGTCGCCGCGGGATGCTTCAGTGTGGCGCGCGCGAGGCGATGACCGTCGGTCGCGACGAGACGAATCTCTCCGTCGCTCATCTGGAAGAGCGCGCCGTTCAACGCCGGCCGCGTCTCATCCGTCGAAACGGCGTAGATGCTGCGGCGAACAAGACGCTCGAACGCCTTCGCCTCGATCGTGAGATGGACGTCGGGAGCCACGGTTGGTCGGGCTGGGAATTCTTCCGGACGAATACAGAGGAACTTGAAGCGGCCAGTCTTACTGACGACGTTCAGCGTCAAATCTTTCGCTTCAAGTTTCAGTTCTTCCTTGGGCAGTTTGCGCGCCAGTTCGAGCAGCTTCCTCGCCGGAACCGTCAGCGCGCCGTCGGCCTTCACGTCGGCCACGGCTCTTGTGGTGATGGAGAGGTCGAGATCGCACGCGGTCAGTTGAAGCGACCCCTCCGCCGCTTCAACCAGGATGTTCGAAAGAACGGGTAGCGTCGTGCGACTCGGAACGGCATTCGAGATGAGCTGCAGCGCTTGGAGAAGTTCGGTCTTGGCGACGGAGAACTTCAGGGCCACTTCCTGAGCCGTGATCATGTCCGTAAGTCCCTTTTGTGAAAAGAGGTTGCGGTATTGTCGGGGGTGGCCTGATCGACCATCCGGAGTATAGGTCTAGAGGGGGTTTTGGACAACCCGAAAGGGCCTTTTTTAGGGGGGTCCAGGGGAGATGGTTTCCACAAGGATGGGGGTTCCTAGAGACGAATATCTTTCCCTGAATAGAAGACGTGGATGTAGGGGCTGTGGATAAGTGTGTGGAGCTCGTCGTCTGCAATATAACCTGTTGTGAAGTAATGTTTTGTGGGTAAAATTCGCCCGGGCGTCACCGTGAGTTCGCGGTGGATGACGCCACGGTTATCCCCGGCGCTGGGATGGCTGGGTCCGATCGCTACCTTATCCACAGGCCATCCACAGGATTCAGGGAGACCAGATGCGTGACCCGCGCAGCGTTCAGTTGGCCAAGACGATCGTTCACCACTCCTGTTCCTTGAAGCCGGGCGAGACCATCCTGATCGAGACATTCGACCTGGCGGAAGGCCTGGTCAACGACATCGTGGAAGAGGCGTTCACCGCCGGCGCCGTGCCCCTCGTCTATCTCCGGAATAACAGACTCATCCGGCAGATGCTCCTCCATGGGAAAGAGGAACAACTCAAGAAGCTAGCGGAGGTCGAGCTCTTCCAGATGAAGCAGGCACAGGCGTACGTGGGGCTCCGGGCCAGCGAGAACGTCTCGGAGCTAGCCGACGTCCCCGCGGCGCACATGGCCCGCTACGCCAAACTGGTCGGAATGCCGGTCCACAGCGAATACCGCGTGAAGAAGACGAAGTGGGTGGTGCTCCGTTATCCGAATCCGTCGATGGCGCAGTTGGCGAACATGAGCACGGAGGGGTTCGAGGACTTCTATTACAAGGTCTGTAACGTCGACTACAAGCGGATGAGCGAGGCGATCGTGCCGCTCGTGGCGCGGATGAAGAAGGCCGAAAACGTCCACATCAAGGGACCGGCCGGGACGGACCTTCACTTCAGTATCAAGGAGATCGGCGCGGAGCCGTGCAGCGGCGAGCGGAATATCCCCGACGGCGAGTGCTTCACGGCACCGGTAAGGGACTCCGTCGAGGGAACGATCGCCTATAACACCCCCACCGTCTATCAGGGGCAGACATTCACCGACGTGACCTTGACGTTCGAGGCGGGGAAGATCGTGAAGGCGACGTCCAACAACACGAAGCGGATCAACGAGATCTTCGACACCGACGAGGGGGCGCGCTATATCGGGGAGTTCTCGCTCGGGTTCAACCCGTTGATCCTCACGGCGATGAAGGACACGCTATTCGACGAGAAGATCGCCGGCTCCCTCCACTTCACGCCCGGGCAGGCCTACGAGCACGAGGCGGACAACGGGAACCGCTCCGCGATCCACTGGGATATGGTGCTGATCCAGCGGCCGGAATACGACGGTGGTGAAGTATGGTTCGACGGAGAGTTGATCCGGAAGGATGGCAGGTTCGTGGTGAAGGATCTGGAGGGGCTGAATCCGGAGAGGTTGGTGTAGGACCCGCGGTTCAGGACATCCCGCTGCTTTCGGCCGGGGCGGGTATCGAAGAAATCCCCGCTAGGCGCAAGGATCAGCTTCGCATTTTGCATCGTGTGTATCCGGCCCGACCCCGGTAAATCCGTCTAGGACAACAGCTAATGGCTGGCACACATGTTGCTATATCGCCCTACCATGCTCACCATCTCACCCCCTAGCACGGAGGTCCACAGCATGTCAGGTCGATCGAGCCTATCTATGCGCGCTACCACCACCATCGTGATCTCCATGATCGCGCTAGCCGCGAGCGGTTGTGGTGGCGGCAGCAGCGCCCCGACGGCTCCCGGCATCGGCACGCCGGCCGGCGGAACAGGTACCACCACGCTTCTCGTACAGGCTTCCGTCGAAGGAAGGGACCTGAGCCCCGGAGTCTTCGAGACCGTATTCACTGCGAGCGTTTATGACACGCTCAATCTGCCCGCCTCGGGAGCGACGGTGTCCGTCACGCTTCCATCGGGTTTGGCGGTGGTCCTCGCGGAGGACATCGGGACGCCGGGTACGTATCGGCACACCCGCTCCAGCTACCTGCCGGGTACGTATACCCTCTCGGCTACGTGGGGCACCGACGCCATCTCCGGCGTGCGGGTCGTGGGGCCGACCGTCCACACGATCACCTCGCCCGCCGCGAACGCCACCATCGCGGCGGACCAGCCCATCACGGTCACCTGGAACCGGACGAGCCCAGCCCAGGAAGCGAAGGTCGAGACCCGCAACTACGAGTCGCTCGCCGAAACCGATGACATGGCAAGCAGCATTCCCTCATCGGGAAATCCGGCGAGTCTAGACCAGCGGGTTCGAGTGAAGCGGATCAACAAGACTACGATCACGGCAGGGCTTCCTGGATCGAGGCTCGAAGCGGTGCTGCGGACCACGGTGGAGCCGATCACGGCTCAGTAACGCTTCCCGCATCGAGCAGAAACTCGAAGGGCTCTGCCCCGTTGGCTGGGGTAGAGCCCTTCTTCCGCTCTGGTGCCCCGCGGCCAGCGAAGCGATGCCTGCCGGCCGCAACCGAAGTGGTGCGCGTGCGGCCTACCCGTTCAGCGCCCCCATCAGCTCCTCCACCGTCTTGCGGATGTCCTTGTCGTTCGCCATCAAGCCTTCGATCTTCTGGCAGGCGTGCATCACGGTGGTGTGATCGCGGCCGCCGAACTTGGCGCCGATCTCGGCCAGGGAGAGGTCGGTGATGGTGCGGGTGATGTACATGCCGATCTGCCGGGGGAAGGCGATCGTATCGGTGCGGCGCTTCCCGCGGAGCGACTCCTCGGTGACGTTGAAATGCCGCGCCACGAGCCGCTGGATCTCGTGGACGTCGATTCGCTGCAGATCTGGCTTGATCTGATCCCGCAACACCTCCTGCGCGAACTCGACCGAGAGCGGCTGGTTCGTCAGATCCGAGAACGCCAATAGCCGCGCCAGCGACCCTTCCAGGTCGCGAATGTTCGTCTTGATATTGCTGGCCAGAAGGAGCGCGATCTCGTTCGGCAAGTTCCGCCCCTGCATCTCCGCCTTCTTCTTCACGATCGCCACGCGCGTCTCCAGGTCGGGCGCCTGGAGATCGGCCACCACGCCCCAGGTGAAGCGCGAGACCAGCCGCTCTTGCAACGCCGTCATCGAATTCGGCGGTCCGTCGCTGGTGAGGACGATCTGCTTCTTCTGGTCGTGGAGCGCGTTGAACGTGTGGAAGAACTCCTCCTGCGTCGATTCCTTGCCGGCGAGGAACTGGATGTCATCGATGAGGAGGATGTCGGCCGTGCGATAGCGGCTCTTGAACTCGAGCGTCGTCGCGTGCTGGATCGCGTAGATCATCTCGTTCATGAACTTCTCGGCCGAAACGAAAAAAATCCGCGCGCCGGTCCGCTGCTGGCGGACGTTGTGGCCGATGGCGTGCATCAGGTGGGTCTTCCCCAGCCCGACGCCGCCATAGAGGAAGAGCGGGTTGTAGCGCGTTCCGGGGCTCTGGGCCACCGCCTGGCAGACGGCGTGCGCGAACTGATTCCCGTTTCCGACGATGAAGGTGTCGAAGGTGTTCTGTGGGACCAGGTGGGTCTCGTCTCGCGAGAGGGGGCCGAGCCGCGGACGCTCTTCTTCCTCGGGCGCTTCCGGCTCGGGGCGGATCTGGAACGAGACTCCCACCGACTGTCCCGTGGCCGCCGAAAGCGACGACTCGATCAGGGAGCGGTAGTGCTGGTCGAGCCAGTCGACATAGAACGGACTCGGTACCTCCAGGAGTAGGGTTCGACCGTCGAACTCGAGCGCCGTCAACGAGCGGAACCAGGTATCGAAGGTCTGACCCGAAAGATTGGCCTGGATTCGCGGGACCGCCCGCTCCCAGACATCGGAGGCGACCATTGTCTCGATCATCGTTCCATCCCCATGTCTACACACCCTCTCCACCGGTTGTCCACAGACTTATCCACAAGACGAAATGGGCGCAACGTGCATGCAGGTGCCACGTTACGCCCCGAATTATTCGGATAGCGGATCGAACCGCTCACAGCATCAAGACCTCGGTGAAGCGCGGCGCGCGGGACGCGCCAAGGAGAGCGAATTGGGGCAGGCCCTAGACGCGCGTGCTCCGTCGCGGCGGGGGTCTGCGAGGGCCGGAATGTACGCCCGCCCCTCTGGGGCTCGCAACGAAAATGTTGGCGACAACGGCCGGCGGCGCAAACGAAGGGGGCTCCAGGGGATCGCGAGAAGGGCGTTGACCACCCAGCGCCCGGTCCGATAGACTCCGTCGTTCATGCCATAGGAAGCAGAACCACCCCTTTTCACGAGGTCGGTACTAGTGAAGCGCACTTTTCAACCGCACAATAAGCGCAAGAAGAAGGTCCACGGGTTCCGGGCGCGCATGAGCACCCGTGGTGGCCGCGCCGTTCTCGCTCGGCGCCGGGCCCGCGGGCGCAAGCGTCTCACGCCCTAACCCGGCCCCACCGGGCGATACCATCATGGCAGGCGCGGTCTCCCCGCGCGATCGCCGCCTTCGCGAAGGGTGGCAGTTCCGCGAAGTGTACCAGTCCGGTAAGTCGATCCACGGCAACTTGATGACGCTGGTCAGCTTGACCAAGCCGGAAGACCGATGCCGCTTTGCGTTCGTCGCCAGCCGGAAAGTGGGCGGCGCCGTCCAACGGAACCGGGCGAAGCGTCTCCTCAGGGAAGCGTTTCGCGCCGTTCCGGCCGAGCGCCACGACGAGGCGCGCTGGCGCATCTGGATCGCCCGCGCGACCTGTGCCCGTTCGGGGCTCGCCGCCGTCTTCGCCGAGATGACCCGCTTGATCGGACAGGAGCGCCGATGACCGCCGTCGCAGTAACGAGCTCGGTTTTCGAGCGCGCCGCTCGCGCCGGGTTCGGGCTTCGGCCGCTCTTCCTGCTCTTGGTTCGCGGCTATCGCGCCGCGATCTCACCCGTGCTCCCTCGATCGTGTCGATTCGAGCCGTCGTGCGCCGCGTACGCCGAGGAGGCGCTCCGCCGCCACAACGTCGCGCGCGCCCTCTGGCTGATCGTGCGCCGGATCTTCCGCTGTCACCCCTTTCATCCCGGAGGCTACGACCCGGTTCCCTAGGGGAGCCGCGGCCGCCTATTCATGGACAAGAGAACCCTGATAGCCGTCTTCGTGATTCTCGGCGTTTTGCTGATCGACTCCGTCTGGTGGTCGTCGCGCACGCGCCAGAAGCAGCAGCAGTCGACCGAAACCACGGCGCAACAGGCGACCCCGAGCGCTCCGGGAACCACGGCCGCGACCGGCGGCGGCCCCACGGGCGGCACGGCCGCGACCGGCGGTGCCGCAGCGACCGGCGCTCCCACTGGCGGCCAGGCGACCGGCTCCGCGCCGGCGGCCCAGGTCATGGGAGCGCCCTCCATCGCCGGCGAGACGCTGGTCGCCACGCGGGTGGCCGACGCGCCGATCGAGGCGCGACGTCTCGCGACGAAGTCCTTCCAGGCCACCTTCTCCACCGAGGGCGGGACGATCACCTCGTGGGTCGTGCCCGACTACAAGAATCCGGTCACGAAGGGCCCCGTCGATCTCGTCCGACCCGGCTCGCGCGCCCTCCACGTCGTCGTCTCGGCGGGGCAGGCGACGTTCGACTTCAGCCGGGTGCCGTTCCAACTGGCGGACTACAACGCGTCGAGCGGCATGGTCAGTTTCGTCGCGGAGGACTCGAGCGGGGTCAGCGTCACGAAGACCTATCGCGTCGATCCCAACGGATTGCTCCTCGACGTCGAGGTCCGCTTGTCGGCTCCGGCCGGTCTCGGTCCGATCCGCTACCGCATCGGCTGGGGGAGCGCGCTCCCGATCACGGAGCTCTACGGAAAGCCGGAGGAGCTCCGCGGTACGGCCCTTCTGGGCGAGAAGTTGGTCTCGGTCGACACCAAGGGGCTGGGCAAGGAAGGGTTGAAGGTCGAGAAAGGGAACGTCCGCTGGGCGGGCGACCGGAGCAAGTATTTCGTCGCGGCCCTCGTGCCCGATTCGCTGACCGTGGACGAAGTCGCCTTCCTCCCCGCCGCCGACGGCTCGGCGAGCGCCTGGCTCACCGGCGCCGCGACGCCAGGCTCGCTGGTGGTGCGCCACGCGCGGCTCTACGCGGGCGCCCTCCACTACGACACGCTGACCGAACTCGGCTCGGGTCTCGACCAGCTGGTGAATCTGGGGTGGAAGTGGCTTCTGCCCGTCAGCACGTTCCTCCTGAAGAGCCTCCTTCTGCTCTACAAGTGGATCCCGAACTACGGCGTCGGAATCATCCTCATCAGCCTCCTGACCAAGGTCGTCTTCTACCCGCTGACGCAGTCGAGTCTTCGCACCATGAAGATCATGCACCGGCTGCAGCCGCGCATGACGGAACTTCGCGCGAAGTACAAGGAAGACCCGGTCAAGATGAACAGCAGCGTCATGGCGCTCTACAAGGAGCACAAGGTGAACCCGCTCGGCGGGTGTCTCCCGATGCTGCTCCAGGTGCCGGTCTTCCTGGCGCTCTACAACGTGCTGCTCTACTCGGTGGAACTGCGCGCGGCCGGCTTCATGGCGCACGTGCACGACCTCTCGGCGCCCGACATTCTCTTCCAGCTGGGACCGCTTCCGATCCACCTGCTGCCGATCCTCATGACCGGAAGCACGTTCTGGATGCAGGCGCTCACGCCGACCGATCCGAACCAGAAGCCGCTCATGATGCTCATGCCGGTGATGATGCTCTTCTTTATGTATAATCTCCCGGCGGGCGTGATCCTTTACTGGACGGTCAACAACGTCCTTTCCGCCCTCCAGCAGCAGTGGGTCAACATCGCCGACGACCGCGAAACGGCGGCCCGCGCCGCCACGTAGCGGCCCAAGCCCGAACGACCGGATGGACCAGCCATGAACGACGAAGTCATCGATATCGAAGCCAACTCCTTCGAGGAGGCCATTGCCGCTGCCTGCATCCGCACGGGCCTCACGCCGCGCGAGCTTGCCATCGACCTCGTGGATGCCGGCTCTTCGGCCAATTCGAGCATCGGATTCCGGCCGGTGAAGGTGAAGGTGCGTCGCCGCAACCCGGAGGGCGCCCCCGACGGCGCCGGCCGCGCGCCGGCCCGGGCGCCGCGCCCGTCCTACGATTCGCACCGCTCCCACCAGGGCGTGTCGCACCGCGCGGAGCCGCGCGATTTCGGCCCGCCTCCCCCGCCGCTCGATCCGGCCCTCATCACCGAGGAGCACGTCGCTCAGGTGAAGCAGCTGGCTCAGGGGCTGGTGGACGCGATGGAATTCCGCGGGGCCGTCGTGGAAGCGTCGAAGACGCAGCACGGCATCCGCGTCGGCGTGAACGCCGGGGAGTTCGACTCGCTCCTGATCGGATCGGATGGCGAGACGCTCTCCTCGTTTCAGCACATCCTGACCCGCATGCTCCGAGCGAAGATGCCCGACTCGGCGCCCCCTCGCCTGGAGGTGGACGTCGCCGGATTCCGCGACCGCCAGATCGAGGGGCTTCGCCAACTCGCCCGCGATCTCATGGGTGAGGTCCAGGGCGGCACGCCCGAGGTGACGACCGACCCGCTTCCGGCCTCCGAGCGCCGCATCGTCCACCTCGAAGTGGCCGAACGGCCCGGGATGGAAACGGTCACGATCGGAGACGGCTTCTACAAGCGCGTCATCATCCGCCGCGCGCCGTCGAAGGAATAGCGTCCGTGAATGCCGCGTCCGGCGCGGCAGGACCGAAACGCCCCCGCCATGGCCACCAGCGACACCATCGTCGCGATCGCCACGGCGCCCGGCGACGCGGCCATCGCGGTCACGCGGCTCAGCGGACCTGACGCCGTCGCGATCGCGGCGCGCTGCTTCCGCGGCGCGCGCGACCCCCTGGAAAGCGGCTCGCACCGGATTCTCTTCGGGTCGTTCGTGGCAGGGGCCGACGCCGGCGGTCGCATGGCGACTTCCACCGGAGCGATGGGAGCTGCCGCGACTCCCCTCGACACGGTTCTCCTCTCGATCTTCCGATCTCCCCATTCTTATACCGGTGAAGACGTCGTCGAGATCTCCTCGCACGGAGGGCCGGCCGTTCCGCGCGTCATCCTCGAGACGCTGATCGGCGCCGGCGCGCGTCCCGCGCGTCCGGGCGAGTTCACGGAGCGCGCCTACCGAAACGGAAAACTCGATCTGGCCCAGGCCGAGGCGGTGGCGTCGATCGTCCGCGCCCGCTCCGAGCGATCGCTTCGCGCGGCGCACGCCACGCTGGGGGGCGATCTCTCGCGGCGGATCGAGGCGCTCGACGCGGAACTGGTCGGGCTCCTCGCCGAGGTCGAATCGCGCATCGATTTCCCGGGCGACGTGCGGGAATCGGCGGATGTCGCCGCGTTCGCCGCGCGGTGCGACGCCGCGGCCGCGGCGCTTCGGGAATGGATCGCACGGCTTCCCTCCGCACGACGTCGAGAGGAGGGTGTACGCGTCGCCATCCTCGGCGCGCCGAACGTCGGAAAGTCGAGCCTCCTCAACGCGCTTCTCGGATACGACCGAGCCATCGTGGACGAGTCGCCGGGCACGACGCGCGACACGATCGAGGCTTCGATCTGGCTGGACGGCATGGAGATCCGCCTAACCGATACCGCCGGACTCCGCCAGGCGACCGATCCGGTCGAGCGGCTCGGCGTGGAGCGCACCGAGCGCGCGGCGGCGGCGGCCGACATCACGATCCTGGTGCGCGACTGCACGCGTCCCGACGCCGGCGCGGCGGAGAGCGAGCGGCTGATGGGGGCGACGAAGGGAACGGTGATCGTGGCGTGGAACAAGAGCGATCTGGAGCGGCGCGAATCGGTCGGGGCCGGTGTGGCCCTCACCGCGGCAGGCCGACCTGATG
>JBBTHR010000067.1:13392-22345 GCA_038060295.1 Candidatus Eiseniibacteriota bacterium
CCCCCGCGACGACCGCTGCCGCCGAAGTGGAGACGGTCGCGGTGCGGCCCGGCGGCGTCGACACGCTGGTGGCGGCCCTCCGCGCGGCGCTTCCTCGCGTCCTCGGCGAGAGCGCCGCGGCGGATATTCCCGCGACGAGCGCGCGGCAGGAGGCGCTCCTGATCGACGCGGCCGCCGCGCTCGAGCGCGCCGCCGGTCAGTTGTGCGCGGAGGATCCCGAGGGCGTCGCCTACGATCTGGCGGCGGTCGATCTCACCGAGGCGCGCCGCGCGCTGGGCGAAACGGTCGGCCGCGGCGTCGACGACGCGGTGGTCGCCGCCATCTTCGCCCGCTTCTGCATCGGAAAGTGACCGGCATGACGAACCGCCGACATCCCCTCATCGTCGTCGGCGCCGGTCACGCCGGGTGTGAGGCCGCGCTGATCGCCGCGCGCCTCGGCGTCGAGGCGGTGATCGTGACGATGAACTTCGACGCCATCGGCCACATGCCGTGCAATCCCGCGATCGGCGGCCTGGCGAAGGGGCATCTCGTGCGCGAGATCGACGCGATGGGCGGGCTGATGGCGCGGATGGCGGATGGCGCGGGGATTCAGTTCAAGATGTTGAATCGCGGACGCGGCCCCGCCGTCTGGTCGCCGCGCGCGCAGGAGGACAAGGCGCTCTACCGCGCGCTGGTCCGCGCGAAACTGGAGTCGGCACCGGGAATCACGCTGGTGCAGGGGCAGGTGACGGCGTTCGAGGTATCGAGCGGACGAATCCGCGGCGTCCGCCTGGCGGACGGCACACTCCTCGATGCGGCCGCGGTGATCGTGACGCCCGGCACGTTCCTCGACGGCGTGCTCCATATCGGCGATCGGACGGTGGCCGGCGGCCGCGTGGGCGAGGCGCCGGCGCGAGGACTCTCCGATTCGCTCCGCGATCTCGGATTCCGGCTCGTGCGGCTGAAGACGGGGACGCCGCCGCGGCTTCATCGCGACTCGATCGACTTCGCGCGGCTCGCCACGCAGCGCGGCGACGATCCGCCGCGCCCCTTCTCCCACTTCACCGAGTCGCTCGAGGTCGAGCAGATCGTCTGCCATCTCACGGCGACGACCGAGGTGACGCATCGCGTGATCCGCGAAAATCTCCATCGCTCGCCGCTCTACACGGGAAAGATCCGCGGCATCGGCCCTCGCTACTGCCCTTCGGTGGAAGACAAGGTGGTCCGGTTCGCGGAGAAGGCGTCGCACCAGATCTTCCTGGAGCCGGAAGGGCGCGACACGGTCGAGTACTACGTGAATGGGCTCTCGACGAGTCTCCCCGAAGAGGTGCAGATGGAGATTCTGGCCACGATCCCGGGACTCGAGTCGGCGCGGCTCCTTCGCCCGGGCTACGCGGTGGAGTACGACTTCGTCCCGCCGACGCAGCTCCGCCACACTCTGGAGTCGCGCGAGGTGGCGGGACTCTACCTGGCGGGCCAGATCAACGGCACGTCCGGATACGAGGAAGCGGCGGCCCAGGGACTCTGGGCCGGCATCAACGCGTCCCTGGCACTTCAGCGCCGAGAGCCCTGGCTTCCCGGAAGACATACTTCGTATCTCGCTGTGTTAATTGATGATCTAGTAGTTAAAGGGACGGAAGAGCCGTATCGGATGTTCACCTCCAGCGCGGAGCATCGGCTCCTGCTACGGCAGGACAACGCAGACGAGCGGCTCTTGCCCGAGGCGGCCCGGCTGGGGACGCTCCGGCCGGAGGAACTCCGACGTCTCGGCCGGCGGGCCTCGGATCGCGTGACGGCGCGTGCCCGACTTAAGTCGATCCGGATGGAAGCCCCGGAACGCGGCGTGCCACTCTCCCTGGCGCAGGCGATTCGCGATGGATCGCTCGACACTCCGGGCGCCCTCTCGCTCCCTTCCCTTGCCGAGTTGGAGAGCGGAGCGGTAGAGTCGGCCGTGATCGAAGCGCGCTACGAAGGGTACATCGAGCGCGAACATCGCTCGGTGAAGCGAGCCTCGCGATACGAGTCGCTTCTGCTCCCGGAGGGCCTCTTCGACGAGCCGCTGGCGGAACTCGCCGGCGAGGCACGTGAAAAGGTGAAGCGGCTTCGCCCTCGAACAGTCGCCCAGGCTTCACGAATCGCGGGAGTCTCTCCAGCGGACGTATCGGTTCTGGCCATCTATGCCGATCGGGAACAACGAAGGAGTGTGGATGGTGGGGCCGGACGAAACGCAGCAGAAGCGCCAAACCCCCGGTCCGCCCGCGGTGAAGCTCCCCGCGGAGCTGGCGGCGGATCGGCGGCTATTTCTGGAGCGCCTCGCTCTAGCGACTGAGCAGGGCGCGGCGGGCGACCGCGTCGCGCCGATCTCGGACTCCCTCCCGTTCGGATCGCTTCCCGAAGGGGCCCTCGGACTCCTGGACCGATACGCACTCCTCCTCTATGAGAAGATCCCCACGCTCGCGTTGATTGCCAAGGGGGATCGCTCCACGCTCTACACGAGACACATCCTCGATTCGCTCAACCCCCTTTCGCTCTTCAAGGAACCGCCGGGATGCATCCTGGACATCGGAAGCGGCGGCGGCTTCCCGGGAATTCCATTGGGGATCGTGTGGCCGGGGACAAAGGTCGTACTGCTCGAGTCGCGCGAGCGGAAGGCGGGGTTTCTGGAGCGGACGGTCCGCACGCTAGGGCTTCGAAACATGAAGGTCGCCTGCGAACGCCTCGAGGAGCATTCGCGCAAGAAAGAGCCGGTCTACGACGTGCTCTTCATCCGTGCGGTGGCCGAGGTGGCCCGCCAGATCGAGATGATCGCGCCGAGCTGTCTCCCGGGTGCACGATGGGTCTACTTCGCCGGTGGCGGGATCGATCGGGAGCGGCTTTCCCAGGACCTCGCGGCCACGGGGCGAACTGGGGAAGAAACGACCGGCCGCTTCGGGGGGAGACTCCTGCACGGACTGGTTTGATTGGCGTCGCGCACCACGTCGACCCCCTGCGCCGGTCCCACGCCGACTCAGCACCGACCCCGCAGCGGCGCCACGCCGACCCCGCACCGGCCTCGCGAAACACCCCTCGCCATGTTCCACGTGAAACGTAGCCGTAACCTACTGCAAAATTGTGAGATATCCAGGCGCCTACACGAACCCCCTCCAATTCGTCGAATTGGTCACCTCGCGCTCACATTCGCTGTTTCACGAGCCTTTCGCGAGTACCTGCAAATAAGATCAATATTCACAACGAAATAAAAACACGTTTCACGTGGAACATAGAATCCGTTGGCGTTCCCTGGCCTCCCTCCCCTAAACTGGCCCATTCGGAAGGCTCCTCGCCCCGCAGCGCGGCCCCGCCCGCAAATCGAATCAGGGAGATCCATGGCCAGGACGGTTGCGATCGCGAATCAGAAGGGCGGCGTCGGCAAGACCACCACGGCTGTGAATCTGGCGGCAGGCTTGGCGCTCTGTGGGAAGAAGGTCTTACTTATAGACCTCGACCCCCAGGGGAACGCAGGCAGCGGATTGGGGTATCCAAGTATCAAGGTGCAGCACGGGATCTACGATGTGCTGACCGGGAACGCCACACTCGCGGATGTGATCCTCGAGACCGAGGTGGCCGGCCTGCATCTCGTTCCTTCCGGACAGCGCCTGGTGGGTGCCGAGGTGGAGTTGGTGGATGTGCCGCGACGGGAATACCGGCTGAAGGAAGCGCTCGTCGACATGGAGGAGCGCTACGACTTCATCCTCATCGACGCTCCGCCCTCTCTCGGATTCCTGACCCTGAACGCCCTGACCGCGGCGCGCTCCGTGCTGGTCCCGGTTCAGTGCGAGTACTACGCGCTCGAGGGGCTGAGCCACCTCCTGAGCGCCATTCGGCTCGTGCAGCAGGGTCTCAACCCAACTCTCCAGATCGAGGGAGTCCTTCTCACGATGTTCGACAACCGCCTGAATCTCTCACAACAAGTATTGGAGGAGACCAGGCGATTCTTCGCGGAGCGCGTCTACCGCACCGTCATTCCCAGAAACGTGCGCCTCAGCGAGGCGCCGAGCTTCGGCAAGCCGGTCGTCGTCTACGACCCCACCTGCGTCGGATCGACGAGCTACATGAACTTGGCGAAAGAGGTGATCGAACGTGGTTAGGAAAGCGTTGGGAAGAGGGTTGGAAGCGTTGATTCCCGCAGGAGTCGAGCAGGAAGTGCCGGTCATGCCTCCCTCCGGCCCGCCGGAGAGCCGGCCGCAGGAGGCCAGGACGAGTGACATCGTCCACGTCCAGCTCGCCAAGATCGTCCGCAACCCGGCCCAGCCACGGACCCAGTTCGATCCCGCCACCATTCGTGAGCTCGCCGATTCGATCCGTGAGCGCGGCGTGCTCCAGCCGGTCCTGATTCGGCCCTCCGGCGATCACTATCAGCTGGTCGCCGGCGAGCGCCGATTCCTCGCCGCGCAGGAGGCGGGCTTCAAGACGATCCCCGCGATCGTCCGCCCGCTCACCGATCGCGAGTCGCTCCTGATCGCTCTCATCGAAAACGTGCAGCGGGAGAATCTGAATCCGGTGGACGAGGCGCGCGCCTACTACCGGCTGGCGGCGGAGTACGGGTTGCCGCACGAGGAGATCGCGAAGCGCGTCGGTAAGGATCGATCGACTGTTTCCAACATCATTAGATTCAATAACTTGCCAACAGAAGTCTTGACGTTGCTGGAGTCGGGGCGCCTCTCTGCCGGGCATGGCCGGGCGCTCCTCTCCCTGGCGGCTCCGAAGCAGCAGATCGAACTCGCGAATGCCGCGAGCACGAACGACTGGTCGGTGAGGGAGCTCGAATCGCGGATCCAGCGGTCGGCCTCCCCTCGCGTGGGGAAGTCGCGGCGGGCGCCGCACCGCGCTTTCTCCGCGGAGCTGATGGCGTTGGAAGATGAACTGATGCGACTCGTCGGGACGCGGGTGCGGATCACCCGGCGGCGCGGCGGGGCCGGATCGGTCTTCATCGACTATCACAACCAGGAAGAGCTGGAGCGGATCATCGACCTTCTTCGCTCCGTGGAATCGGGCCAGCAGTAGAGCCGAACCGACGGCGAGAGGGACCCGTTTTGTGGATAACTTGGGGAAAACGGTGGAAAACGTCGTAACGCACTAAATCACAAGCGATTGCAAATGCGCGGCGCATACCGGCGCGCCCGGTTATGCACACCTCCGCGTCAACCCTGTAACGATGGGCACTTGCACGGTCGGCCGTCATGGAAATTTCATCCGGCCGACCCCAAGACCCGGAAAAGAGGACCTCGATGAACGAGTCCGTCGCCACCCGCGACGTCGAGCTTCTCGATGAGCTGAAGCGCGCCCGGACGGCCATCCTCGTGGAGTTGCGCAAGGTGATCGTCGGCCACGATGAGGTCGTCGATCAGCTCCTGACCGCGCTCTTCGCGAACGGCCATTGCCTCCTGGTGGGGGTGCCCGGGCTCGCGAAGACGCTCCTCGTTTCCACCGTGGCCCAGGCGCTCGACCTCGAGTTCAGCCGAATCCAGTTCACGCCCGACCTCATGCCGTCGGACATCACCGGGACGGAGATCCTCGAGGAGGACGCTTCCACCGGACGGCGCTCCTTCAAGTTCATCCGCGGACCGATCTTCGCGAACATCGTCCTGGCCGACGAGATCAACCGCACGCCGCCGAAGACGCAGGCCGCTCTTTTGCAGGCGATGCAGGAGTACCGCGTGACCGCGGGCGGCTCCACGCACGAGCTCGCGCTGCCGTTCTTCGTTCTCGCGACGCAGAATCCGATCGAATTCGAGGGGACCTATCCGCTCCCCGAGGCGCAGCTCGACCGCTTCATGTTCCACATCTCGGTTTCCTATCCGAGCGACGAGGAGGAGCAGCGGATCGTGGCGACCACCACGAGCGCCTACCAGGCCGACGTGTCGCGCGTCATCGGCCGCGACCGAATTCTCGAGCTGCAGCGCCTCGTCCGCCGCATTCCCGTTTCGGAGCACGTCGTCCGCTACGCCGTAAAGCTCGCGCGCGCGTCGCGGCCGGGTCCCGAGAGCGCGTCGTTCGTGCGCGACTGGGTCTCGTGGGGCGCCGGCCCGCGCGCCGCTCAGTTCATGGTGCTCGGCGCCAAGGCGCGCGCCGCGCTCCAGGGCCGGCCGACTCCGAGCGAGGACGACGTCCGCGCCATGGCGCGTCCCGTCCTTCGCCACCGGATCATTCCGAACTTCACGGCGGAGGCCGACGGCATCTCGAGCCTCGACATCGTGGCCAAGCTCCTCGACGCCGTGCCGTCCTCCGACGGCAAGCGGGGCTAGGGCTCGCGCCCGCCGTAGCCACCGGGCCAGCGACCTATCGCCATGAGCGACGACCGCGCGCGGCTTCTCGATCCGCACTTCGTCTCGAAGCTCGCCCGTCTCGACCTGCGGGCGCGCCTCGTGGTCGAGGGCTTCCTGACCGGACTCCACCGAAGCCCGTATCACGGCTTCTCCGTCGAGTTCGCCGAGCACCGCCAGTACATGCCGGGCGATCCGCTCCGCCATCTCGACTGGAAGGTCCTGGCGAAGTCGGACCGCAAGTACCTGAAGCAGTACCAGGAGGAGACAAACCTCCGCGCCCACCTCCTCGTCGACACCAGCGCCAGCATGGGCTACGGATCGCGCGGAGTGACGAAGCTCGACTACGCGCGGCAGCTCGCCGCCTCGCTCGCGTATCTCATATTGGGTCAGCATGACGCCGTCGGCCTCTTCGCCTTCGCGCAGGGGCGCGGCGAGCAGATTCCGGCGCGCAGCACGATGGGGCACATGCGGCCTCTTCTTGTCCTGCTGGAGCGGATGAAGGCGGGCGGCGGGACCGATTTCACCGCCTCGCTCCACGCGCTGGCCGAGCGAATCACGCGGCGCGGGCTCGTCGTGATCCTCTCCGATCTTCTCGACGAGCCCGAGAAGATCGCGCAGGCGATCCACCACTTCCGCCACCGGCGGCACGAGGTCCTGGTCTTCCATATCCTCGATCCGCAGGAGGTCGCGTTCGATTTCGACCGCGAGGCGGTCTACGTCGACGTGGAAGACGGTGCGCGCGTCACCACGCGCCCCCGCGAGCTGCGAGACGACTATCGCGCCCGCGTGACCGAGTGGCGGGACCGGCTCCGCGCCATCTGCATCGAGAAGCGGGCCGACTACGTGGCCCTGACCACCGACGTTCCGTACGACCGTGCGCTGCTGGAATATCTGGGGAAGCGCTCGCGCCTCCTCTAGGCAAGGGAGCCGATCGGCCGCGATGCCTCTTCTCTCGTTCCTGAATCCCAGCTTCCTCTGGGCGCTCCCGGTGGCGGCGATTCCGGTCCTCCTCCATCTCCTGAGCCGGCGGAGGCTTCCGGAGGTGCCGTTTCCCACGACGATCTTCCTGCGCGCCCTGGAGCCGCGGGAAATTCGCCGCATCCGGCTCCGCGAGATCCTCCTTCTCATCCTCCGGACGCTGGCGCTCCTCCTCCTGGTGCTCGCCTTCGCGCGGCCCGCCGTCACGCCGGCGAATGCCGTCACGAACGCGGCCGCCGCGGTCGGGCTCCTGCTCGACGACTCCGAGAGCATGGCGGCGATCGAAGAGCATGGGAGGCCGCGAATCGCGGAGGCGAAGGGACGCGCCGCGTCGCTGATCGAGACCTCGAGGGCGGGAGACGCCATCGCCATCGCCTACGCGTCGCGCGGGGACGAGCCGGCGGCCGAGCGGGGCGACGATCGGGTCCGACTCCGCCGCGCGCTCGAGCGCGTGGAAGCGACGCCGCGGCCGGCCCGAATGGCCGCCGCGCTCGGCTCGCTCCGCCGCGCGCTGGAGCGAAGCCCGCTCTCCGCGCGGGAACTCTACGTCGTGAGCGATTTTCAGCGGAGCAACTGGCCGGGCGAGGCCCGCGCGGAGATCGCGCGCGCCGCGGCCGCGGGAACGCGCGTCTATCTCGTGCCCGTGACCACGGCGAATCTGCCGAACCACGCCTTCGAGGCGATCGATCCCGACGTGCGCCCCGGCCCCGAGGGGCGCGGGATGGAACTCCGCGCGCGGCTGGTGAACCACGCCGACGCGCCGAGCGACCGGATCGCGATCCGGCTCCGGGAAGGGGACGCGCTCGTCGGGGGAGGGGACGTCTCGCTTCGTGCCGGCGAGAGGCGCTGGGCCGCGATGCCGATCGAGCCGAAGGGGGTGCGCGCCGTGGCTGCCCGTGCACCCTCCGCCGCCGACTCGGCCGTCGCTGCCGCCGCACTCTCCGCCGCCGCAGATTCGGCCGCCGCCGCACCCTCCGCCGCCACGCGAATCACGGCCGAGATGGACGCCGACGCGCTCCCCACCGACGACGAGTGGTACGCGGTCCTCGGCACGCCGCGTCGCCTCCGCGTCCTTCGCATCGTCGAAGCACGCGGGTCGCCGCCGCCCCGCTTCGCCGCGCTCGCCCTCGACCCGTCGTCGAACGGCGCGTCGGGCTTCTCGGTCCAGGATGAATCGCCCGCCGCGCTCCTGACCCTCAACAAGGCGCGCGCCGACGTCGTCCTGCTGGAGGACGTAGCCGCGCTCTCGGGCGATGCCGAGGCGAGACTCCGCGCGTTCCTCCGCGACGGGGGAGGGCTCGTCGTGGCGCTCGGTCCCCACTCCGATCCCGACTACTACAGCAAGCGCCTCTTCCCGGGGACGATCGATCTCTCGCTCCAGGCGCCCGAACGCGCGCCCGAGGGAGGAGCGCTGGAACTCCGCGCCCGCGTCGCGGGGCACCCGATTCTGGAGGGGCTCACGGTGGGAGTCGGCACCCCGCTCTCGCAGGCGCGCCTCAGCGGCCTGGTGCGGGGCGCGGTCACCTCCCCGCGCGCCGAGGTCGTGGTGCAGACGAGCGGCGGCCTTCCGGTCGTGGTCGCCGGGCCGCGCGTGGCGGTCTTTCTCTCGTCGCTCTCCGACGACTGGGGCGAGCTGCCCTATTCGGGCGCCTTCGTCCCGCTCGTTCGCGGGCTCGTCGGCCACGCGGCGC
>JBBTHR010000068.1:0-7200 GCA_038060295.1 Candidatus Eiseniibacteriota bacterium
GACCGCCTGGGAACCAGTATCGCGCAGTCGCTCCGGGCGCACGCCGAGTCGATGCGGACGAAGCGCCGTCAGCGGGCGGAGCAGATGGCGCGGAAGGCGGGGATCAAGCTCGCGTTCCCGCTCGTCTTCCTGATCTTCCCCGCGCTGCTCGTGGTGATCTTGGGCCCTGCCGCGATTCAGCTGATGGAAGCGATCGCGGCCCAGAACGCGACGCGCTGAGCGTCGCTCTAAGGAGGGTATTTCCATGGTGCTGAAGATCGTGTTGTGGGGTCTGGTCGTGGCCTTCGGGCTCATGTGGCTCTCGCGTCGCGCCGCGAATCGCCGCAGCGCCCGCTGACCCGAGCCTAGGGAAGTTCCGACGGGGTCGCGCGATACCGCGCGGCCCCGTTCTGTTTGGAATAGGCGGCTCCCCCGCGGCGTAGTAGAGTCGGCCCCCGATGACGGCCGCGCGATCCGATCGAACGCAACTCCCGGACGACGAAGTGGTCCGGCGTGTCCGCGCTGGGGAGTCCGACGCGTTCTCGGAGCTGGTCCGCCGAACCCGGCGGGACGGCTACCGCTTGGCGCGCCGCATTCTGCGTCAGCACGAGGATGCCGACGACGCATTACAGGATTCCTACGTGAAGGCCTTTCGCGCGCTCGACCGCTTCGAGGATGGCCGGGCCTTCGGCCCCTGGTTCCTCACCATCGTGGCGCGAACGGCGCTGTCGGCCCTGCGCCAGGGAAAGCGGCGGGCGGCGGCCTCCCTCGACGATCCGGCGCCGGAGGGAAACGTGTCGCTAGCCGAGCGTGTCGCCGACCCGGAGCAGGATCCCGCCGTGCTGGAGCAGTGGCTTCTCGCCGAGCGCGCGTTCGGGGCGCTCACCGACGAGCAGCGCGCCATCCTGGCCCTCCGCGTCGACGCCGATCTCTCCTACGCCGACATCGCCGAGACGCTCGGCATACCGCTCGGCACCGTGATGTCGCGGCTGGCCCGGGCGCGTGAGGCGCTCCTGGAGGAAATGCGCGATCTCTCCCCGAAGCGACGAATGGTGGACCCCCGATGATGCAGAACCATCCCGCCAGCGAAGATCTCTTCGCCTATCGCGACGGCGAGCTCGATCCGGAGAAGCGAGGCCCGATCGAGGCGCACGTCCTCTCCTGCTCGGCGTGCCAGACCCGGCTCGACGAGATGTCGGACGCCGAGGGGATGCTCCGTCAGGGGCTGCACGATCCGAGCGACGCCTACTTCGACCAGCTGACCGGCTCCGTGATGGCCCGCGTGACGGGGACGGCCCCCGCGGTCGCGCCGAATCCGGAATCACGGGAGCCGAAGGATGCTCGCGCGGCGGAACCGCCCCGGGAGCGCGCCGGCCGCCGCCGGAGTCTCGACGATGGGCCGCGGGGGCGCGCGCCCGGACTCCCCTGGCCCGCGATCATCTCCGCCGCCTCGGCCGCCGCCGCCGTGGTGGTCGTGGTTGTGATGCTCGTGCAGCGCCAGGATGCCTGGCGCGGCACAGCCGCACCCCCGGTGGCCGGGGTTCCAGGTGGAGTGGAATCTCGAGAGGCCGAAGGGGAGGTGCGGCGGGAAGAGGGGCCTCCGCCTCTCGACGGGCCGGCGAAGGAGCGCGAGGTGGCGGTGGGAAACGTGACCGACGCCGAGAAGAGCGAACTCCCGGCGAGTGGGGGGGCGCCGATCGCGAGTACTCCACCGGCCGCCTCGACGCTCGCCGCCACGGCGAAGGACGAGCCTGCCGTCGCCTCGCGCGAGGAGGAGGTCGAGACGCAGAGCGCCGCGGAGGCGCTGCCGGAAGCCGCACTCCAGAAGCCGGCGGTGGATCAGATGGCCCGCGTCGCGGCGCTTCGCGCGAGGGCCGACGCGGCGGCTAGCCCCGCGCCACTTCCTGGAGGACCGGAATTCGCCGAGGTGGCCGCACGCTTCGGGCTTCCGCTCCTCTTCGATCCCGCGCGCGTCCCGGGGAGCGCGCTGCTACGGGCGGAACCAGACCTTCGCCTGCTCTATCAGACGGGACGCGCAGGGGCCGATTCCGCGCGAGTGCGCCTCTATCTGGCGGAGTCGGCGCGAGAGCGCGGCGCGGGATCGTTCGACGCCGAGACCTTCGACACCATCGTGCATCATTATCGGCGGGCCATTGTCCTCGCGCGCGATGTCGAGACCGCCCGGATGGCGCGGAAGCGGCTGGAGGATTTCGTATCGCGGAACGCGCCGGGGGAGTGACGGAGCGCTAGGCCCGGCCCGGCCCGATTTTCTTCTTCGCCGCGGCCCGTTTCCGCCGCGCCGCCTTCTTTCCACCCGCGCGTCCCGATTCCTGCCTGTGCCGCTGCTCCACCCCACGCCGAATCGTCTCCTCGGCCGGAGCGAGCGACGCGCCCGATTCGCCGTAGTCGACCTCGATCGGGCCGATCCGCCGCGCGGCGGCGATCGCCTCTTCCGTGAGAGAATCACGGCCGATCCCGATGGCGATCAGGGTGGTGTTCATCGCGTCCCGCACGCGGTTCTTGGCGCGGTGGATCTCCCGCTCGATGACCGGGATCGCCGGGGCGAAGTGCGCGTCCGGGAGATCGGGCCGATCGATGGCGAGGAGTGCGCGGAGCATCCACCCGGCGCGGGCGATCCACTCGTCGGTCGCGAGAGCCCACTCGGCCGATAGCGCGGGCGCCGCCTTCGCGTGGGACGCCCACCGCGCGAAGAGATCGGCGATCACGTAATTGTCCAGCGTCGCCACCCAGGCGCGAAGCCTCCGTTCGGTGGACCCCTTTTCCCCCACCACCAACGTCGCCAAAACCCGGGCATCGTGGTTTCCGCTCGCCCAGAGCGCTTCGGCTGTTGCCGCGTCGGTTCCGATCTGCTTCGCCAGCGCCCGGAGATGCCCGAACGCCACCCCGTACGCCGGAGCCGCGATTCCGTGCTGCACGTAGAGATCGCGATTGGCGGCGAGGCCCATGGCCTCGAGCGCGGTGAGAATCTGCTGGATGGTCATGGGACCAGCCGGCGCTTCATCCGATGGAGCGCCAGAATCCCGAAGACCACCGAGCCGAGAGCGAGGTAGGCGACGCTGACCGGGATCATCGGGTGCGCCATGCCGAGCGTGGCCGACCGGACCAGGAGCGAGACGTGCGTGAGGGGGAGGCACCAGGCGATCGGGTGCGCCCAGGAGGGGAGCACCTCGAGCGGGAAGAAGGTCCCCCCGAAGGTGAACATCGGCAGCACGAAGAGCGACATCGGCACATTGAAGTGGGAGATGTTCCGGACCATCGAGGTGATGACGAGCCCGATGCCGGCGAAGAAGGAGCCGCCGAGAACGGCGATGGGGAGAACCAGGAGACCCGTCGGCCAGGAGACCAGCCCGAACGCGGAGATCACCCCGAGCATGACGGTGGCGGCCAGGAGCGACTTCGTGGTGGCGAAGAGCATCTCGCCCAGGATCACGTCCTCGACCAGGAGCGGTGTGGCCAGGATGGCGTCGAAGGTCTTCTGGTAGTACATGCGGATGTACGACGCGTAGGTCATCTCGAAATAGGACCAGAAGAGGATCGCGACGGCCACCGTTCCCGGGGCGAGGAAGTGGAGATAATCGACGACGCGTCCCTGGTAGTGGAGCGTCCCGATCATCGTCCCGAGGCCCATGCCGAAGGCGAGGAGATAGAGGATCGGCTCGACGATCGCGGGGAGCCCCTCGATCGGGAGCGTAACCAGGAAGACGTCGATGTTCCGGCGCCAGACCTTCGTGGCGCGCCAGGAGATGTTGCGCAGGAGTTCCATGACGGTCTTCAATTCCGCAGCGCCCGGCCGGTCCGCTTGAGGAACACGTCCTCCAGCGTCGCGCGGCGGATCTGTCGTTCCTGGTCCGGGAAACGCTCCTCGAAGAAGCGCTCGGCCCCCTCGGCGTCGTCCGGGTAGAAGAAGAGCCGGTCCCCGATCTCCTCCACGCGTCCCGCCAGGGCGCGCACGGCGGCGGCGAACTCCGCATCGTGGTTCCACGCCTCGATCACGGTGTGACCGATCTCCCGCGCGATGAGGTCCTTCGGCGCCCCGTCGAGGAGGATCTTTCCGTGGTCGACGAGGATGACCCGGTCGCAGAGCTGGGTCGCCTCCTCCATGTAGTGCGTCGTGAGGAGCACCGTCACGCCGGTGGCGCGGAGCGATCGGATGCGCGTCCAGATCGAATGCCGCGCCTGCGGATCGAGCCCGGTCGTCGGCTCGTCGAGGATAAGGACGCGCGGCTCGTTCACGAGCGCCCGCGCCAGGACAAGGCGCCGTTTCATCCCGCCCGAGAGAGTGTCGATGCGCGACTTGAGCCGGTCGCCCAACGAGACGGCGTCGAGCAGCTCCAGCGCGCGCTTCCGCGCCACGTCGGGGGGAATGTCGAAGTAGCGGGCGTAGACGAGGAGGTTCTTCAGGACGTCGAAATCGGGATCGAGGTTGTCTTCCTGCGGGCAGACGCCGAGCATCGCCTTCACGTCGCGCGGCCGCGTCCGGACGTCGATGCCGAAGACCTCGGCCGATCCCGACGTCGGCGGCAGGAAGCACGAGACCATGCGAACTGTCGTCGTCTTGCCCGCACCGTTCGGCCCCAGGAAGCCGACGACCTCGCCCGCGCGGACCTCGAACGAAACGCCCCGCACCGCTTCGGTCTCTCCATAGGACTTCACGAGGTCGCGTGCTACGATCGCCACCCCGTGCGACTCCGAATCCCGATGAATCATGCGTTGAACTCTACCACGGTGGCCATCGCGCTGCTCGCGGCGAGCCTCGTGGCACGGTTGTGGCTGGCCGCCCTGGACGCGCCAGGGACCAACCTCCCGGAATCGTTCTTCACCTGGTACGGTTACCTGGAGCGGGACCGCGCGCTGAGCGTCCCCCTGGGGGGCGAGAGCGAGCGGCGATACGACGTCTGGCGATGCGGGAGGAGCGTGGATGGCTGGTTGGAGGCGCGGTAGGGGAATGGGCGCCAGCACACGAGCGCATGTCGCGAGGGGCGTCGCACGGGCCGGGGCGGCGCTCTGGTTCGGCGCCGCGCTCGCGATCGCGTGCATCCCCGTGGCCGCGCCGCTTCATGCCGCGCCGGTCCCCTTCGACGAGCGGCTCGGCGCCGACTCGCTCTTCGCGCGGCACGTCCACGACGGGCTCGTCGACTACGCGGGGATCGAGGGCGATCGCGACCTGCTGGATCGCTCGCTCCGGGCCGCGGCCGAGGCGCCGCCGGAAACGCTCCGTGCCCTCGCCGCGCCGCGCCAGCTCGCCTTCTACCTGAACGCCTACAACCTGGCCACGATCGATCTCATCCTTCGATTCCGGAAGGAGCGAGGCGGTCGTCTGAAGAGTATCCAGGATATCCCGGGCGCCTGGTCGCGCTACAGTTGGAAGATCGCGGCGACGGACCGGACGCTCGACGAGCTCGAGCACCGGATCATTCGCCTGGAGTTCTCGGAGCCGCGCGTACACATGGCCCTCGTCTGCGCCTCGCGCTCCTGTCCGCCCCTTCCCTCAACCGCGTTCTCCGGGGAGCGCCTGGAGATGGAACTGGATCGCGCGGCCCGGGAGTTCGTGAATGACGCGTTCCGGAATCAGTTCACGCCGCGCGACGGAAAGATCCGGATCTCGAAGATATTCGACTGGTATGGAGGAGATTTCGTGGGGCACTATCGCGACCAGGCGCTGGATTGGCTCTACGGAGAGAAGAATGGCGCGGTGCTGGCGTTCGCCTCGCGCTACCTGCCGGAGGAGACGGTCCGCGCGCTCCGGTTGAAGGAGGCGGCCATCGACTACCTGCCGTACGACTGGAGTCTCAACAGCGCGCCGCCGCTTTCCGCGCCTGCCGCGGGTGCAGGCGCCAAGAAGCGCTAGCCGGCGACCAGGAGGCTCGTCGCGTACATCAACAGGAAGCCTGCCACGAACCCCGCGGCCGCGCGGCCGCGCCCCAGCGCTTCCAGCGCCGAGCCACCCTTGCCCTGCGCGCGCGCCAGGATCCGCACGACCTGGAAGATCGCTCCCGCCCCGATTCCGAGGAAGAGGAGCGAGAGGGGACCGGAGTAGGTGAAGGCGCCCGCCCAGGTGCCAAGGATGGTGGGCGCGCCTCCAATCAGCCCCAACACGACCAGATTCCGCCACGACGCGCTCCCCTCCACCAGCGGAGAGAGGATCGCGAGCCCCTCCGTGGTGTTGTGGAGCGTGAAGCCGATGATCAGGAACGAGCCGAGCGCGACCTCGCCGAGCGTGTAGGCGGCGCCGATGGCGAGCCCCTCGCCGAGGTTGTGCAGCCCGATCCCCGCGGCGATCAGGAGGGCGAGGCTCATGCCGCTCGGCTTCGCATCGCCGCGCGACAGGGCGCGGCCGGCGGCGGTGATGCCGAGGAACGCGGCCACGGCGCCCAACGCCACCAGGAGCACGCCGTTCACGAACGAGGGAACGCGTCCCGCGATCTCGAGCGCCTCCTTCAGCGTGTCGATACCGAGAAAGACAAGGAGCCCCATCGTGAGAGCGAGCCAGAAATCGAGCCAGGCGCGCGGGGCGGCGCGGAGCGCCGGGAGCCAGAGGAGCCCCAGGAAGACCGGCACGACGCCGACGTAGATGCCGAGCAGGGCGAAGACGAGGAGGAGCCGCGCGCTCGGGGCGGGGGTGCGCATGGCGATGTCGACCGTCTTCGCGTGGCGGATGCCGTTCCCGCTCAGAACCGTCACCGTGTACGGCTCGCCCTCGATCCAGTCGTAGGGGATCGAGATCGTGGCGCCGCCCAGGCGACCGAGCGTGCGGTCGGGTGCGATGGAAAAATCCCAGAGGGCGTCGTTCACGAGGACCTGGCCGACGTGGAACGATTCCGGGCCCTCGTTTCGGACGTGAATCACGATCTCCTGCTGCTTGAACTCAATCCGCTCGAAGGCGAGCGTCTCGATCGGCGCGGGAGTGAGCGCGAGGAGGCGGCTTCCGCCGTTCGCGAACCAGACCACCATCGCCGCCACGAGGGCGATCGGGAGGAGCGCGGCGGCGATCGCCTTCCACCCGTTCATCGCGCCCCCGTCACGGCTTCACCTCGAACTGCCCCAGCCATCCCAGGTCGGCGAACTCGTTCTGATGTGCGTGGAACAGGTAGCGCCCGGGGTAGGGATACCTGAACTCCAGAATCGCGCGTTCCGCCTGGCCCAGTGTCACGACGTCGGTGAAGGCGCTCGGCGTCATGCTGGTGCCGGTGGGGTAGACGT
>JBBTHR010000069.1:0-30086 GCA_038060295.1 Candidatus Eiseniibacteriota bacterium
CCCAGATCCAGACCGGCACGGCGTCGCCGGCCAGTGCGTCCATCGTAGCGGCGAATCGCTCCGGGAGCCATGTCTTGGCGGGCCAGGAGCCGGCGGGCAGGCAGGCGACGAGCGGTCTTCCCGCGATCTCACGGGCCGCGCCGTCGATCCATCGCGAGACCGAGGCGCGAGCGGTCGCGCTCACGGTGAAGTGGAGGTCGGTGCCGCGCGACGGAATCCCCAGGGCGCGGACGACGTCGAGCGCCGCTTCCGGCGCGTAGCGAAGCGTCGGGCGGCCGTCGAGGCCGAGCGGCTCCCGGGGGACGCGCAGGGTGTAGGCCCAGGCGCGTCCCCGGATATCGTAGCCGGCGCGGACCCGCGAGCGCGTCAAGGCGGCCAGGAACGCGCTCCGCGGATTGGAGATGAGATCGAGGACCATGGAATAGCCTCCGCGCGCGAGCCGTGCGTAGAGGAGCGCCTGGGAGGCGAGCGAGCGGCGGTCGAACGTGAGGACGCGGTCGACGTCGCGATTTCCCTCGAGGAGCGCGCCCATTCCCCTGGCGGCGAGGACGTCGATCTTCGTTCCGGGAAATCCCTCGCGAAGCGCGCGAAACGCCGGCGTCGTCAGGAGAAGGTCGCCCGCCGCGCGATGGCGGATGACGAGCAGGCGGTCAGGCGACGGCACGCCGCCGCTCCCCATGCACCAAGGCCCGCTCCACGGCACGCTTCGCCTCCGCGACGCCGATCCAGTCGAGGCAGTCGAGGCGGGCGCACTCGTGACGGTGGCAGGGGCGGCACCAGATCTCCTTGCAGAGGAGCTGGTGGCCGTCCTGCGGATCGTACGGAAACCAGATCTCGGGAACGGTCGGCCCCAGGATCCCGACGGTCGGCACGCCGAGCGCGGGCCCGCTGTGAAGCGGACTCCCGTCGTTCGTCACCAGCACGTCGAGCGCCGCCACGACTCCCCAGTACTGTCGCAGCGGAATCCCGGTGACGACGGCGGCGCCTCCCGCCGGGGCCGCCATTGCCACGCGGCGCGCCAGTTCCTCCTCCCCCGGCCCCGCCAGGATCAGCGGCTCCACCCCAGACCTAGAAAGAACGCGAAGGAGGGCGGCGAACCGCTCTTCAGGCCAGCGCTTGGCGGGCCATCGGTTTCCCACGTGAAGTCCCACGCGCGGGCCGGCTCCGGAGGTATGTTCCGCGAGGAGTTCGCGCCCCGCGGCCAACTCGAGCTCGTTCAGGTGAATCCGCGGAAGCCGCGTCTTGCCCCCCTCCACGATCCCGAGTGCGTGGAGCGCCAGGAGATGGTGCGCCACCGCCGAGAGCGGCTGATCCACCTGGGGCAGGTGATGGCTGTAGAAATGGCGTCTCCCCCGCCGCGACGGGCCGACCCTGATCGGGGCCCCCGTCCAGGCGGCCAGGAGCGCGCTCCGGGGATTCCCGTAGAGATCGATGACCCAGTCGTAATTCGCGCGCCGAAGCGAGCGGAGGAGCGGCCAGGGAGCCGGCAGATGGAACCCTCCCCGGGAGGGCGCGGCATGGACCGTCGTGACGGCGGGGTGCCCGATGGCGGCCTGGGCCGGCCCCGACTCGGCGAGGTAGTCGATCGTCGCGTCCGGAAACCTCTCGTGTAACGCGTCGATCAGGGGGAGCGAGAGGATAGCGTCTCCGATTCGGCGAAGCCGCGACACGAGTATCCGGCACGGCGTTTCCACCGGCGGCGGCGCCGCTTCCGGAGCGTCCTCGCGAAGGAGAGCCGTCCCGATCACGCTCGTTTCTCCGGAGCGGCTCCACCCGACGCGCCGCGGAGCCGGTTCAGGATCTCGCTGGTGGCGTGCTCCTTCGGGTCCCCGACGATGGCGGTCCGGATCCCGAGCGACGCCGCCAGCACGCGCTCCGGAACCGATTCCAGCGTGTAGTCCGTTCCCTTCGCGTGGACCCCGGGACGGAGGAGCCGGAGGAGATCTTCCACGCGATCGCCGTCGAACCAGGTGACCCAGTCGACGCAGCGAAACGCCGCGACCAGCTCCAGCCGCTCCTGGAGCGGCACGACCGGTCGCCCCTCCCCCTTGAGCCGCCGCGCGGAGGCATCCGAGTTGAGCGCCACGACGAGCCGTTCCCCTTCGGCGCGCGCGCCTTCCAGGTAGCGGACGTGTCCGACGTGGAGGAGATCGAAGATGCCGTTCGCCATCACCAGGCCGCGGCGAAGCGCCGGCCCCGCGTCGAGCGCCGCGGCCAGCGCGTCGGCGGCGACGATGCGCGGCGCCACGCTCACTGGCGGAGGCGCGGCAGCGGATGCGCGCGGATCGCGGCCTCGAGCTCGGCGCGGCTCACCGTCGCGGTGCCGCGCTTCATGACCACGACCGACGCGGCGTAGGTGGCCAGAAGCGCCGCCTCGTTCTGCGTGGCGCCGACGCCAAGCGCCAGCGCGGCCGCCGCGGAAACAACGTCGCCCGCGCCGGTCGTGTCGACGACATCGCTCCCTCCCACGACCGGCACGCGCCGCGCGCGCATCCGCCGTTCCACCACGATCATGCCGTCGCTGCCGCGCGTGATCCAGACCGCCTCCGCCCCCGCCGCCGAGCGGAGCGATTCCCCCGCGCGCCGGAGCGAGCCCACGTCCAGCGACGGGAGGTGGAATGCCTCGGCGATCTCGTGCTCGTTCGGCGTGAGAAGGGTGGCGCCGCGGTAGGATCGGAGCGCCCAGCGGGAATCAACCACGACGGGAACGCGCGCCCTCCGCGCCAGCCGGAGCGCGCGCGCCCGCACACCGGGGCCGAGGACGCCGTAGCCGTAGTCGGAGAGGAGGAGCGCGTCGGCGCCCTGGAGGGCGTTCCGGAGTCTCGCGAGGAGCGCTCGCTCCGCGGCGGGGCCGACCGGAACGCGCTTGCCACGATCGAGACGAACCAGCTGCTGGCGCGCCGCGTGGCTCGACCCCGCGAGGACGCGCGTCTTCACGGCGGTGTCGATGGCGGCGTCGCGCACGATCCAGCGCGACTCCAGCCCGTGGGCCTTCAAGACGCGGCGAAGCACGCCCCCGGCGGGGTCGCTCCCGGCCCGTCCCACGAGCCGCGCGCGGCCGCCCAGCGACCGGACGTTCGCGGCCGCGTTGCCCGCTCCGCCCGGCACGCCGCGTTCCTCCTCGAATTCCAAGATGATGACCGGCGCCTCCCGGGAGAGACGCGAGGAGCGCCCCACCCAGTAGCGGTCGAGCACGACGTCGCCCAGGACGACGACGCGCGCGCCCACGATGCGGCGGGCCAGATCGAGGAGGCGGTCGCGATCGTGGGCGCCCACCGCGAACGCCGCCGTCCGGCGCGTCTTCCTCACGCGCGAAGCCTCGAGGCCGCGGCCTCGTGGAGCCGCGAACGCGCCCAGCGGTCGGCGCTCTCGATCGCCTCCAGCGACGTCGCGGGCAGCGGCACGTGCGCGTCGAGCACTTCCCCGACAAGCCGCGTGAGATCGCCGAAGCGGATCTTCCGGTCGAGGAAGAGACGCACCGCCTCCTCGTCGGCTCCGTTCAGCACGGCCGGCGCCGTCCCGCCCCGCTCCAGCGCGCGCCGCGCCAGGGCGAGACCCGGAGCCCGGCGCGGATCGGGCGCCTCGAAGTGGAGCGATCCGACATGCGCCAGGTCGAGGCGCGGTAGGGCCGCGGCCCACCGCTCGGGATAGGTCAGGGCGTAGAGGAGCGGGAGCCGCATGTCGGGCACCGAGAGTTGCGCCACCATCGATCCGTCCCGGAACTCGACGATCGCGTGGACGATCGACTGCGGGTGGATGACGACGTCGAGCTGCGCGGGCGCGAGCCCGAAGAGCCAGCGCGCCTCGATTACCTCGAAGCCCTTGTTCACGAGGGTGGCCGAGTCGACCGTGATGCGCGGGCCCATCGACCAGGTCGGATGGCGGAGGACGTCCTCCGGATCGGCGTCCTCGATGGTCGCGGGATCGTGGCGGAGAAAGGGCCCTCCCGAGGCGGTCAGGAGGACGCGGTGGACGTCGTCCGCCGCGCGCCCCTCCAGGCATTGATGCAGCCCCCCATGCTCCGAGTCGACCGGCACGATGACGCCGCCGTGCCGCGCGGCGGTCGCCGTCACCAGCTCGCCCGCGACGACGATCGATTCCTTGTTCGCCAGCGCGAGCCGCTTCCCCGCCCGGAGCGCCGAGAGGGTCGGCCTCAGGCCGGCCACGCCGACGAGGGCGTTCACGACGATGTCTGCCTCGGGGTCGTCGGCGAGGGCCTCCAGCCCGGAGGTCCCCTCCAGCACATCCCCGTCGTAGACGGCACGCGCCCGCGCGGCCGCGGCGGTGTCGTCGAGCGCGATCCGCCCGACCCCGAACTCGCGCGCCGCGCGGACGAGCGCGGTATCGCTTCGACGCGCCGCCATGGAGACGAACGAGAGGCGGTCGGGATGCTCGCGCGCCAGCGACAGCGCCGCCGAACCAATCGAGCCGGTCGCTCCGAGAAGCGCGATTCGAAGCGGTTTCACGGCCCCACCACGCGGTAGAGGAGGTAGTAGTAGGCGATCGGAGCGGCGAAGAAGAGGCTGTCGAACCGGTCGAGGACGCCGCCGTGCCCCGGAATGAGCTGCGAGGTGTCCTTGGCCTCGGAGTCGCGCTTCAGGAGCGACTCGACCAGGTCCCCCAGCTGCCCGAAGACCCCTACCAGAAATCCGAGGAGCGTCGCGTCCATAGCGGTGAGAAACGGTGCGAACGTCGCCCGGGCCAGGAACGCGGCGCCGATCGCGGCGACGAGCCCGGCCCAGGCGCCTTCGGCCGTTTTCTTCGGGCTCACCTCGGGCATCAGGCGGCGACGCCCGAAGAGTCTGCCGACGCCGTAGGCGGCGGTGTCGCAGCACCAGACCATGACGAGCGGGAGAATGGCGTACGCCGCGCCGCGGGCGTAGGACTCGCCCAGCACCCACGGCAGCTCGCGCAGGGCGACGATGTGGGTCCCCAGCCAGCCGACGTAGAAGACCCCGAGGAGCGTTGCCGCGCTGTTCGCGATCGCGTGTCTTCCGGCGCCGCGGCGAAGCTCCGCCAGGAGCACGCCGAGCACGAGGATCGTGAGGAGCGCGCCGAGATGCCACTCCTGGATCCGCCCCGTCCGCAGCCGCTGAAACGCGGCGACCGGGGCCAGCAATACGGCGGCCATCCCCGCCTTCCAGTGCGGAAGGAGCCCCTTCGACTCGAGGAGGAGATTGAATTCCCGAAGCGCGAGGGCCAAGAGGACGAGCGTGAAGGCGAGGTACGGCACGCCCCCCACCCACGCCAGGAGGAGGAGGAGCGGCACGGCCACCACCGAGGTGGCGACCCGAAGCGGGAATGACGTGGCGCCGGACGTGGGACCGCTCCGGTCAGCCCGCGCGGCCGAAGCGGCGGCTGCGGCGTTGGAAGTCATGGACGGCCTGGTAGAGATGCTTGGAGCGGAAGTCGGGCCAGAGAGTGTCGGTCACCCAGAACTCCGCGTAGGCGAGTTGCCAGAGCATGAAATTCGAGACCCTCAGTTCCCCGCTGGTCCGGATGAGGAGATCGGGATCGGGGAGGCCGTCGGTGTCGAGTTCGCGGCTGAAGAGCTCCTCGTCGATGCGCGTGAGCGGCAGGTGCTTCTTCCGGTCCGCCTGGACGATGCGCCGCACGGCGTCCACGATCTCCGCCCGTCCGCCGTAGGAGAGCGCGAGGACGAGCGTCATGCCGGTGCAATCGGCGAGGTAGCGCTTCGTCTCGTCGAGTACGGCGCGGCTCTGCTCCGGCAGGAGGTCGACGCGCCCGATCGTTCGCAGGGAGACGTTGCTCCTCTTCAAATCTTCGCGCTCGTCGGTCAGGACCTGCTCGAGGATCCGCATCAGGCCGCGCACTTCCCGAGGCCCGCGGTCCCAGTTCTCCAGCGAGAACGTGTAGAGCGTGAGCACCTTCACGCCGAGCGCGACGCACCCTTCCACGGCCTCGCGCACGGCGCGGCGGCCGGCGCGGTGCCCCATCAGGCGCGGCAAGCCGCGTCGCTGGGCCCAGCGCCCGTTCCCGTCCATGATGATCGCGATGTGCGCGGGCACGGGGCGGCGCAGCACCTGATCGAGAGTAGGCTGCGTGGCGGTGGCAGTCATGTACGTGGCGTCCCGGAAGCGAAATCGGGCCGACGGACGGGAAGTCCGACGGCCCGCACGCGAGGGCGCTCGCCCGGCGCGACCGGGCCGCCGCGATCCGCGGCGACGAGGCGCGACCCGGTCAGACCTCCATGATCTCGACCTGCTTCTTCTGGAACAGCTCGTCGAGGAGCGCGATGTAGCGGTCGTGGAGCTTCTGCACGTCGGTCCGCGTCTTCTTCGCGTCGTCCTCCGAGACCTTGTGATCCCGTTCCAGCTTCTTCAGGTCGTCGTTCACCTCGTGGCGGACGGTCCGGACGCGGACGCGTCCGTCCTCGATCAATCGCCCCAGGACTTTTACAAGATCTTTGCGGCGTTCCTCGGTCAGAGCCGGCAGCGAGAGGCGGATGACGGTCCCGTCGTCCACCGGCGTGAGGCCCAGGTCGGACTTCTGGATCGCCTTCACGATCTCGGTGAGCGTCGAGCGCTCCCACGGCTGGATCACGAGCATGCGCGGCTCGGGGACGCTGACGCTCGCCACCTGCTGGAGCTGCGTCAGCGTTCCGTAGTAGTCCACCTTGATGCCGTCCAGGAGCGACGTCGTCGCCCGGTTCGTGCGGACGGTGGCGACCTCGTTGCGAATCGTCTCGACGGCCTTCTTCATCCGCTCTTCGCAATCTCGAAGTGTTTTCGGGTCCATCCTAGACCTCCACGGCGACGCGCGTTCCGACCGTCTCGCCCCGCAGCGCCATGGCGAGATTTCCGGGCACGGTCACGTTGAAGACGACGAGCGGAAGACTGTGATCCATCCCCATCGTGAACGCGGTCATGTCCATGACGTTGAGCCTGCGATTGATGGCTTCGCTGTATCGAAGGGAGTCGTAGCGGGTCGCTTCGGGGTTGAGCCGCGGGTCTTCCGTGAAGACGCCGTCCACTTTCGTGGCCTTCAGGAGGACGTCGGCGTCGATCTCGACCGCCCGAAGAACGGCGGCGGTGTCGGTCGTGAAGTAGGGATGGCCGGTGCCGGCCGCGAGGATGACGATGCGGCCCTTCTCGAGGTGACGAACCGCGCGGCGGCGGATGTACGGCTCCGCCAGCGGCCGCATCTCGATCGCGGTCATCACGCGCGTGGACAGGCCGCGGTGCTCCAGCGCGTCCTGGAGCGCCAGCGCGTTGATCACCGTGGCGAGCATTCCCATGGCGTCGCCCGTCGCCCGGTCGAAGCCCTCGCCCGCGGCGGTGGTGCCGCGAATGAGATTTCCGCCGCCGATCACGATGGCGAGCTCGGTGCCGCCCTCCCGCCCCTCGCGAATCTCCTCCGCCAGACGGCCGATCGCGGCCGCAGCGATTCCCTGGCCGGCCGTGCCGGCCAGAACCTCGCCGCTCAGCTTCAGGAGGACGCGCCGGGGAGCGCCGTCCACGGTCCTAGTTCTCTCCGATCCGGAACTTGACGAACCGCCGGACGACGATGTTCTCGCCGATCTTGGCGATCATCTGGTCGATGAGGTCCTTCACCTTGCGGTCGGGATCCTTGATGTACGGCTGCTCCAGGAGGACGACGTCCTCGAAGAACTTGTCGAGCCGTCCGTCGACCATCTTCTGGAGAATCGCTTCGGGCTTGCCCGAGCCGCGCGCCTGCTCCAGGAGCACGTCGCGCTCTTTCGCCACCAGCGCGGGGTCGACCTGCTCGCGCGACACGGTCGTCGCGTTGGTCGCCGCGATCTGCATGGCGAGGCTTTTGACCAGATCTCGGAACTCGTCCGTGCGTGCCACGAAGTCGGTCTCGCAACTGACCTCGATCAGCACGCCGAGCTGATCGCCCGGGTGGATGTACGACGTGACGAGGCCCTGCCGCGCCTCGCGGCCGGCCTTCGACGCGGCGCGAAGGACACCCTGCTTGCGCAGGTTGTCGATCGCCTTCTCGATATCTCCATTCGCCTCGGCCAGGGCCTTCTTGCACTCCATCATGCCCGCGCCGGTCCGCTCACGAAGATCCTTCACGAGCGAGGCGGTGATCGTCATGGGATTCTCCTTCTTCGGTTCTCGGTTCTCGGCCGCGCGGCGCCGCCGCCCGGCACGTCCTGCGAAGTGTGTGAGCCTAGGCCTTGGCCGCGTGAGCCGGGGCCGCGGCCGGAGCCATCGCCGCCACGGGTGCGTCGGCGGCGGCCTTCGCCGCCAGCATCGCGGCCAGATCGGCCCCCTCGCGCGCCTCCTGGCGGGCGTTCATCACGGTATCGCTCACGAATCGGGCGAAGAGCCGGATGGCGCGGATCGCGTCGTCGTTCCCCGGAATCGGGAAGTCGATCACTTCCGGATCGCAGTTCGTGTCCACGACGCCGAAGACCGGCACGCCGAGACGGTTCGCCTCGGCGACCGCGATGCGCTCCTTCTTCGTGTCGATGACGAATACGGCCGCGGGCAGATTCGTGACTTCCTTGATCCCCGTGAAGATCTTCACCAGCCGCGTCATTTCCTTGCCGAGCTGCGACTGTTCCTTCTTCGAGAGCTTGTCGAAGGTGCCGTCGGCCTTCATCTTGTCGAGCTCCTTGAAGCGGCGGAGATTCGACTTGATGGTCTTGAAGTTCGTGAGCATGCCGCCGAGCCAGCGCTCGTTCACGTAGGGCATGCCGCAGCGCTCGGCCTCTTCCATGATGGTGTCTTTCGCCTGGCGCTTGGTTCCCACGAAGAGGACGTGGCCGCCCCGGCGCGCGATGTCGTCGAGCGCGGTGCGGGCGTCCTGGAGGGCTTTCAGGGTCTTCTGGAGATCGATGATGTAGATCCCGTTTCGCTCGATGAAGATGAACTTCTTCATCTTCGGATTCCAGCGGCGGGTCTGATGCCCGAAGTGGACACCCGCTTCGAGCAGTTCCTTCATGCCGACATCGGCCACAGGCAATACCTCCGGTCTTGAACCTCCGCCCCTTCGATCCGCTTCGCGCTCCCGTGCGGGAGACCGGCGCCGCGGCCCGGGGCGTGCGTGATGACGGCGGACATTCCGCCGTCTCGTCCAGCGACTACTCGATTACCGCTTGGAGAACTGGAACTTCTTGCGGGCGCCGGCCTGTCCGTACTTCTTGCGCTCCTTCATGCGGGAATCCCGAGTCAGGAAGCCTTCCTTCCCGAGTTGTCCGCGAAGCGCCGGATCGGCCAGCTGCAGCGCGCGGGCGACGCCGAGGCAAATCGCGCCGGCTTGTCCCGAGTGTCCTCCCCCGTGCACGCTCGCGACGAGGTCGAACTTGTCTCCCAGATTCGTGGTGAGGAGCGGCTCGGTGGCCGTGCGGCTCAACGAAATCCGGCAGAAGTACTTCTCGAGCTCGACGCCGTTCACCGTGCGTTTCCCCGCGCCGGGAATCAAGCGAACGCGCGCGACGGATGACTTGCGCCGTCCCGTGGCTCCATACGTGGTCGTCAGAGTCACTCACCTCCCATCGTGCCGGGGAGCGGCAGCGGCTTCGGCTGCTGGGCCGCGTGCGGATGCTCTTTTCCGGCGTACACTTGAAGTTTCTTGACCATGGCCCGCCCGAGACGGTTGTGGGGCATCATCCCCTTCACCGCCAAGCGAATGATCTCCTCCGGCTTGTCCTCCTGCATGTCCCGGAAGCGGGTCAGCGTATGACCGCCCGGATAGAGCGAGTGCCGGAAATAGATCTTGTTGTCGCGCTTGCGGCCCGTCACGCGCACCTTGTCGGCGTTGATCACGATGACGTGATCGCCGACGTCCAGGTGCGTCGAGTAGGTAGGCTTGCGCTTCCCTTTGAGGACGCTCGCGATTTCGCTGGCGAGGCGGCCCAGAATTTGCCCCTCGGCATCCACCACGAACCAGTCGTGCTGAATCTCCGAGGCGCGCACCGAATACGTGCCCATCGATCAACCTCCATCTATGGCATAGGATGACGAAACGCCAAAGACTACCAGCAGTTAGGAACGGCTGTCAACGTCGGCGAAGGCTCGCCCCGGGGGCGAGTGGACCCCCCGCTCCGTGATGAGGGCCGTGACCAGGGCGGCGGGGGTGATGTCGAAGGCCGGATTCTCGGCCCGCGTCCCCTCCGGCGCGGTCGGAACTCCACGAAAGGTAGTCACTTCCGAGGGATCCCGCTCCTCCACGGGGATGGCTCCCCCGTCGGCGGCAGCGGGGTCGAGTGTGCTTGTCGGGGCGACCACGACGAAGGGGATTCCCGCCGCCCGGGCCGCCAGGGCCAGGGCGTAGGTTCCGATCTTATTCGCCACGTCCCCGTTCCGGGCGATCCGGTCGGCCCCGACCAGGACCGCCTCGATCCCCCGCCGGGCGATCGTGAAGGCCGCGGCGCCGTCGGAGATGAGCCGGGCGTCGACCCCCGCGCGGAGAAGTTCCCAGGCGGTCAGCCGGGCGCCCTGGAGTAGTGGCCGCGTCTCGGTGGCCCAGACCCGCACATGGCGGTCCCCGCGGCGGTGAAGTTCCAGAATGACGCCGAGCGCCGTCCCGCCGCCACCCGTGGCGAGTCCTCCGGTGTTGCAGTGCGTGAGAAAGCGCGTCTCCCGCGGGAAGAGCGAAGCGCCGTGCTCCGCCATGGCGCTCGAGGCGGCGCGGTCTTCGTCCCAGATCGCCATCGCCTCGCGGCGAACGAGTTCCGCCCACGCCTCGGGCTCCCCGACGGCCGCGCTCCCCGCCGCCCTGTCGGCCGCGGCGAGGACGCGGTCGCACGCCCACGCGAGATTCACCGCGGTGGGGCGCGACGCCCGAAGCGTCGTCGCGGCGCGGCGCAATCGTTCGCGGCGATCGGCGAGCGATCCTCCCCGAGCCGCCTCCGCCGCCAGCGCGAGCGCCGCGCCGATGCCGATGGCGGGCGCGCCGCGTACGCGGAGCCGCGCGATCGCCTCCGCCATCGTGCCGGCGTCGCTCGCCTCGACCCAGACCTCGCGCTCCGGCAGGAGCGTCTGGTCGAGCAGGAGAACCCTGCCCTCGTCGACTCGAAGCGGATCCACCTACGCCGCCTCCGAGCCATCGCCGCGCGCGAGTCGCAGGAGACGGCGCAGGTGCCCGAGCGGAAGCCCCACGACGTTCGTGTACGAGCCCTCGATCGCCTCCACGAAGGCGGCGCCGTAGCCCTGCACCGCGTACGCCCCCGCCTTGTCGAGCGGCTCCCCCGTCGCCACGTAGCGGTCGATCTCGTCGGGCGCGAGCCGGGAGAACTTCACGATGCTCCGGACCGCCTCGCCGACGCCGCGGTCGCGCGCGGGGTCGAAGAGAAAGAGTCCCGTCCAGACCTCGTGTACCCGCCCCGAGAGCGACTCGAGCATCCGCCGCGCTTCCGCGTCGTCGGCCGGTTTTCCGAGAATCGAGCGATCGAGCGTGACGACGGTGTCGGCTCCGAGCGTCAGCGTCTCCTCGGCCGCGGCGGGCGCCGCTTCCCCCACGGCCGCCCGCGCCTTCGCCTCGGCCAGGCGAAGCACGTGCGCTTCGGCCCGTTCCTCCGGGAGCGCCCGCTCGTCCACGTCGGCGGGGACGATCTCGAAGCGCGCGCCGACCAGCCGCAGCAGGTCGGCCCTCCGCGGAGAGCGGGAGGCGAGGATCAGGAGCGGGCCGAACGGATTGAGGAGATTCGCGCGCATCAGCCGCCTCCCGCCGGCGGCGTGGTCTCGAGGAGGAACGTCACCGGACCGCGATTCACCGACTCCACCTCCATCGACGCGCCGAATCGCCCGCGTCGCACCGGGAGGCCCGCCCCCTCGAGCGCGGCGCAGAAGCGCTCGTAGAGCGGCTCGGCGGCGGCCGGAGGCGCGGCCGGCTCGAAGCCAGGGCGCCGTCCGCTCGATGTGTCGGCGCAGAGCGTGAACTGGGAGACGACGAGGATCGATCCGCCCGTGTCGCGGACGGAGCGGTTCATCATTCCCGCGTCGTCCTCGAAGATCCGGTAGGCCGCCACCCGTTCGGCCAGACGGTCGGCCGCGCTCCCCTCGTCCCCCGCGGCGACGCCGAGGAGCACCAGGAGTCCCGCGCCGATCGCGCCGATCTCCGCGCCGTCCACGCGCACGGAGGCGCGACTCACGCGCTGGAGGAGCGCTCTCACGAGGGCGGTCCCGCCGCGCCGCGCCGCGGGGTCCCGAACACCTGCTCGCGATCCACCGCCTCGACGCCGGGAACCTGCTCCACCGCCTGCATCACGCGGCGAAGATGCTCGAGGTCGCGGACCTCAACGACGAAGGCGCCGCGCGCGTTCTTGTCGCTCGCCTTGATGCCGGCGGTCCGGATATTCGTGTTCGTCGCGGCGATGGCCTTCGCGATGTCGGCCAGGAAGCTGGTGCGGTCGACGCCATAGATGGAGAGCTTCACGGCGAACGACTCCTCGGCGGCGCTGCCCCATTCCACCGCCACGCGCCGCTCCGGCATGACGCGGCCGTCGAACGTGTTCGGACAATCGGTCCGGTGGACGGTCACGCCGCGTCCGCGCGTCACAATGCCGACCACCGCGTCGCCGGGGACCGGCTGGCAGCAGCGCGCGTAGGTGAGCATGAGATTGTCCACCCCCTGCAGGCGAACTCCCTTCGACGCGCGGCCCGTGATGGCGCGAAATGTCTCGAGCGAGGCTTCCTTCAGCTTCTGCACCGGTCCACCGCCGTCGGGGAACCACTTGTGGAGCAGTTGAGCGATGGAAATGTCGCCCGAGCCGATCGCCGCGTGGAGCGAGGCGACGTCGGCGTGGCCGAGCGACGTCGCCAGCGCCTCCAGGGAGACCGCCGCGGGAGGCGTCAGGCGGCGGCGGCGCAGCTCGCGATCGAGCATCTCCTTGCCGAGCACGACGCTGTCGCCGTGCGCGGCGACCTTCAGCCAGTGGCGGATCTTGTTCCGCGCGCTGACCGTCTGGACGATCTTGAGCCAGTCGCGCGTCGGCTTCCCCATCGGCGACGTGATGATGGCGACGTGGTCGCCGTTTCGAAGCGCGGTGCGGAGCGGGACGATCCGCCCGTCCACCTTGGCGCCGACGCAGCGATGCCCGACCTCCGTGTGAACGTGGTAGGCGAAGTCGAGCGGGGTGGCGCCGCGCGGCAACCGCTTCAGGTCGCCGCGCGGGGTGAAGACGAAGACCTCGTCCTGGTAGAGCGAGGTCTTCAAATAGTCCATGAACTCCTCGGGATTGCTGGCCGAGCCCTGGAAATCGACCGTCGTCAGGAGCGGCGCCAGCTTCTCCTGAAGTTCGGCGTCGGTCTCGCGGCCCCCTTCCTTGTACCGGTAGTGCGCCGCCACGCCGAGTTCCGAGATCTGGTGCATCTCGCGCGTCCGAATCTGGAATTCCACCATGACCCCGCCGGGCGCCACGACGGTCGTGTGGAGCGATTGGTACAGGTTGCTCTTGGGGGTCGCGATGTAGTCCTTGAAGCGGTCGTGGACGGGCGTGAAAAGGTCGTGGACGATGCCGAGAACGCGATAGCAGTCGGCCTTGTCGGCCGTGATCACGCGGACGCCGAGCAGGTCGAAGATCTCCTCGAAGCGGCGTCCCTGCGCGACCATCTTCCGGTGGATCGACTCGAGGTGCTTCGGCCGCCCCGTCACCTCCGCGGCGATTTCCAGCTCCGCCAGCCGTTCCCGCACCGGTGCGATCACGGCCGAGATGACCGCCTCCCGCTCCTCGCGCTTCAGGGAGATCTTCTGGCGGAGTTCGTCGAAGGCGTCCGGATCGAGCGCCTTGAAACTCAGGTCTTCCAGCTCCCACTTCACGGTTCCGATTCCGAGCCGATGCGCCAGGGGCGCGTAGATCTCGCGCGTCTCCCGCGCGACCTTCTTGGCGCGCGCCTCGCCCAGCCCGTGGAGCGTTCGCATGTTGTGGAGCCGGTCGGCCAGCTTGATCAGGATGACGCGAAGGTCTCGCGCCATCGAAAAGAGCATCTTCCGGAAATTCTCTGCCTGCTCGCGCTCGGGACGCTCCAGGTGGAGCCCGCTGATCTTGGTCACGCCGTCCACCAGCCCGGCCACCTCGGGCCCGAAGGCCTGGCGAACCTGCTCCAGCTTCTGCTCGGTGTCCTCCACGACGTCGTGGAGGAGCGCTGCTTGTACCAGTGTCGTGGCCGCGCCGGCGCCGAGGAGATCGACCAGGATCGTCGCGACGGCGACCGGATGGGTGATGTAGGGCTCGCCGCTCATCCGCTTCTGCGCGGCGTGCGCGCCGACGGCGAATTCGTAGGCGCGGCGGATTCCCGCCTCGTCGAAGGCGCGGGAGGTGCGGCGGAGGGCGTCGAGGAGCGGGGCTAGATGCGCCTCGGAACGGGGGTCAGGCGCCGGATCCATCGGGGCGCACCTGAATGTCCCGCAGCTTGAGCTGCAGGCGCGAGCGGTTTTGCCAGACGTTGATCGTGGGGACGAACGCCACCGAGAGGCGGCCCGATTCAGACCGCAGCGACCCGGCGAGGTATCCGAGACCGAACCCGATGCAGTCGAGCTCGCGTCCGTTCTGGCGGATGCTCATCTTCAGGTGATTCTTGCTCACCACCATCGGCGGCGCTCCGAACACAACGTTGTCCGCCACGAAGAGCGGCTCCGCGTTGCCGATGCCGAACGGTGAGAGCCGCTCCAGCGCGCGGACCAGATCCTCGTTGCACTCCTCCAGCGGAAGCATGCCGTCGATGGAGAGCGTCGGCACGTAATCCTCCGGGCGCATCCGCTCCGCCACCACGCGGCAAAAATGTTCCCGGAACGCCTCGAGGTTCTCCGCGCGGATGGTCAGGCCGGCCGCGTAGGAGTGGCCGCCGAAGCCGACGAGATGCGCGCGGCATTCTTGAAGCGCCTGGCAGACGTCGAATCCCTTGATGCTCCGCCCCGATCCCTTCCCCTCGTCCTCGTCCGCCGAGATGAGGATGGTCGGTCGATGGAAGCGCTCCATGAGGCGCGACGCCACGATGCCGAGAACGCCGGGGTGCCAGCGGTCGGACCAGAGGACGATGGCGGGCGGAAGCTCGGAGCCGACGCGCCGCAGCATCTCGAGCGCGTCCTCCAGCGTCGACTCGTCGATCTTTTTCCGGTTGGTGTTGTCCTCCTCCAGACTCTCTGCGATGGAGAGGGCCTCGCCGCGTTCCGTGGAGAGAAGGAGGCGCACGCCGCTCTCCGCGTTTCCCAGCCGACCGGCCGCGTTGATGCGGGGCGCCAGGATGTAGGCGACGTGCCCGCTCTCGATGCGGCGGGCCGTGAGGCCGGCGACTTCCTTGAGCGCCGTGAGGCCGGGGCGGTGCGAATCGTGCAGCTGGTCGAGGCCGAGCTTCGCGAAGATCCGGTTCTCCCCCACCAGCGGCACCACGTCGGCGATCGTCCCGAGCGCCACGAGATCGAGGTTCCGCTCGACGAACCCCTCCGGAAAGGCGTCCGGGCGGGAGGCCTTGAGCCCTTGCACCAGCTTGAGCACGACGCCGACGCCCGCGAGGTCCTTGAAGGCGTACGGGCAGTCGCGCCGCTTCGGATTCAGGATCGCCACCGCCTTCGGGAGTTCCTCGCCGAGGGGCTCGTGGTGGTCGGTGACGATGACTTCCATGCCGTGCTCGATCGCCAGCCGCACTTCCGCCACGGCGGTGATGCCGCAATCGGCCGTGATGATCAGCTTCGTCCGGCGCTTTCGCGCCACATCGACCCCGCGGACGCTCAGGCCGTAACCGTCCCGGATGCGGTCGGGGATGAAGTAGGTCACCTTGGCGCCGATCGCCTCGAGCGAGGAGGAGAGGAGCGAGGTCGAGGTGATCCCGTCGACATCGTAGTCGCCGAAGACGAGGATCTGCTCCTCGGCCTCGATCGCCTTCCAGATGCGGGCGACGGCCAGATCCATGTCGCGCATCGTGAAGGGGTCGAGCAGGCGATCCATCGAAGGTTCGAGGAATCGCTTGACCTCTTTGGCGTCCCGGAATCCTCGATTCGCCAGGAGGCGCGCGAAGGTCGGCGTGACACCCAGCTCGGAGGCGAGCGCCTCGGCCACGCCCGGCTCGGCTTCGCTCCGGACAATCCAGGTCTTAGGGGTTACGGGACGCACACTACCTCGGGGGCTCGGGTGGGCCGGCCGAGACTCGGCCGCTTCCCCTCAGGCTAACACCTTGAAAAACCGCGGTCAACGCGCCGGTCGGGGCCTGTGGCGGTCGGGGCCGGTCGGGGCCGGGCCGCGGAATCGCCGCCGTGCGGCTCAGGAGAGCTTGTAGCCGATCTTCCGGACGAACGCCCGCCGGGCCTTGGCCTGTCCGGCGTCCTCCACTCCGAGCGGTCCCGATCCGTCCATGACCCCGAGGACGGCTCCCTGCTCCCCGTCGCGCGCGACGACGACCGTCACGGGATTGGCGGTCGCGCAGTGGATCGCCGCCACCTCCACGCAGGCCCGAACGTCCCGGATGAGATTGATCGGATAACCGTGGCGGAGGAAGAGGAGGAACGTGTGTCCGCAGGCGATCTTCATCAGCTCCCGTTCGGCGGCGCGGGTCAGCTCCGTGTCGTTTCCCTCGCTCCGGATCAGGCGCGGGCCCGACGCTTCGGAGAACGCCACGCCGAAGGCGGCCTGAGGAACGGAATTCACGACCGCCTCGTAAAGGTCCTCGGCGGTCTTGATGAAATGCGCGTGCCCCAGGATCAGGTTCGCGTCCGCGGGCGTGACGACTCGCACGAGTTCGATCGTTCCGTTCATCGGCTCCGCTCCTTCCGGCAGGCCTTCCCCTACAGCAGAAATCCACCGGAGACGGCGAGCGCCGATCCGGTGATGTAGCCCGATTCCTCCGCCAGCAGGAAGAGCGCGGCGCGCGACACCTCGTGGGGCGTGCCGAGCCGGCGCGCGGGGATCCGGGCCCCGGCGTCGCGCCAGGCGCGCGGCAGGCCGGGCGTGCGGATGACGCCGGGAAGGATCACGTTCACCGTGATCCCGTTCTCGGCCTCCTCCACCGCGACGCTCCGGGCCAGGGTCAGGAGCGCGGTCTTGAGCGCGCGATAGGCGTGCGCCCGCGGAGCGGCGCGCGGCGTGTCGCTCCCCGCCACGCCGAAGAGGAGCACGCGCCCGTACCTCCGGCGCCTCATGCCGGGGAGCGCCTCCTGGAGCGCGACGAGCGCGCTCGTCACGTTCGAGTCGACGAGCTCCCGCCAGGTCCGCTCCGAGAGGCGCGCGAGCGGCCCCTCCCAGTAGTCCCCGGCGGACACCACGAGGATGTCGGGGCCCCCGGCGCGGCGGAGGAGCGCGCGGACGCTCGCCCGCTTCCGCGCGTCGCCCCGCGCCGTCTCGATCGCGACACCACACGCCGCGGCCACGCCGCGCGTCTCGCGGAGCGCCGCCTCCGTCCGTCCCGCCGCGAGCACCTTTGCGCCGGCGCACGCGAGATCGATCGCCACCGCGCGGCCGAGGCCGCGGGAGCCGCCGATCACGAGCGCGCGGCGTCCCGTGAAGCCGGTCGCGCCGGGCGTGGTCACCTTTCGAGTCGCCATGATGTGTGGTACTATAGATCGCTCGTGGCCATTCCATCAACGCTCGGAGACGCGGTGAACGATCAGCGCTGGGAACAGGTGCTGCGGCGCCTCGACAAGCAGTTCGGAAACCTCGAATTCGACGAAATCGATGACGAGGAAACGCATGCCACCGTGGAATCGGTCGTCTGGCAGGGCCCCACGGACCGGATGAAACTGACCCGCACCACGCGCCCCGTCATCCTCGACTCCAAGCGCCATTTCTCCAATCGCGCCGGGGCCGGCTCGCACGTCGAATACGTCTTCTCCAAGACGGAGATCACCCAGAAGATGCGGCTCTACACGTGGAACGAGCTGCAGAACGACTGGGACGAGGCCGACGTGTCGATGTTCGAGGACCCGAAGCCCTAGACGCCCATCGGGGGGGACCATGGATCGTCACGTCGGTCTCGATCTCGTCCGCATCACCGAAGCCGCCGCTCTCTCCTGCGCCCGCTGGATGGGACGCGGCGACGCGAATAGCGCCGATCAGGCCGCCGTCACCGCCATGCGGCAGGCCTTCGACGCCGTGGACATCCGCGGCACCGTCGTCATCGGCGAAGGCGAGCGCGACGAGGCCCCGATGCTCTACATCGGCGAGCGCGTCGGAACGGGCTACGGTCCCGAGGTCGACATCGCCCTCGATCCCCTCGAGTGCACGAACTCCGTCGCCAACGGCCGGGCGAACGCCATGGCGGTGATCGCCCTGGCGCAACGCGGTCACTTCCTCCATGCCCCCGACACCTACATGGAGAAGATCGCCGTGGGCGCCGCCGCCGCCGGCTCGATCGATCTCACGCGGTCACTCGAGGAGAATCTCGAGGCGGTCGCCGCCGCGAAGAAGTACCGGCTCCAGGACCTCACCGTGGTCATTCTCGACCGTCCCCGGCACGAGGAACTCGTGCAGAAGGTGCGGCGCGTCGGCGCGCGCATCTACCTGATTCCCGACGGCGACGTCTCGGCGGCCATCGCCACCGCGGTCGACGCGACCGGCGTGGACGTCCTCGTCGGGACCGGCGGCGCGCCCGAGGGGGTTCTGGCCGCGGCGGCGCTTCGCTGCCTCGGCGGCTCGATCCAGGGGCGCCTAGCGTTCCGGAACGACGAGGAGAAGGAACGGGCGAAGAAGATGGGGATCGAGGATCTCGACCGCGTCTACCGCGAGACCGATCTGGCCCGGGGCGACTCGATCGTCTTCGCCGCGAGCGGCGTGACGAACGGCGACATGCTGGAAGGGGTCCGCTTCACGGCCCAGGGCGCCGAGACGCACTCGATGGTCATGCGCGTGAAGACCGGGACCGTGCGGACGATCCGGACCCGCTACGGGCGGAACGCAAACGGCGTCTTCTCCACGTTGGGCACGGACGGTGTCGGCGCCAACTCCTAGCGATTCCCTCGATCTCCTCGCCGTCGGGGCCCACCCGGACGACGTGGAGATCTCCTGCGGCGGAACGCTCGCGCTCGCCGCGTCGCAGGGACTCTCCGTCGGCATCCTCGACCTGACCCGGGGCGAACTCGCGACGAACGGCACCCCCGAGGAACGCGCCCGCGAGGGCGACGACGCCGCCCGTATCCTGGGTGCGCGGGGGCGCTGGAACGCCGGGCTCCCGGACGGCGGCCTGGACGCGGGCGATCCGCGGCAGGTGATCGAAGGGGTCGCGTGGATCCGGCGCCTTCGTCCCGCGGTCCTCCTGACCCACTTCCCCCAGGATCGCCATCCCGATCACGTCGCCGCCTCCGCCCTTCTCGAACGGGCCTGGTACCTCGCCGGGCTTCGACGCTACGAGCCGGGGACGGCTCCCTTCCGCCCGGGGATGCGCTACCACTTCGCATCGCGCGTCGGATTCGTCCCCTCCTTCGTCGTCGACGTGACCGAGGTCTGGGACGCCAAACGCCGCGCCATCCTCTCCCACGCGACGCAGGTCACGCGCGACGCGGCCGGCGCCAGACCCACGCCACTCAACGCCGAGGATTTTCTAGACCGGATCGAATCGCGCGCGCGTCACTACGGGGGGATGATCGGGGCCAGGTACGGGGAACCGTTTCACAGCAGCGAGCCGCTCGGAGTCCGGTCGCTCGCCGGACTCCTCTCCGCGCCTCGTGTCGCACCGGGGTCGTTCACCGGCTGACCACGGACCTACTTCCTGCCGAGCGCCCTCTCGGCGGCCATCAGCACGTCCGGCGCCTTGATCCCGAACGCCGCCATCAACTCCTCCGGCTTCCCCGAGCGCCCGAAGCGATCGTGAACCGCGACGAGCTCCATCGGGACCGGATGCTTCGTCACCACGACTTCCGCCACCGCGCTGCCGAGACCGCCGTGCACCTGGTGCTCCTCGGCCGTCACGATGGCGCCGCAGTCTCGCGCCGCGCGGACGATCGCCTCCTCGTCGAGCGGCTTCAGCGTGTGAACGTTCAGGACGCGGGCCTGGATCCCGCGCGCCGCGAGTTGCTCTGCCGCCACGAGCGCCTCGTAGACCATGACGCCGCAGGCGATGATCGCGAGATCGTTCCCCTCCCGCATGATGTTCGCCTTCCCGATGACGAAGGGAGTGTCGGCCGTGGTGACGACCGGCACCGACTCGCGCCCGAAGCGGAGATAGTAGGGGTGGCGGTCGCCGGCCATGGCGATCGTCGCCTTCCGGGTCTCCCAGTAGTCGCACGGGACGACCATGCGCATGTTGGGAATCGAGCGGATGATCGCGATCTCCTCCATCGCCTGATGCGTCGCGCCGTCGGGACCGACGCTGATGCCGCCGTGCGCGCCACCGATCTTCACCGGCAAGTCGCTGTAGGCCACCGTGACGCGGATCTGGTCCGCCGCGCGGCACGACGCGAACGCCCCGTAGGTGGCGAGGAACGGGATCTTTCCCACCGCCGCGAGGCCGGCTGCGACGCACATCATGTTCTGCTCGGCGATCCCGACCTGGACGAACCGCTCCGGGAAGCGTTCGGCGAAGTAGTTGACGTTCGTCGAACCCGAGAGATCGCCGACCAGCACGACGACGTTCGGGTTCTTCTCGCCCAGTTCGACGAGCCCGTGGCCGAAGCCCTCGCGGGTCTTCTTCATCTCGGGCTTCGTCAAGGAAGGAGCCGCGCCGGAGGCCGCGGGGGTCGCACTCGCCGTCTTCGCGGTGGATGTCTCGCTCATGAGGCTCCGTTCGCGGATGGGGCCACGGCCGCGGTCGCGTGCGCGCGGAGACGATCCGTCCACGCGTCGAGGCTCGAACCGAGTTCGCGCAACGCCTGATCCGCCTGTTCCTTGGTGGGCGGCACGCCGTGCCACCGGTAGTCGTCTTCCATATACGAGACGCCCTTCCCCATCACCGTGTGCGCCAGAATGACGCTGGGGCGCGTCTTGGCCGCGCGCGCCTGCGCGAACGCGTCGAGAAGGCTCGGGATGTCGTGGCCGTCCGCCTCGATGACGTTCCAGCGGAACGCGCGCCACTTGTCGGCAAGCGGGGCGATTCCCATCACGTCTTCCACGTCGCCGTCGATCTGCTTCCGGTTGTAGTCGATCACGGCGCAGAGGTTTTCGAGCTTGTAGTGGGCGGCGAACATCGCGGCCTCCCAGATCTGCCCTTCCTGCTGCTCCCCGTCGCCCATGACGCAGTAGACGCGCCGCGGCGATCCGTCCATCCGGGATCCGAGGGCCATGCCGCAGGAGACCGAGAGCCCCTGCCCGAGCGATCCCGACGACACGTCGATGCCGGGAGTGTCGTGCTTGCTGGGATGGCCCTGCAGGTGCCCCTGGTAGCTCCGGAAGTGGAGGAGATCGGCGAGCGGGTAATAGCCCCGTTCGGCCATCAGCGAGTAGATGACCGGCGTGACGTGCCCGATGGAGAAGTGCCAGAGATCGCGTTCGTTCGCGCTCGGACGGTCAGGCGTCAACTCCATCTCGTGGAAGAAGAGGACGGTCCCGAAATCGGCGCACGAGAGCGGCCCGCCGCTGTGCCCGCTCTGGGAATGCGCGAGGAGCGTGACGATGTCGCGCCGGACGAGGAGGGCACGTTCTCGAAGTTGGTCGACGGTGAGTTCCAGCCGCGGCATGCGGTCCGATCCCCCTAGGCAGCGGTTCCTCGCGGTCGTGGCCGCGAACCAAGAAGACGAACTCCTACGCTATCGAACCAGACGCGACCCGGCAAGCGGTTTCCCCCGTCGCGCCGGCGCGGAACGCCCGCCGCTCCGCGCCGCTACGCGTTCACGTAACGCGGATCGTCGGGATCGGGGATCGCCCCCGCGCGGATGGCCTTGGCGATCTCCTCGATGCCGTCGCGCACGCGGCGGGAGGCGCGGAATCCCCAGAGGCGCTCGATCCGGTCGAAGGAGACCCGGTAGGTTCGTGGATCGGTCGCCTCCTCGGCCATCCGGACGCGGACGCCGGGGATGACGCACTCGTACAGCTCCTTGAGATCGCGAAGCTGGTAGTTCTCGAGGTTGTCGCCCACGTTGAGGATCGGCTCTCCATCCAGCGGGAGCGGCTCGCTCAGGGCCAACTCGAGCGCGTGCGCGATGTCGGCCACGTGGACGAAGGGTCGCCACTGCGATCCCCCGAAAATCGTGATCTCTCCGTATCGCACCGCGCGGAGCGTGAGGAGGTTCACGACGAGGTCGAAGCGCATCCGCGGTGAGAGGCCGTAGACCGTGCCGAAGCGGAGAATGGCCGGCTCGAACGTCTCCATCCCCACGAGTTCCAGGATGCCGATCTCCGCGTTCCGTCGCGTCTCGGCGTAGAGCGAGAGCGGACGGACGGGCGAGGTCTCCGTGAGGAGCTCGTTCCTTCCCTCGCCGTAGACGCTGCAGGTGGAGGCGAAGACGAAGCGACGGACGCCGAGCGCGGCCGCGCGGCGGGCGAAGGCCACCGTGGCCGTCCAGTTCGTCTGCACCGCGACTTCTTCGTCCTGGGCGCACGCCTTGTCGCCCACGATCGCGGCGAGATGGATCACCGTGTCGGACCCCTTCATCGCCTCGTCGTGCGTGCGCGGATCGCGGAGGTCGCGCGTCTGGATCTCAAGCCGCTCCTCAGCCTCCAGGCCCACGAGCCCGTGGGCGCCGTGGAGCATCCGGTCGACGACCCGGACCCGTTCGCCCGCGGCCAGAAGGCGGCGGACAAGAACCGATCCGATGTAGCCCGCGCCGCCCGTCACCACGATCGGAGCGCGCCTCACCGGCGCCTCAGCAGATAGAGGTGATGGTCGGCGGAGGTCCGCGCCAGCCCGCCGAGCGGGCGGAGCGCCTGATCCCAGCGGGCCGACGCGGCGAAGAACGCCCCCACGGCGTCGGACGCGCGCGCCTCGTCGGGCAGGAGCCGCGCCGCGTGGCGCTGCAGCGAGTAGAGGAGGTTCGAGCCGAGCGACTCGGGCTCGAACCAACGCGATGCCTCCCGCAGGAGCGCGAGCTCGTCGACCACGGCGCAGAAATAGCCGTTCTCCCGCTGTGCGCCGACACGATAGGGATTGTCCTCTGGATCCCCCAGAAAGCGGCTCTCGGCGTTGTTGAGAACGAGCGCCAGCCGTCCGCCGGGGCGGAGCACGCGCGAAGTCTCGTTCAACGCACGGGCACGCGTCTCGGTGGGAAGGTGCTCCAGGAGCCCGAGGCAGACGACGAGGTCGAACGATCCGTCGCGGTACGGCAGGAGGTCGGCGCGATGACGGAGCCGGTCGTAGGCGCCGTCGGCGATGCCCGCGCCGCGTAGCCTTCGCCGCAGGCGCTCCAGCATGCCAGGAGCCAGATCGGCGCAGGCGAGGCGGCCGACGCGGGGCGCGAGGCGCTCGGAGACGCGGCCGACGCCGGCCCCCAGGTCGAGGGCGCGCGTCACCGGCGTCACGGCGAGCGCTTCGAGGAGGAGCCCGGTCTCCCACGCGTCGTACGCGCGATTGACCGATGGGGGCTCGCCCAGGCTCAGGACGGCGGCCAGTTCGTCCCCCCGTTCGTGGCGGGCGCCGCTCCAGTACTCCGCCGCGCGGCGGGCGTCGTAGCTCATCGGGATCGCTCCGCGGCGCCCGTGCGCTGGACGCGGCGGGGCGGCTTCGCTACGATGGTCGTCGTTCGAGCCGCCGCGCCACGCGCGCGGCCGTCGACCGCAATCCCGACATCGGAGGAACGATCATGGTGGAGAGTGCTCAGATGGTCAGCAATCCGGCTGTGGAGTGCATGCGCTGCGGAAAACTTTTCGGTCCGAATCAGATCTTCCATCTCAAGGAGGATCCCCGGCGTCCCTATCTTCGCTGCCAGCACTGCGGCGCGAAGAACGAGATCCGCGCCGAGGACCGCTTTTCCATTCGTCTGATCGGCGTCATTCCGGAGCCGCAGCCCTCGCGCCCCGGCGCGTAGACGCCGCGGATCTCTACATAAGATCGGGTCCCCTCCCCTCGCGGGAAGGGGACCCACGATGTGCCCGGGGCGAGATTTGAACTCGCACGGGGTTACCCATACGCCCCTCAAACGTACGTGTCTACCAGATTCCACCACCCGGGCATTGCATCACGGCTTCCCTGCTACCGCGGCGATTGGTTACTTCCCGCCCGAGGGGGGCGGAGTCGCCGGAGTGCCGCTCGTCGGAGCGCCCGTCGCGGGCGCGCTCGGCGCGGGCGCGGAGCCGGCTGGCGTCTGGCCGGCGGGCTGACCCGAGGCCGGAGCGCCCGGCTGCTGGCCGGCCGTCCCGGCGCGCTGCGTGACGCGGCGGCGAGCCTCTTCCTGGATCAGGCTCGTGCTGGACGTCGCGTTATGCGACGCGGAGAGTCCTAGCGTGAGCGAGGTCAGGAAGAAAACGACCGCGAGGATCGTCGAGGCGCGGCTCAGGAACGACGCTGCTCCGCGGCCACCGAAGAGCGTCTGGCTGGAACCGCCTCCGAACGCGCCGGCCAGCCCGCCCCCCTTCCCCGACTGGAGAAGGATCGAGATCATGAGCGCGGCGCACGCGACCAAGTGAATCACGGTGAAGATGACGATCAGGAATCCAGGCATAGTCGAATTCTACTCCTGTTAGGGCCGGCGACGCGCCAAACCCGAGTGGAAAAGCCTACCACGCGCCTCGCCGGGGGTCAATCCGAGGCCCGGCTCGAGGATGGCGTCTCTTCCAGAGCCGTGGCGATGGTCAGGAACGACTCGGCCTGGAGCGACGCCCCGCCGACCAGGAACCCGCCGACCTCGGGGAGCTTGCCGAGCGGAACCGAGTTCTTCGGATCGACGCTCCCGCCGTAGAGGACCGGCGTCTCGGCCGCTCCGCTCCGGCCGGCCGCCGCCAGTTCTTCCTGGACCCAGGAGTGCGCCTCGGCCACCTCTTCGGTCGTGGCCACGACGCCGGTCCCGATCGCCCAGACCGGTTCGTATGCGACCAGCAGCGCCGCGCGCGGCGACGCGCCCTCGAGCGCCCGGCGGATCTGCCGCCCCAGGACATCGCGCGTCTCGCGCCTCTCCCGCTCCGCCAGCGTCTCCCCGACGCAGAGGATCGGCGTCAGCCCCGCGCGCCACGCGGCCAGGAGCTTCTGCCGGCACTGCGTGTCGCTCTCGCAGAAGAGCCGCCGCCGCTCCGAGTGGCCGACGAGGAGGTACTCCGCCCCGGCCTCGCGCAGTTGTTCGGCCGATAGCTCGCCCGTGAACGCGCCTTTCGGCTCGCTGTGGCAGTTCTGCCCGCCGATCTTCGGATCGTCCGGGCGCCGGGCGCCCGCGAGCGGATGGAGCGCGGTGGCCGGTGGAAAGAGCAGGAACGAGAGTGACGGATGCCGCCGCGCCCCCTCCGCGACCGCCGCGTAGAGCGCGAGCCCATCGGCGACGGTGAGGTTCATCTTCCAATTTCCCGCGAGAACTCGTTTCATGCGTCCCCCATCACGCCTTCGCTACCGCCGCGCCCTCGAGAGCGGCCACGCCGGGCAGGATGCGCCCCTCGAGGAATTCGAGCGACGCGCCGCCTCCGGTCGAGCAATGCGTGATCTGCGATTCGACGCCGGCCTGGTGGATCGCGGCGAGCGAGTCCCCTCCCCCCACGACCGTGAAGGCGCCGCGCTTCGTCGCCTTCGCCACTTCGCGCGCCACTCCCACCGTCCCCTCGGCATAGGCGGGAACCTCGAAGACGCCCATCGGACCGTTCCAGAAGACGGTGCGCGCCTCGGAGAGCAGGGCGGCAATGGAATCGAGCGACGCCGGACCGATGTCGACGCCGGCGAGATCGGCCGGGATGGCGTCGGACGCCACGATCCTCCCGGGGTCGGAACCGCCGATGTCGACCGCGACGCGGCAGTCGGAGGGGATGAATAGTTTGGACGCGTGCGGCCCCGCGAGAAGGCCGCGCGCCATGTCGATTCTGTCCTCTTCCACCAGGGAGCCGCCGGTGGCGATTCCCTTCGCGCGGAGGAACGTGAACATCATTCCGCCGCCGACAACGAGGCGATCGACGCGCGGGAGGAGATTCTGGAGCACGTCGATCTTCCCGGAGATCTTGGCGCCGCCCAGGATGGCGACGAACGGAGCCTGGGCCGAGCCGAGGAGACGCCCCAGCGCGCCGAGTTCCTTCTCCATCAGGAAGCCGGCCGCGCGCTCAGGGAGATGCGCCGTCATCCCCGCCGTGGAGGCATGGGCCCGGTGCGCCGCGCCGAAGGCGTCGTTCACGTAGACGTCGGCGAGCCGCGCGAGCGCCTCGCTCAGGCCGGGATCGTTCGCCTCCTCGCGCGGGTCGAACCGGAGATTCTCGAGCAGGAGAACCTCGCCGTCCTTCAGCGCCGACGCCGCGGCCTCCGCCTCGGGACCCACGATCCCCTCCGCGAACGCCACCGGCTGGCGCAGGAATCTCTCGAGCCGCTCCCGCACCGGCTTCAGGCTCTGCTTCGGGTCGCGCTTCCCCTTGGGACGGCCGAGGTGCGACGCGATCACCAGGCGCGCGTTCTTCCCCAGGAGGTACCGCAGCGTCGGAAGAGTCGCCTCGATGCGCGAAGCGTCCGAAACCGAGCCGTCGGCGGCGAGCGGAACGTTGAAGTCCACCCGGACGAAGACGCGGCGCCCGGCGACGTCGAGCGAACGGAGCGTGCGGAAACTCATGATCGCCTCCCTACGCCCGTCCGAGGAGAAGGAGGGCGTCCACCATCCGGTTCGAGAAACCCCACTCGTTGTCGTACCAGGCGAGCACCTTCACGAAGCGGTCGCCCGAGACCATGGTGAGCGGCGCGTCGAAGACGGCCGAATGCGGATTGCCGACGATGTCGGACGACACGATGGGATCTTCCGTGTACTGGACGATGCCCTTCAGCCGGCCGTCCGCGGCCTGCTTCACGGCGCTGTTGACCGCGGCGACCGTCGCAGGCTTCGTGACGTTCAGGGTGACGTCGATGAGCGACCCGTTCGCCACGGGAACGCGCACGGCCACGCCGTCCAGCTTTCCCTGCAGCGACGGGATCACGAGCCCGATCGCCTTCGCGGCGCCGGTGCTCGTCGGGATCATGGAGAGCGCCGCCGCCCGCGCGCGCCGCAGGTCCTTGTGCGGCGCGTCGTGGATTCGCTGATCGTTCGTGTAGGCGTGCACGGTCGTCATGAGCCCGCGCTCGATCCCGAAGGTCTCGTCCAGGACCGAAAGCACCGGCGCCAGGCAGTTCGTGGTGCAGGACGCGATGGAGACGATCTGGTGCTTCGAGGGGTCGAACGTTTTCTCGTTCACGCCGATCACGAACGTCGCGTCGGCGCCCTTCGACGGGGCGGAGACCAGGACCCGCTTCGCTCCCGACAGGAGATGCACCGCCGCCTTGTCACGGTCGGTGAATTTTCCGGTGCACTCGAGGATCACGTCGGCCCCGAGCTCCTTCCAGGGGAGCGCCGCGGGATTCATCTCGCTCAGGCAGCGGATCGTGGCGCCGCCGACGCGCAGCGCACCGTCGACGACCTCCACCCGCTCGGGGAGCGGCCCGTGGATCGAATCGTACGTGAGCAGATGGGCGAGACTCTTCGCGTCGGTGACGTCGTTGACGGCGACGAACTCGATCGTCGCGTTCCGCTTCAAGGCCGCACGAACGACGAGGCGCCCGATCCGGCCGAATCCGTTGATGCCGACACGCACGGTATTCCCCTTTCCCTAGCTGAAGAAGACCCGGGCCGTTTCGTAGAGCTCCGGGCCGACGACCTTCATGGATCCGACCGCCTCGGCGAGGGGAAGGTCCACGATCTGCGTTCCTTGGATGGCGACCATGCGGCCGAAACCGCGCCGCGCCACCGCGTCCACCGCCGCCACGCCGAATCGCGAGCCGAGGACCCGGTCGAATGCCGTGGGCGAGCCGCCCCGCTGGATGTGTCCCAGCACGGTGTATCGGGTTTCGAATCCGGTTCCCGCCTCGATCAAGTCCGCGATCGTGGGAGCGATCCCGCCCAGGCGGACGTGGCCGAAGGCGTCCCGCTTGTCGCCCGGCACGAAGATCGACTTCCCCTCGTTGTCCGAGACCCGGGCCCCCTCGGAGACGACGACGATGCTGAAGCTCTTCCCCTGGTCATGGCGCCGGCGAACGACTTCGCAGATCTCCCGAATGGTGACGGGGAATTCCGGAATGAGGATCAGATCGGCCCCGCCCGCGATTCCCGATTCGAGGCCAATCCACCCGGCGTGGCGGCCCATGACCTCGACGACCATCACGCGATCGTGAGATTCCGCCGTGGTGTGGAGGCGGTCGATTGCCTCGGTGGCGATGGTGAGCGCCGTGTCGAATCCGAACGTGTAGTCGGTGCCGCTCACGTCGTTATCGATGGTCTTCGGGACGCCGACCACGGGAAGCCCGGCCGCCGCCAGCTTGTTCGCGGCGCCCAGCGTGTCTTCCCCGCCGATGGCGATGAGCGCGCCGATCGCGTGCTTCTCGAGCGCCGCGCGGATCTTGGCCTCGCCCTGCGGGTCCTTGTAGGGGTTCGTCCGAGAAGTCCCGAGGATGGTTCCGCCGCGCGGCAGGATCCCGACGACGTCCCCGAGGCCGAGGGGATCGATCTCCTCGATGAGGAGTCCCCGCCACCCGTGGCGAATGCCCGCGACCTCCCAGCCGTACGTCTTGATCGCGCGCTTCACGACGGCGCGGATCACCGCGTTCAGGCCGGGGCAGTCGCCGCCCCCCGTCAGGACTCCGACACGCATCGAAACGCCCCCTCCACTCGAATCATAAGTCGTTTTTATCGATGGACTTAGAGCGGGCGATTCTAGGCCCGTGGGGGGCCCAAGTCAAGGGCGACCAACGGACCGGGGCGAAGCCCCTCAGCGCATGCCCGACGTGGAGGAATAGCGCAGAATATAGTCGCCGTACCCCTGTTCGTCCACGAAGACGAACTTGAGCGCGTTGTTCGTCTCGCTGAGCCCTCGTCGCGCGGCAATCTCCCTCCCCCGGAGCTGATACGACCAGATCTCGAAGGGGCGCATGTCGACGATGCCGGCATTCTGCTTGGAGACCTGGCTCTCCGCCTCCCGGGGAATCTCGCCGCTGATCGCGAATCCGAGCGTCTTGTTGTCCACCGGGAGCCGCTCGATCCGCACTTCGTCGGGCTCTCCGAAGCGGACATAGACCCGGCCACGGTCGGTGAACACCCCCCGCTCGAAGACCGTGTAATTGACGTTCGCGTGCTCCACGCGACGCAGGAACTCCTCGTACGTCTCGTTCTCCGCCGTCTCCGGCGTCGGGTCGACCGATCGCCAGAGTTCCTGGATCCGAATCTCCTTCGCACCCATGGGGAGCCGCCGGAAGGCGATCTCGTCCTCGGCCGAGAGAAGCACCTTGGCCGCGACCTCGAAGCCGTCGGCCGCGTAGGGCGTCCACGACTCGGCGTTCCAGAGCACGTCGAACTCCGTCATGCTCGTCGCCGGCCGCGCGCCGCGGTCGGACGATTCCAGGGAGAGATGGAACGAGTAATGCCCCGCCGGGATGGCGGAGAGGTCGATCGCCAGCGCGTGCGGCCAGGCCTCCCCTTCCGTGACCCGGAGGGAGTCGCGGGAGGTGAAGATCGTGTCGCCCGCCGCCGCCACGATGCGGGAGGTGAGGCTGTAGCGCCTTCCCTCCGGCGGCGGCGGCGCGTCTTGGATCTCGTAGTAGGCCGAAAAGACGTCCCGATAGAGCCCGTAGAACCCGCTCGGCTGCGGCAGGACCTCGTAAGGCCCCTTCCCAAAGCGGCTCTCCTCCGTTCGCGGCGCAATCGACCAGGCCGGGAGGATCCCGCTCAGCGAGGGCTTCGCGAAGAGCCATTTTCCGAGGTCGACGACGCCGTTCACCTCGCCCTGGCGCTTCTGATTCTTCATGACGTAGACGAGACCGCGCCGGGCGACGTTCAGATCCTCCACCAGGACACGGAATTTGTACTGGCCCGACGGCGCCGCCAGCCCGACCGAGTAGATTTCCCCCAGCAGCGAATCTCCCGCCACGGTACGATCCATCACCTGAAGCACGGCCGTCTGCTGCTGCTGCACCACGACCTTGCCCGACATCGACCGCAGCTGGACCGTGACCCGGAGGTCGGCCTGAAGCACGGAATCCCTGGGGAGGAACTTGACCTGCTGGTAGGGAACGCGAATGGAGAACTCGGCCCGGACTTCCTTCTCTCCATGCCGGAACGGGATGGCGCGGGCGTGGAAGCGGAGGTCGCCGATGGAGGCGGCGCCCTCC
>JBBTHR010000070.1:0-13870 GCA_038060295.1 Candidatus Eiseniibacteriota bacterium
CCCCAGGTGGGGGATGCTGTTCACGTAGTCGATGGCGGTGGTGATGTAGAACTTGTTCATTCGCCCTGGCCCTGCCCCGAGTCGGAGGGGCCGCCCGGCGGGCCGTCGGAAGAACCGCCCGAAGAACCTTCGGCTGGGCCGTTCCCCGATCCGCCGCCCGAACTGTTCCCCGGCCCCGCACCGGGCACGCGCCCGCCGCGCGATCCACCACCGCGACGACGGCGACCCCGGCGGCGCTCGCCGCCTCCGGCCGAGATTCCGCCTCGCTGGTCGGAGCGTCCGTCGGAGCGCAGCATGTCGGAACGTCCCGCGGGCCGAACGTCGGGTCGCGGCGATACAGAACGCGGTGGCTCCACGCGCGGAGCGTCGGAGCTTGGCAATTCCCGGCTTGGCAATTCCCGGCTTGGCAATTCCCGGCGCGGTGATTCCGGCCGCGGCGACTCCGGCCGCGGCGCGCCCTGGCGCGATTCGGGACGCTCCGGTCGCCCGGTGCTCCGCCTCGGATCGCGGCGTTCACCCCGCTCGGGACGTCCCGGGCGGTCCGGCGTGCCCGGCCCGGCAGACCCGGCAGACCCGGCAGGCCCGGCGGCGGCATCGTCGTGGCCTCCGTCGCCCGGCTTGGCGCCTCGCGAGCCGCACCCCTGCTTGTCGCACCCCTTCCGCCGGTCGCGCGAAGGGCCCGTGATCTTCGTTCCGCTGGGGAGTTCGTCCATCATCACGACGTTCGGCTTCCCCGCCTCGTCGTGGAGCGTCAGCGTCCGGTGGAAGATATCGACGCGGCCGACTTCGTAGGCGACCCCTTCCAGCTCCAGCTGGCTTCCGATCTTCGGGAATTCCCGCGCCGCCCCCTTGTAGAAATCGAGCTCGTACCGCAGGCAGCACTTCAGCCGCCCGCAGGCGCCCGAGATCTTCGACGGGCTGGGCGAGAGACCCTGGTCCTTCGCCATCTTGAGCGTGATCGGCTCGAAGTCGCGGAGCCAGGTCGCGCAGCAGAGCTCCCGGCCGCACGTGCCCATCCCGCCGATTCGCCCCGACTCGTCGCGAACGCCGATCTGCCTCAGCTCGATCCGTGTCCGGAAGACGGCGGCCAGGTCCTTCACCAAGTCGCGGAAATCGACCCGCTTCTCGGCGGTAAAGAAGAAAGTGATGCGGTTTCCGTCGAACTGGTACTCGCAGTCGACCAGTTTCATCTCGATCTCGCGCTGGAGGACGCGTTCCTTGCAGGTTTGGAACGCGCGCGCTTCCTTGGCGCGGTTCTGCTCCAGGCGCTCCAGGTCCTCGGGGCGCGCCTGGCGGATCACGACGCGGAGGTTTCCCGGGAGATGATTCCGCTTCACCCACTCGTGCGTGTGGTGGACTTTACCGAGATCTTCGCCGCGCTCGGCCTGGACCACGATCCAGTCTCCACCGCGGAGTGGGACCTCTTTAGGATTCGCGTAGTACTCGCGGCGGCGCGCCTTGAAGACGACCTCGAGTATTTCATGGGCTTCTGCCGGCGCGAATTTCGGATCAGCCACGGCGCCGGCCGTGGCGAGCGGTTCGTTCATCGGTCTCTCCCCGCCGCGGCGGGGCCTCAGTTCGGTCGATGGTGGATCAGGCGGCGCCCAGCCCCATCCGGTGCTGAGCGGAAGCGACGGCGTACGCGGCGGTCACGTTCGACTGCACCGCCGCCGCGATCTCCTCGAGAATTCGAATTCGGCGCGAGAGTGCCGGAAGGGGGAGCGACGCGGCATCGGCCACGATCTCCCGCTTCCAGTCCTCGTTCGCCAGCGCGATCCCCTCGCCGATGACTTTCAGCCGGAGGACGTCGCGGTAGTAATGGATGGCCAGCGAGACGGCCGAGAGAAAGCGGCCGCGGTCGCGCTCCATCCGCCCTCGGCGGAGGGTACCCAAAATCGCGGGCGAGCCGGGGCGGACGAAAAGTTCCTTCGCCACCGCGCGGAGCTTCGCGAAGTCGGCCTCCTCCGGCGCCGCGCCGGTCGCGTCCAACGGAGCCTCGAACGGCGCGATGGCGCGGCCCAGGCTCCCCTGGGAGAGCGCCGCAGCCAGCCGCGCCGTTCCCTTCGTGACGCCGCGCTCTTCCAGCGCCCGGACCAGGAACGCCTCGGGCAGGGGGCGGAACCGAACGTGAAGGCAGCGGGAGGCGATCGTCGGCAGGAGCGCTCGGATCTGTCGCGCGCCCAGGATCAGCACGCGATTCGGCAGCGGCTCTTCCAGAATTTTCAGGAAGGCATGCGCCGCGGGGCCCGTCATCGCCTCGGCCCCCTTCACAATCAAGACCTTCGCCCCCCCGTCGCGCTGCGGCGTGAGGGAGAGGAACTGCTTCGCGCGTGCCAGGTCCTCCACCGTGTGGACCGGCTGCTTCGCGAACGAGGGGGCGAAGAAGGGCTCGCGCGCGTAGCGCCCCCGCACTCCCGCCCTCGCCTCGGAGCGCGCCTCGTCGGCCTGCTTCTCCGTCCGTCCCTCGGTGCGGAACGATGGGAGCGGCACAAGGAGTTCCAGGTCGGGATGGCGGAGCGCGGCGCTCGCCACGCACGAGGGGCAGCCGTCGCAGGGCCCGGCATCCGGGAGCGGCGTCTCGCAGAGGATGGCGCGCGCAAACCAGAGCGCGGCGCGGGTCTTCCCGACGCCGGCGGGGCCATGAAAGAGGTACGCATGCCCGACGTGTCCGCCCCTCAGAGAGGCGACGAGGTAGGCTACTGCTTCCTCTTGATGCTGGACCGTGTTTGGAGGCATGAGGTGGGGCTCACCGGAACCACTCGAGGGGGTTCAGGGCTTCTTTTCCCCGGCGAATCTCGAAATGGAGCACCGTTCCGGAGGTGGAGCCGGTATCCCCCACCCGGCCAATGGTCTCCCCGGCGGCAACTTCCTTGCCGACCGGGACGGTGATCTCGGAAGCGTGGGCGTAGAGCGTGTAGTAAGCGCCGCCATGATTGAGGATAACACACTTGCCGTACCCCTCGAGCCAGTTGACGTACTCCACCCGGCCCCTGGAAACGGCCGTGATCGGGGTCCCGAACAAGGCGGCGATGTCGATCCCGCTATTAAAGGTAGTGGTGCCGAAACGGGGGTTCGTCTGCTGGCCGAAACCGCGGGCCACCTTGCCGTTCGCGGGCCAGGGGAGCCGCCCCCGGTTCCTCCCAAAATCGCCCAGGAGCGGAGCCTCCCCGCTGGGCGCGCCGCGCTCGCGGGCGATTCGCTGCCGTTCCAAAGTCTCGATGAGTCCGAGAATCCGCTTCCGGGCCCGCTCCAGCTCGGCGGAGGCCTGCTCGTTCGATTTCGAATCGGAGCGGATTCGCTGCAGGAGCCGGCGGCGCTCCCCGGTCAGGCTGGCCAGCGCCCGGCGCTCCCGATTGGTCTCGGCCTGGAGCCGGTCGATCTCGCGCTTTCTTGCCTCCAGGCGGGTCTTGTTGTCCTGCACTTCCACGCGCCGCGCCTGGGTCAGGAGCATCCGCGAGCGATCCTCCTTCGCGATCCGGGCCATGTAGTAGCTCCGCGCCACCAGTTCGCCGAACGAACGGGCGGTCAGGACGTGCTCCAGCTCCCAGGAGCGGCCGCGCTTGTAGATCTCCCGGAGGCGCCACCCCAGCCGCCGCCGCTCCGTCTCCAGCTGCACCGCCGTCCGCGCCAGCTCCGACGTGGCGTCGCCCAGGTCTCCCTGAAGCGCGCGCTCCCGCTTCTGGAGCGCGTTCAGGTAGCGCATCGTCAGTTGAAGATTCTTCTCCGTCTCGCGCAACTGGCCGAGGAGGTTTTTCTCCTTCCCCTTCAGTTCCTTGGAGCGCTCGCGCCGCTGATCCAGCTCCTGGCGGAGCGATTCCAACTCGCGGCGCTGGCCCTCGATCTCGGTGTCCGTTCGCGCTCGCTCGCGCGCGGCGCCGGCGGAATCGGAAGGGGCCGTCTGCGCGAGCGCGGGAGGCGCGGCGAAGGCGGCGCCGAGGAGGAGCGCCAGAAGCGCCGAAAGGAGCGATGCGGGGAGAGCCGCGAGGAGCGGAAGCCTGGCTGCGCCGGGGAGGCGCGCGGCTAGAGTAGCCATTTCCTCGGAAGGGTCGCGACCGCGATCCAGCTCCCGAGGAGGCCCAGGAGCCCACTCACGGCCACGAACGCGAGGAGCGTCGGCGCCGGCAGGAAGAGCAGGCGGAAGAGCCCGTCGGCCAGGCTGTCGTGGACGAGCCGCGCCACGGCGATCGTGAGGACCGAGGAGAGCGAGGCGAGGACGAATCCCTCCACGAGATAGGGGGCCTCGGTGAAGAGGAAGCCGCCCCCCAGCGAACGGACGAGGTGGACCGAATCGAGCCGGGCCTGCACCGCGAGGCGCGTCGTCGCGCCGACCACGAAGAGAACACCGACCAGCACGATGAGGCCGACCGCCGCGCCGATTCGCTTCAGCGTTCCCACGACCTGCTCGGCGCGAAGGACCCACTCTCCGGCGTAGCGGACGTCCTCCACGTGGGGAACGGTCTCGGCCGCGCGCGCGATGCCGCGCACGCCGTCGGCGTTTCGCGCGGGAGGCGCGGGGCGGATGATGAACGAGGCGGGGAGCGGATTCGACCCGACCGACTGGATCAGCGCTTCGTCGGAGATGTCGGCGCGGAACGACTCCCACGCCTCATCCTTGCTGACGTAGCGGACACTATCGACGCCATCCAGCGCGCGGAGCGCGGCCGCGGTGTGCGAGACCTCGCTCTTCGAGAGTCCCTCGTTCAGGAAGACCGAGATCTCCTCGCGCGACTCCAACTCGCCCGTGTAGCGGTCGACGGTCTGCAGCACCATCATGAAGAAGAGGAAGATGAGGAGGATCGCCGACATCGAAAGGACGCTGGTGAGCGTCAGCGCCCGATGCTGCACCACGCCGCGCCAGAGCTCGCGGCCGATGAACTTGATGGGGCCGATCATGCCGCCGCTCCTTCCGGTCCGTCGGATCGGAGGAGCCCGCGCTCGACGCGGATGACGCGGCCGGGATAGCGGCGGATCCACTCCTCCGCGTGGGTCGCGATCACGACGAGGGTCCCGCGCTCTCGAATCTCGCGCAGGAGTGCGAAGATCTGCGCCGCGGAGCTCGGGTCGAGATTCCCGGTCGGCTCGTCCGCGAGGAGGATCCTCGGATGCCGCGCCATGGCCCGCGCCAGCGCCACGCGCTGCTTCTGTCCCGCCGAGAGGTCGTTCGGGAAGAGCGCCTCCACGCCGCGAATTCCCATCTGGTCGAGGAGCGGGTTGATCCGCTCGCGGATCTGCGCGCGGTCCCAGATGCCGCCGATGTTGCAGGAGATGGCCACGTTCTCGAAGATGTTCCGGTCGGGCAGGAGGCGAAACTCCTGGCCCAGGATGCCGATGTGGCGGCGGACGAGACTCGCCGGGACGCGCCGGCGATGCGGCGGCGGCGGAGAAGCGGGCTCGGCGGGGGCCGAAGGCGCCTCGATGACCGCGATCGGATCGACCTCGACGCGCCCGCTCGTCGGCTTCTCGGCCAGAGCCAGAACGCGAAGCAGGGTGCTCTTCCCGGCGCCGCTCGGCCCGGCCACCAGAACCCACTCGCCCGCCTCGAACGAGAGGGTGACGTCGCTCAGCGCGATGCGGTCCCGGTAGACCTTGGTGACGTGCTCCAGGCGGATCAGGGCCATGACCACTCCAGGGGGCGGCGCCCGGCGCGAAGCGTGAGATCGGCGCCGACTCGAATGGCGGTCGCGAGCCCCGCCGGGTCGGGACGGTTCGCGGCGCTCCTGGAAACCTTCCAGGCGCGGTCGAACGCGGTGCCATGATCTACCGAGGAGCGGACGAAGGGAAGCCCCAGGGTCACGTTCGCGGCGCCGCCGACGCCGTCGGCCTTCGCCGGGATGAGTCCCTGATCGTGGTACATGGCGATCACGGCGCCCAAATCCTTCCGTCCGGCGTGGCGCGAGAAGAAGGTGTCGGCGGGATAGGGCCCCTCGGCGGAGATGCCGCGCTCGCGCGCCTCGCGAATGGCCGGGGCGATGAAGCGCTCCTCCTCGTCGCCGAAGAGCCCCTCCTCGCCCGCGTGCGGGTTGAGCCCCAAGAGCGCGATGGCGCGGCGGCTTCCCCAGCGGAAATTCCGCAGCGCCGCGGCGGCGAACTCGATCGTCCGGACGAGCGACGGCTTCGAGAGAGCGCCCGGCACGTCGCGAAGCGCCAGATGCACGGTCGCGAGGACGAGCCGGAAGCGGCGCGTGACGAAGAGCATGCGGGTCTCGGGCACGCCCGCGAGGGAGCCGAGGAACTCGGTGTGCCCGGGATGCGGGTAGCCGGCCATGTGGAGCGCGTGTTTCGAGATCGGCGCGGTGACGATGCCGTCGACGCGTCGCTCCAGCGCCAGACGGGCCGCGGTCTCGATGGCCCGAGCCGCCGCGCGGCCGGAGCCGGCCGAGGCGTGTCCGGGGCTGATGGAGATCCACCCCTCGTCGCTCGAGACGAGAAACGGGATGCCGGGAGCGTCGTCGCGCGGGTCGAACGACTCGGGCCGGACGACGCGGAGCCGGGCTCGGGCGCCGGTGCGATGGAGGGCGCGCTCGAAGATCTCGGGATCTCCCACGACCGCCAACCGCGCGACACGCCGGAGCGACGTCGACGCGACGGCGCGGGCGACGATCTCGGGGCCGATCCCCGCGGGGTCGCCGCAGGTGATAAGGAGCGTGGGACGACGCGGCGACACGAGTGCGTGCCTCCCGGCGCTAGTCCTTGATCTCAATCGTGACGGTCTTCTTGACGCGTTCGTACCAGCGTCGGTACGACTCCTCCAGCTTCTTGTTCAGAACCACCTGGCGCAGGTCTTCCTTGATGTCGTCGAACTTGAAGTCCTCTTCCGCGACGCGCCCGAGAAGCTTGAAGACGTGATAACCGGCATCCCGCTTCACCGGCACGCTGATCTCGTTCAGGCTGAGCCCGGTGAGGACCTCCCGGAGATTGTCCGGCAAGCTCGCGACCGAGATGTCCCCCAGGACGCCGCCCGAGTCCTTCGTCGCGGTGTCCATCGAATGCCGCCGCGCCATGGCCGCGAAATCGGCTCCCCGCATCAGCGAGTCGCGATAGACCAGCGCGCGCTTCCGGGCGCGCTCCTCGTCGGGCGGGGTCGGGCGGATGCCGATCATGACGTGGCGGGCGCGGACCGACTCCTTGGTCGAATCGGTCTTCGCCTGATGCGACTCGACCTTGATGATGTGATAGCCGTAGCGCGTGCGGACCGGCTGGCTCATCTCGTTCGGCTTGAGCGAGAAGGCGACCGCCTCGAACTCCGGCACCATGTCGCCATGCCCGAACGAGCCGAGGTCGCCGCCGCGCTGGCCGCTCGGGTCGTCCGAGAACTGGCGCGCGGCCTCCTCGAAGGGGCGCCCCTTCACGATGAGCGCGCGGATGCTGTCGGCGCGTGCGCGGGTGCGCTTGGCCTGGGCCGAATCGGCCTCGAAGGCGATGAGGATGTGGGCCAGCTTCAGCTCTTCCGGCCGCTTCCCGATCGAATCGCGGTTCGACTCGAAGTAGGCGCGGATCTCCGCGTCGGTCACGGTCGTCTTGCTCTGGACCTCGCGGCTGACCACCCGCGAGACGAGGAGCTGCTCGCGAACGTCCGGCTCGTAGCGCTTGCGGAGATCGGCCTCGGTCATCCGCTCCTGCTCCAGCGCTCGGCTGAAGCCGGCGTCGCCACCGAGCCGCTCTCGTAGCCCGCCGATCTCGCGGTCCACGGCCGCCTGGACGTCCTGGGGCGACACGGTGATGCCGAGGCGGACCGCTTCGGCCAACACGACCTGGTTCTCGACCAGCTGATCGATGATGTTCCGGCGGAGCTTCGCGATGGAGGCGGAGTCGCGCGGGTCGACGCTGAACCGCGCGGCGGCCTGCTGGAATCGCTCGTCCACCTCCGACGCCAGGATGACGTTCTTGTTCACGATCGCCGCGATCCGCTCCGCGGCGCCGACGCGTTCCCCGGAACCGGCAAGGAGGGCCAGCGCCGCCGCGGCCAGAACGATCGCCGCCCCGGCGCGAACGAGGGAAGCCCCGCGACCAGGGCCGGCGGCGCGGATCATCGGGCGGCTCGTTTCTTCGACGCCGGCGCGCCAGGCGCCGTGGGCGCCAGGCGAACCGCTTCGAGACGCGCGGGGACCACGTTGACCGGGGTCTTCGCCCGGAGCCGCTCCAGCTGATCGATTACCCATTGGTTCTCCATCTCCTCTCGCCAATCGCGCAGGGCGCGGGGCGCGGCTTCTTCCGGGGAAAGCGGGGCGGCCTCTTCACGGCCGGTCATCATGGCGACCGCCCATCCCTGGACCGTCTCGGTCGCCGGCGCGAACTGCCCGGCGGCGAGGGCCCGGAGGCTGAGGCTGATCGGATCGGTGCTCGCTTCGGGAACCGACAGCGTGGCGACTTGCCGGGGGAAGAGCCCTCCCGTCCTGACATGGTTCCGGATCAGGAATCCCCTCGACTGAAGCGTGGAATCGGATGGAAATCCAATTCCGTTCCAGGACTTCAGCGCCTCGCGGGCGCTGTCGGCGCTGGAGAACATAGCCACGCGCGCCACGCGCGCCGCGGGGCGCTGGTAGCGGGATGCGTTCTTCTCGATAAAGGCGCGGAGCGCGCTCGCGCTCGGATCGGCCGGACGAGCCCGCTCCACCATCGTCTTCGTCGCGACCTCGTCGCGGCAAAGCCGGAGCCGGCGCGCCACCAGGGGATCCTTGTCCAGCCCCCACTCGCGCGCGTCGCGGACGATCAGCTCGTGCAGGACCGCGCGCGCCGCCAGCGTCACCATGTCGCCGAACTCGTGGACGCGAACCCGGCCGTACGCATCCGTGGCCGGGCGGACGAAGCGGATGATGTCGGCGATGGTGATCGCGACGCCGTCGGCACGGGCCACGATTCCGACCGCCGGGCGAATACCTAGCCCCGCGCGCGTCCCATCGGGCCGGAGCGACGCGAGGATGGAGTCGGTCGATTCGCTCCGGAAGGTCGCCATCGCCAACCTCGCGTTCAGCGAGTCGGCGGCGAAGTGGTACTTCCGGAGAACCCGGTCGTAGTAGCGCTGATTGATCTGGCGCGTCCGTTCGTCCACGAGGAGCCGCGCCAGCGAATCGTCGCCGACTTCGATCCAGCCCCCAACCTTATAGAGCTCGTGTCCGTAGGGCCCGGAATAGGGGCCAAAGATATCACCCGGCTTCGCGGATGCGATCGAGTCCTGGGACACCGGCTCCAGATCCTTCACCAGCACGGGACCGAAGCGGCCGCCCGCCGCGGCGGACGGGGGGTGTCCGCTGTAGATCTTCGCCAGCGAGTCCCAGCGCGCTCCGTGGCGCGCCCGATCGGCGATCCGCACGGCGACGCCGAGGCGCCCCGCCGGGTCGCCGCGCACCAGGATGTAGTGGAGGTCGAGCCACCGGTAGCGGCCCGAGTTCTTGATCGAGTCGAACTCCGCCGGGCTCGGGACGATCCCCGGAAGGAGGACCTTCTCGTAGAGCAGGCCCATGAGAATGTCGAACTCGCGCTCGGTGACCGCGCGGCGCACGTCCGGATCGTCGAAAAGCGCGCGGTGCTCCGCCTCGAGCGCCAGGAGTTCCCGGTCGACGCAGCGATCGAGCAGCGTGCGGCGCCAGGCGCGCGGCGTCATGCCCCGCGGCGGCTCCAGCCCCAGGGCCAGCGCGGCGCGCTGAATGTCGATTGCCTCGACGCTCCGCCCCCCCACCGTCGCGATCGCCCCGCGGAGCGCCGGGGGCGTCTTCGCCTCGGCGGCCGACGCGAGCGCGCAGACCATGGTCGTGGAGAGAAGGAGCGTGGCGATCGCCCGGATCGGAGTGGTTCGCGCTCGGTTTCTATTCACGGCTGGCTGGGAAGGGCCGACCTCGACCCGCCCCCAAGTCTCCTGGGTGGTTGCTACGCAACTTCAGTTCCATTTGGCACTTATACCCCGTTAAGGCCGGGCGGTTCAGGCGGTGCCCGTGGGGGAAGGAAGAGGCGAAACGCTACCAAGAGGCCCCAACTGCCGCAAGATGTTTGTCGCCAACAAGACCGGATCTCCCGGCTTGGTCACGCGGAGGATCCGGGCGCTGTCGGCGAACTCCAGTTTCGCCTGGATGGAGGTGACGAGGGCGAGCGCTCGCTGGCGCCCCAGCGGCTCCCCGAACTCCAGCTCAAGCCGCTCGCGGCGCACCCGGAGCCGCGTCGCTCCGGCGTCGCGCCCCAGGAGGCGGAGCCGCTTGAGCGCGAGGAGCTGCTCGACCTCGGGGGGCGGCGCGCCGAAGCGGTCGCGCAGCTCCGACGCCAGCGCTTCGAGCGCCGCCGCGTCGCTGGTGGCGGCCAGGCGCCGGTAGACGTCCAGCTTCTCGTCGCGATCGGTGATGTACTCCTCGGGAACGAAGGCGGGGAGGTCGCTCGCCACCTCGGGCTCCGGCCGCTGCTCCACCGCCGTCCCCTTCAGCTCCTGCACCACCTCGTCCACCATGCGGCAATAGAGATCGAACCCGACGCTGGTCATGAAGCCGTGCTGCTGGGGACCCAGGAGATTCCCCGCTCCGCGAATTTCCAGGTCGCGCATGGCGATCTGGAGCCCCGCGCCCAGCTCCTCGTGCTCCGCGATCACGCGGAGGCGCTTCTCGGAGTCTTCCGCCAGGACCTTCCCCGGCGGCACCAGGAGGTAGCAGAACGCCTGGTGATGCGAGCGCCCGATCCGGCCGCGCAACTGATAGATCTGCGCCAGCCCCAGCGCATCGGCGCGATTGATGAGCATCGTGTTCACGGTCGGGATGTCGAGCCCCGATTCGATGATGAGGGTGGAGACGAGCACGTCGATGCGCCGTTCCAGAAAGTCGCGCATCACCTTCTCCAGCTGCGTGTCCTTCATCTGCCCGTGCGCGACGCCGTAGCGGAGCTGCGGGACGATGCTCTGGAGGTAGTGCGCCTGCTGGTCGATCGTCTCGACGCGGTTGTGGACGAAGAACGACTGCCCGCCGCGGTCGGCCTCGCGGAGGAGCGCGTCCTGGATCACCTCACGGTTCGTCTCCACGATCTCGGTCTTGATCGGGTAGCGCCCGCGCGGGGGGGTCGTCATCACCGACATGTCGCGCGCGCCCAGGAGGCTCAGGTGGAGCGTGCGCGGGATCGGCGTCGCCGTGAGGGTGAGGACGTCGACCGTCTCCACCAGCGTCCGGATCTTCTCCTTCTGCTTCACGCCGAAGCGCTGCTCCTCGTCGATGACCACCAGGCCCAGGTTCGAGAAGCGGACGTCCTTCGAGAGGAGACGGTGCGTGCCGATGATGAGATCGACCTCGCCGCGCCCGAGTTTCTCCACGACTTCCGCCTGCTCCTTCGCGTTCCGGAAGCGGGAGAGGACCTCGATGCGCACCGGGTAGTCGGCCAGCCGCTCGGAGAAGGTGACGCCGTGCTGCTGCGCCAGGACCGTCGTCGGCACCAGGATGGCGACCTGCTTCCCGTCCTGGATCGCCTTGAACGCGGCGCGAATCGCCACCTCGGTCTTGCCGTAGCCGACGTCGCCGCAGATGAGGCGGTCCATCGGCCTGGACGATTCCATGTCGCGCTTCACGTCGTCGATGGCGCGGAGCTGGTCGGGTGTCTCGTCGTAGACGAAGGACGATTCCAGCTCTCGCTGCCACGGCGTGTCGGACGGGTAGGCGTGGCCGGGGTGCGCCTTCCGCGCGGCGTAGTGGCGGAGGAGCTCTTCGGCCATGTCGGCGATCGCCTTCTTCGTCTTCGCCTTCGTCCGCGCCCAGGTCGTGCCGCCGAGCCGGTGGATCGTCGGCGCGTGTCCCTCCTCGGCGGCGTATCGCTCGATGAGGCCGAGCTGGTCGATCGGGACGAAGAGGCGGTCCCCGCCCGCGTAGTCGATCTGGATGCACTCGGTCTCCTGCCCGTCGAGTTGCAGGCGCTGGAGGCCCCGGTAGGCGCCGATGCCGTGATCGAGATGGACGACGTAGTCGCCCTGCGCCAGCGTGAGCAGTTCGCGCATGGCGGCGGCCGAGGGACGGAGGCGCCGTCCGCGGCGGCGGCGGTAGCGGGCGAAGATCTCGTGATCGGTGAAGACGGCTACGCGCGCGGCCGGGAGGACGAAACCTCCGACCAGCGAACCGACCTCGATCGTCGCCAGGTCGTCGCCAAGGAGTTCCTCGAGGCGGTCTGCCTGACCCCGGTTGTCGCAGACGATGGATCGCCGGTAGCCGACTTCGCCCAGCCGCTTCAGCTCGCCGCGGAGGAGATCGAGTTTTCTGCCGAAGGCCGGCTGCGGGCGGGCGTCGAAGCCGACGACGTCTCCGCTCTCCTTCATGTCCTTTCCGGTGACCGCCGACTCGAAACGCGGATAGCCGCGAAGCCGCTCCGCCACGCGCTCCGGATTCTCGAAGAGCGTCTCGCGCGGCGGCAGGAGCGGATTCCGCTCCCGCGCGGCGCCCTCCAGCCGCTCCGCCTCCCGCTCCACCTGCTCCAGCTCCCGCTCCACCGCGGCGGGCTCCTCCATCCAGAGGATCGTTCCTTTCGGAAGATGCTCCAGGAGCGAGCCGAGCTCGAGGCCGAGGTGGGGCGCCAGCCATTCGGCCCCCTCGAAGTAGATCCCCTCGGAGACGAGATCGCGGAGCCGCCTCGCCTCCTCGCCCGACGCCAGGGCGCCGCGGCCGAAGGGGCGAAGTCGCTCATCGAGATCGTCGGCGTAGAGCAGTTCGCGCGCCGGCACGATCCGGATGGAGTCGAGGGTGCCGGTCGAGCGCTGCGTCGCCGGAGCGAAACTCCGGAGCGAGGCGATCTCGTCGCCGTCGAACTCGAGGCGGACCGGCTCTTCCATGCCCGGCCCATGGACGTCGACGATGCCGCCCCGCCGGCTGATCTCGCCCGATTCGCTCACCTCGCTCACCGGGCGGTAGCCGAGGAGAACGAGGCGTCCCAGGACGTCCCGCGGGTCTCCCTGCCATCCGCGATGAACGGTGAACGCGCGGCCGCGAAGCGCGGCGGGGCGCGGGACGAGGCGATGGAGCGCCGCGGCCGGAATGACCGCGACCGGAGGCGAGGCGTCCGTGAGTCGCGCCAGGCCGTCGAGTCGCTCGTCGCGCACGGGAGCGGTCGGCGTCTGATGACTCCACGGCACGACGTCGAGCGGCGGAAGATAGACGACGCGATCGGGGCCCAGGAACGCCGCCAGGTCGTCGCGCCACGACTCGGCGCGATCGAGATCGGGAGTCACCACCGCGATCGGGAAGCCCGACTCGCGCGCGAGAAGCGACGTCAGGATGGCGGCCACGCTCCCCGCGGTGCCGCGAACGCGCACGCCCGCGCGGGGGATCCCCGCGCCGATGGCGGCCTCGGCCCTCGCCCGATCGAGGAGTTTCGGCGTCGCGGGATGGGCCGCGACCGCTTCCAGGAGCCTGGCGTGAAGTCCCTCGGACTCGAGCTTTGCCTCGTTCGGACTCATGCGCGGAGTTTCCGGGCGCTCGCGAGCAGGAGTTCACCCGCCAGGAGTAGCGCCGCGACGAGAAGCAGCGGCAGCCAGAGTTCCTCCCCGCGGCGCGTGGCGCGCAGGTGGCGTTCCAGTGCGGAGGCGCTCGGGAGGATCGCGATCCGCGGAAGCGAGGCGGGCGCGGCGGCGGCGCGGATGGAATCGGCCGGGAGAGCCGCGAGGTCGCTCTCGATCGGATCGAGGTTCACGGCCACGGTGGCGAGCAGCCGGCCCTCGGCCTCGAATTCGTAGAAGCCGGCCGCGGGCGCGGGGTCGTTCGCCACGGCCCTGTAGCCGGTCCCCTCCGCTTCCATAGCGGCGGTGGAGGCGTAGCCGGCTGGACCGCGGACGTGAATGACGCCCGAAGGCGCACCCGGGAGCCGCGCGCGCGGCGGCGCGCCGACGACGAGTTCGGCCGGCGCGCTCGACGCGGCGCGCGCCGCG